>CAMBXM010000147.1 GCA_945871815.1 Singulisphaera sp. GP187
GAGCCAGGATCAAACCCTTCACTTTGAAGATGTTCGTCCAGTGTCTACCCACGGCTTTCGCCGCGGGCGGCTGGCAGGCCCGGCGTCACCCGAGGGCAACGCCTACCTGCATATTTACGTACTCACACGTTTCGATTTCGAGGCCACCCTGAATGCCAAAGATCGCGCGCGTCGCGGCTTTGCAGCCGTGAGCGGGGCGAGGGAGAGTAGCGAAGTTCTGAGACCGGTCAAGAGCAGTGCCACAAAATATCTGACTGCTGCCATAAACGGTTATAGGTAAGGTAGTTAACTGAAGGTGGGCCGTGGACGGCGCGTCGCCGGTGCGCGCCGCGGTTGGGAGGTCTGCGGCCCGAGCTTCCCCCCTTCGCCTAGGTGCCGCGGCATCCCCCATCCCTACCGGAGCCTCGGCGCTCCGGCGCCCGCGGGGCCATGCGGTCTTGCCTGCCGACGCGGCCAACCCAGCGGGGCCGACAGACCGGTCCCCCGAGGCCACGTCGCGAAGGTCCCGGCCTTGCCCGCGCCCCTCCTCGCTAGCCCAGTTGCCGAAGGCAGAGCCCAGTTGCCGAAGGCAGAGCCCAGTTGCCGAAGGCAGAGCCCAGTTGCCGAAAGGCAGGCTAGGCCCACCCGAGCCAAGCGCGGTCCTGGGGCTAGATGGACGCAGCAGAATGGCTGCGGCAACGACGCACGCCCGCTACTTGGAGTCCCGCACCTCAACCTTGGCCTTGCGCGGCAGCAAGTTGTAGAGGTCGGCGATGTCGGCATCGTACATCCGGATGCAGCCCATCGAGGACATGGTTCCAACGGTCTCGGGCTTTGGCGTTCCGTGCGCTCCAAACCCCGAATAGCTAGGATTGTCGAACTTCAGGAAGTAGCGCCCCAGGATGTTCTCGGGACTTCCAGCTGGGTAAACCTGCCCATCGGGCGAGTACCAGTCCGGATCCTTGAGCTTGTCCACCACAACGAACTCGGTCACCGGAGTCTTGTCATCGGCACCGTGACCGACCCAGTAGAGTCGCAGGATGCGCTCCCCGAGGTAGACGGCGAGCAGGAAGCTCCTCTTCTCGAGCACTGCACGGAGTGGGTCAATTGGGCACCGGATCCTCTGGCCAGGCCGGATCGCAGCGGCGTTGTGGATCCGGTTCAGGATCGCCAGGGAGGTCTCGTCGATCGCGACGCCTTCCCGGCGGAACTGACCCGCAATCTTCGCCAGGCTGTCGCCCCGGACCACCACATGGCTGCGCGAGCGAACAACGCTCGTTGGGTCACAGAGAGTGCGGTCGGCGCGAGCTTTGTGCTGCTTGTAGGCTTCATCCACGAAACCGATGGCGTCGCCGTGGCTGCGCTCGATGGCACCCATCATGCAGCGCTCCAGGAGCTTGGTCCCGGCATCCAGAGCCGGCTCGTCCTTCAACTTTTGCAGCAGCTCCAGCGCGCGACGGCCAAGGGCTCGGCCTTCCGCAGTGTGCAAGAAAGCGTTGCTGGGGCCGAGTTTCTCCAAGACGGCGTCGACGTCGTCCAGCGTGGCAGGGTTCACGGAGGGAACACCAGTCACCAAGGGGGGCGTGGTTTCGGGCACAGGCGCGACTGCGACTGCCGACTGCAGGCGAGTACGATGCTCCGCCGTGAGGTCGCTGCGACCGAGCAAGCGCTGGGCCTGCGCAGTGGCCTCGGCGTCCCGCTCGGCGAGGCGCTGCAGCAGTATCGCGAAGGCGCGCTCCAGCTCGACATCGGCCGCGGCTGGTCCGCCGGCTGGATCAGGCGTGTCACCCTGAGAGGGTGAGGGTGCGCCCAACTCGTCGGGCATGAGCATCGCTGACAAGTCGGTTCGCGGTGCGCCAGCGCCATTCGCCAGGGCGTCCGATCCAGCCCAGGGCGACCAAGCCCAGAGCACCATGCCGACCACGAACAGCCCAAGAAGGACTCGACGCATTGCTACTACCTCCGAAACCCCGCAGGCGGGGCGATACCGCGCTGGTGGCCCTGACCGGGGTCACCGCAAGAAGGAGCAGGGTAGCTGCAGCGGCGCAGAAATCGAGAGGCTCCGCACCACGAGAGCCGGGGACAGGAGCGATGTTGAACCCATGGTGTCAGGTGGGGACCGCCTGGTCAGTTTCGGTTCGGGCGGGCCTAAGCCTCCCGCTCCAGCCCCGACCGTAGGGTTGGCCCCCGGGAAATGGTCATCGGTTCAACCTTTGAGTGCCCGAGTGCAGCCCGAGAGCCGCAGAGCGGAGCCTTCGACTGCGACAAGGTAACTCGCGCGCGTCCGAGCGCCACCCCAGTCTCAAGACTTGAGAGCAGCCCTGGCTCACTCACTGCCAACGATTCTTAGCAATCGCCGCCACCACCTGCTCTGCCGCGGCCACGGCGGCAACACCGTCTTCGCCGCGTACCAGCGGTTCGGTTCGATCGGCAACACACTGCAAGAATGCAATCAACTCGGCGCGCAGCGGGTTGCCTTCGTCGAGTTTGTACTCCTCGAGTTTGAGCAGACCCTGGAACACATACTTGTAGAGATCCCCCACCTGTGTGCGATCGATGCCCTCGACATCGAGCTTGGTCAGGTCCCAACCAGGTTGCTTGCGCACCACCAGACCTTGCGCCGCATGAAAATCGAGACTCACATAGCCCTCGGGCGAAAACACTCGCATCTTGCGGAGCGGTTTCAAGGCCACGCGATTCGCGGTCAAGTGCGCGACGGCACCGTTCTCGAACTTGATGACGGCAGAGGCCATGTCTTCGGCCGGCGTGAACACTGCGCCGCCAAAGGCATCGACACTGACGATGCGACTCTGCACGAGTGCAAGAACGAGATCGAGGTCGTGGATCATGAGATCCAAGACGACGCCAATGTCCGTGCTCCGGAAGCTGAACGGAGCAAGTCGATGCGACTCGATGTAGCGGGCCTTGCGACCGATCTCGGCGATGCCGTTGAGCACTGGGTTGAAGCGCTCGACGTGCCCGACCTGGAGGATGCACTGCTTTGCCCGAGCTCGATCCACCAACTGCTGGCCCTCGTGCGCCGTCGGCGCGATGGGCTTCTCGACCAGAACGTCGATACCGGCGTCGAGGAAGCAACCGGCAACTTCAAGATGGTTCTTGGTGGGCACCACCACCGTGACCGCATCGACGCGAGAGAGCAAATCGCGGTAATCCGCAAACGCCACGACGCCGTGATCGGAGACCGCTTGTGCCCGCGCCTTCTCGCTCGGATCGGCGACTCCGGTGACCTCGCACTCGGCCTCGAGACCTTTGAGCAGGCGAAGGTGGTGCCGACCGAGGTGGCCGACGCCAATCACGCCGACTCGAATCCGCTTCATGCGTCAACCAGCGTGAACTTCAGCTCCGCCTCGGACACCAGTTTGCCCGCGACCTTGCAGCGCGCACGGACGTGCCCAACCTGCGGCTTCGCGCGGATCGTCTCGACCTCGATGCGCAACTGATCTCCCGGCACCACGGCACCACGCAACTTGACCTTGTCGATGCTCCAAAGCACCGCGAGCTTGCCAGTGTTCTCGAGCTTGCGCAGCAGGAGCACGCCGGACAACTGCGCCATTGCCTCGAGCTGCAGCACGCCCGGCATGATGGGCTGTTCGGGCCAGTGGCCCTGGAAGAAGGGCTCGTTGATGGTCACGTTCTTGATTGCGACTGCGCGGCGAAACCCATCGAGCTCGATGACGCGATCGATCAGCAGGAACGGATAGCGGTGCGGCAGCAGATTCAGGATCTCGCGAATGTCGAGCCCGGATTCGCGCGGCGCGTCCCCCTGCTCCTGTTCGCGTTCCATCTCCTGCAACAGCCGCTGCACCAGCAGCATGTTGAGATTGTGGCCGGACCGCGTCGCGATGACGTGCGCATCGAGGTCCACACCGACGTTGGCAAGATCTCCGATCAAGTCAAGGATCTTGTGGCGCGCTAGCTCGTCGTCCCACCGCAGCGTGTTGTCGCGAACGCCAGACGGGCCGACCACCAAGGTGTTCTGGGAATTCGCACCTAGACCAAGCCCGGCGGCGCGCAGGGCCTCGACCTCGTGCTCGAACACAAAGGTCCGGGCCGGAGCGATCTCCCGCTCGAAGTTCTCGGTGCTGAGCTCAAACCCGACAATCTGGCGTGTCGCCTTCAAGGACCCGTTCTTCGCCGGATAGTCGAGGTGGTACTCGCAGCTCAGTTTGCCTGATCCCGGCAGCGCCACGATGCTGGCGTTTCCCTCGCGCACGTAGATCGGTTGCTTGACCGAGTACGATTGTCGAGGAGCTCGCAACTCGACGATGCCGGACTGCTTCAGCCCCTGCAGGAACTCGGTGGCGGCGCCGTCCAGGCCGGGGACCTCCTCGCCGTCGATCTCGACGACTGCATTGTCGACTCCGAGCGCGTAGAGCGAGGCGAGCAAGTGCTCGCACGTGTAGACCTCGGCGCGCCCATCCTGAATGCAGGTGCGGCGCTGGCGGGCCTTCATGTTTGGACCGTGCGCGCGAACCTCTGGCTGATCCTCCAGGTCGATTCGGACGAACGACACCCCGTTGCCGGCCTCGGCAGGGCGCACGCGCACCGTGATCTGTTTGCCTGAGTGCAGGCCGACACCGCGGTACTCGACCGGGCTCTTGAGGGTGCGCTGATTGCGCTGGGGAACTGTGGTTTCCTGGGTCAACACGTATCGATCTCCGCGATCAGCCGCCTGCGGTGTCCGTCTTGGCACCGCTTGTCGAACCCTTCTCCACCCCCGCTCCAGCCTTGGGATCCCCCGCTCCAGCCTTGGGATCTGGCGGCAGCGGCACTTGCAGCAACGCGATCACGGCTGCAGTCAAGTCGAGTTCCTGAGCCGAGTACCAGACGATGCGCGCTTCGAAGACGCGCGCCTTGCTCTCCGTTGAGCCATCTTCGAGCTCGGGGTGCGCGCGCAGGACGAGCTGCACACCGCGGTCCTTCGCCACGATCGACACGGCGCGCTCGAGATCGGCGTAGATCGAGGTGTAGAACTCTTCGACCTTGCGGCGCCACTCGCGCTCGAACAGGGTCTTCATACCGTCGACGTCCTGCTCCTTGAGGCGCAACTCGTGCTCCTTGAGATCGCGCGCTGATGTGCCACGCTGCAGGTCGGAGAGTTTCAGCTGCATCTCCCGGGCCTTCTTGATCTCCGCGTCGAGGATCGTCAACTGCTGCTTGCGCAGCTCATCGATCTTCTGACGCTCCGCGATCGCTCGGGGGTAGGCATCGACGACCTTGACGAAATCGACGATGCCGATCTTGGGCGCCTCGAGCTTCGTTGCCAAAGGCGCAGGCTTGGACTCGATCGCAGGGGCTGCTGGTGAAGAGCCCTGCGCCACGGCCGAAACCGCTGAAAGGAACCAGGACGAAACGAAGAGGAGGGCCGTGAGTGCGCGGTTCATGACGGGGGCAACTGGCTGCGCAAAGTAGCCGCGGTTCCACCGCAGTGCTACTGACAGTCCCGATGTCCTGCGCGCGCCCGAGTGCGCATGAACTGCCGGCAACCTGCTGGACGAGCCGCAGACCCCACGACCTCGCCGCCCCCAAACCGCCGGTAGAAGCGCGTAGGTTGCCTGTGCACTTGGCGAGCGAGCGGTGCCTCGCTCCGCCGCTCAGGATGCCGCCCGGCGCTCGGCGATGGGACCAGCAAGTGGGACCTAGCCAGGTGCGGCTTCCCCTCGGCGCTGTCGCGATGGCCCATTCTGCAGTTTCGGCAACCCGGCCGCGTCGAGCTGGCGCCGCCAACCTTGGCCGACGGCCACTGCCCCGCAGCAGGTCCTGACAACTGCGCATCCGCCCCGACGTTGCTTGCTGCCACCCCAGGCGCTGGCGGCTCACGGCCAAGCACGGCTGTGCTGTCGGCAGCGCGTCGTTCGCGACTCGGAGGCGACCGGGCTGCCCTTCAGCAAGCCCACGGCCCCAGCACACCCACGGACAGAGATCCGACGATGCAGGCGCCGCTGGCGGCCGAATGCGATGCTCTGCCGACGAAAGCCCCAGACCGACGCAGGGAGCCGCGGCTAGACCGCGGCGACCGCGAACTCCCAGCGAGCGCCCCTCGCGCGCTTCCTTGACCACGACGAACGCGCCTGTGGACGCGCTTCACATTGCCAGAACCCCGACCGCCGCCTCGACCGCTGCAACGAGACTGCCATCGAGCACCAGCGCTTCGGCGTCGCGGAGGTCGGGGGCCATGAACCGATCGCCGTCGAGCCCGCGCACGCGTGCGCGCACGGCCCGATAGGCGGCGGCAACCCCTGCGCCCGGTGGCAGTTGCTCGCCGAGGTCGAGTCCTTGGCACGCACACAACAACTCGATTCCGAGCACCTTGGCGGTGTTGGCAACGATGCGTTCCGCATGCCGCGCGGCGGTGACCCCCATCGAAACGTGATCCTCACGGTTCGCCGACGTCGGGATCGTGTCGACGCTCGCCGGGTGTGCCAGGGACTTGTTCTCGCTCGCGAGCGATGCCGCCACGACTTGCGGAATCATGAAACCTGACTCGAGGCCTGGGTTCTTCGCCAAGAACGGCGGCAACCCACTGATGTCAGGGTTCACCAGTTGCTCGATGCGGCGTTCACTGATGTTGGCGATCGTACTGATGGCGATGCCGGCAAAGTCGAGCGCCTGGCTCACTGGCTGACCATGAAAGTTGCCACCGCTGACAACATCGCCGTCAGGGAACACCAGCGGATTGTCCGTCACCGAGTTGGCCTCGGTGAGGAGCACCGCCAGCGCGTAGCGCAAGCCATCTTTGCTGGCACCGTGTACCTGCGGTGCGCAGCGCAACGAGTAGGCATCCTGGACTCTGTTGCACAAGGCGTGCGAAGCCATGACCTCGCTGCCCGCGAGCAACAGGCGCAAGTTCTGAGCAGTCTTGCGTTGCCCTTCGTGTGGCCTCACTTCGTGCACGCGGGCCTGGAAGGGCCGCTCGCTGCCGCGCAGCGCCTCTACCGTCAGTGCGCAGGCGATGTCGGCGGTCTTGGCGAGGAGGTTGCCGGCGTAGAGTGCCAGCAGGCCGATGGCGGTCATGATCTGCGTGCCGTTGATCAGGGCGAGGCCTTCCTTCTCGATGAGATCGAGCGGGACCCGCCCCACGCGCTGCAACGCGGCAGAGCCATCGATCACCGCACTCCCGTCGTGCACTTCCCCGAGCCCGATCAACGGCAGTGCCATGTGGGCCAGCGGCGCCAAATCGCCCGAGGCTCCGACGGATCCCTGGCTCGGAATCACCGGGATCAGATCCGCATTGAACAGCGCGACCGCCTGCTCCAGCAGTTCCTTACGAACCCCGCTGTAGCCGAGTGCAAGGTTGTGGATGCGCAACGCGAAGGCGAGCCGACTCTGCTCCTGCCGCAGCGGTGCGCCAACGCCGGTCGCGTGACTCAACAGCAGGTTGCGCTGCAACTGCAGCAGTTGGTAGTCGGGGATTCGGACACCAGCCAGTTTGCCGAAACCGGTGTTGATCCCGTACATGGTGGCTCCGCGCGCGACCGCGGCCGCGACCACGTCGCGCGAGGCCTGGACTCGGGTGCACACCTCGCTAGTAAGAGCCACGCGTGAGCCCGAAAGGCTCAGAGCGTGAAGTTCGTTGAGGTCGAGCGAATGGTCTCCGAGCGCGATCTTGGTCACTTCCCGACCGTAGCCGTGAGACTTCGGCCCGGCAAGTTCACGATCTGCGGGGCCCGAATCGGCGAATGGAACCGGGGGACCAGCACCGCGACCGTCAGGCCGGCGACTCGAGACTCAGCGGCGGCGCCGTCGGCACGAGATAGAAGCGACCGCAACGCACGCGGAAGCGCTTGCCGTCGTCGCGCTCGAACATGTAGGAGCCTTCCATCGTGCCCCATTGCGTGTGCAGCGGGCAGTAGCTGATGTAGCTGTAGCTCTCGCGGTGACCGAGCACCGGGTGCTCGCCGACGACCCCGGGACCGCGCACGTCCTGCCGGCGGCCTTCGCTATCGACGATGATCCAGTGGCGGGCGACGAGTCGCGCTCGTTGCTCACCTAGATTCGTCATCGTGATCTTGTAGGCGAACACGAACTTGCCTTCGGACGCCTTGCTCTCCTCCGGGAGATACTGCGCGGCCGCTTGGATGCGGATGCCATCCGTGACGGCTTCAGAACTGGTCGACTGGCTCATGACGCGCGAGGGTTTGGTGGGCCTTGGGTGGCGGCGGGAATCCTAGACAGCGGCGCGGGCGCCAACAGGGGGCCGCGCCGGAAACCAGCACGGTCCCCACCTGCCGGTTCTTGACGCCGCAACCAGGCTGCGGTTCGACGCAACGACGCCGAGCGACGGCTCGCGTGGCTCAGTGGGCCTGACCGCCGTGGTGAAACTCGACCTTCGATCCCGCCGGGTCGGTCAGTTCGAGGTGCTCGCCGACAAGCTTGCCGGTGAACGACAGCTTCTTGCCCCCGTCCTCCCACGCGACAGACAGTTCCGTGCCAGTCAACGTGTAGGTCCCGTTGAGGTGCTCGCTGCCGCCGTCCGTACGACCATGCGCGTGCACGAACACCTTGTCGGAAGCCGCATCGAACTCGAGCACACGCGGCGCACCCTGCGTGTGTTCCGTCCAGCCACCGTCGAGGGGATGCTTGCTGCACGAGGAGGTCGCGGCGAAGACGAACAACAGCAGGGCGGTGAGGAACTTCATGCGCGCACCATAGTGCGCGCCCGCTGCCTTGCCAACGCGGGCAGGACCCGCCAGCGCGGCGATCGCCGTCAGACCGCGGCGCCAGGCTTGCCACAGCACTTCTTGAACTTCGTACCACTGCCGCAGGAGCACGGCTCGTTCGGTCCGATCTTGGGCTGCGTGCGCTTCCACGGGCGAGGCTTGACCTCGAGGCCGTCGACGAAGAACCACACGTCCTCCTCCTTCCGGAAGCTGGCGATCTCGTGGTGCACGATGTCCTCGCCCGCCAGTTCGTAGCGAGCTTTGAACTCAACGAGACCTTCGTCATCGCCCTCGCCACCCTGTTGCGTCTCGAGGATTTCCATTCCCTTCCAGGTGGAGCGCTTGCTCCACTCTTCGGTCGCGCGGCGATCCGTGAACGGCCGACCTTCCGGGATCTGGCTGTCGATGATCCAGTCGATCGCGCCGGTTGCGAACGCGGTGTAGCGCGAACGCATCAAAGCCTCGGCAGTGGCCGCCTTGCGGGTGCGCGAGATGATGGGTTCACAGCACTGATCGAACGACTTGCCGCTACTGCAGGGACAATCCATGGTCTTCTCGAAAACGGCGCAGCAGGCTACGCCGTGAGCGGGCCGCGCGAAAGACCCCGCACCGAAGAGTACGCCCTGACGCCTTCTGAGCCCGTCACTTCGAGAGGCTGAAGAAGAACTGGCGGCGACGGTCCGTCTCTTCCCAGAAGATCGGCCAGCCAAGGTCGAGCGCGATCGGAATGCCGATCACCGGCACATCGATGCGGAGGCCAAAACCGTAGCTCATGCGCCACTCCTGGAAGGACGGATCGGTCAGCCCGAGCCCCAGGGCACCGTAGTCAACGAACATCACTCCGCGCAGCAGTTCGCGGTCGCGGAGGTCCTGCTCCGTCCGGGTAGCGATCAGGGGGGCGATCAGTTCCAGGGTCCCGTAGTACATCGCCTCACCACCGAAGGGCCGCCCGAACTGGCTCGGACCGACTCCGCGGAACTCGAACCCACGCATGGAGGAACCACCCAGATAGAAGCGCTCCGTGACGTAGACGTTGTCGGTGTTGCCAAAGGCCTCCGAGACGCCAAACGAGTTCTCGAAGTGCAGCACCGTGAAGTGTCCGGCCGCGTTTTCGGCGATCGGCACGTAGGCGTGGGAGTTCACCAGACCCTTCCAGAAGTCGGAC
>CAMBXM010000148.1 GCA_945871815.1 Singulisphaera sp. GP187
TGCCAGCGTCGCCAGCTCGGCGCCGCGTGACGCCGCGTGCTGCGCCGCCTGGGCGCAGAGGCCCTGGATCTCGGCATCGGCCGGATGCCACGACTGCGGCCCGCGGCTCGACAACAGTCCCATGGCCGCCGGCGAACCGTTCACTACGCCGATGCGGCGCTCGTGGCACCGCGGCAGCAGTGTCTGCAGCGAGTCATCGAACAGCGTGCCGTGGCAGTACGACAGGATGGCGTCGAGTTGCACGCCGCGGTCCATCGCCGTGTGGAAGACGTGCAGAGGCAGGCCGGTGATGCCGACCGCCCGTGCCTTGCCGCAGGCCTTCAACTCGTGGAGGGTCGCGACACTCTCGTCGAGGATGCGATCGAGGTCGCCGAACTCGATGTCGTGCACGAACAGGACATCAAGAGTCTCGATCTGCAGTCGTTGCAGGCTCTCGTCGACGCTGCTCTTGATGCGCGCCGGCGAGAAGTCGAAGTCCGTGGCGCCGTAGCGTCCGCACTTCGTCATCACCACGACGTCCTCGCGCGGCAGTTGCGCGAGCGCCTTGCCGAGAACGGTCTCGCTACGGGTGTTGCCGTAGTAGGGCGAGCTGTCGAAGGTGGTGATCCCGAGGTCGAATGCGCGCAGTGCGGTCGCGACGCCGGTGCGCTCGTCGGTGTTGCCGTAGACGCCGCCGAGCCCCGCGGTACCGAGGCTGAGCACCGACACGTTGAGGCCGGTCTGGCCCAATTCGCGGCGGCCCAGTTCGTCGTTGCCGGCAGCCACTACCTGAGCCCTCGTCGGACCAGCAAGGCATGGGTCTCGAGTTCTCGTCCCTGGAACTCGCGAAACATGGCCATCGGCGCCAGTGTGAAGCCGCGACTCAGCACGCAGTCGCGGTAGCGTGCGCCATTCGCCGCGGTGATGCCGCCATCGTCCATGGCCTTCGCGAACGCGTCGGCGGCCAGTGCTTCGCTCCACAGGTAGGCGTAGTAGCCGGCCGAGTAGCCACCGGACCAGATGTGGGCGAAGTACGGCGAGCGGTAGCGCGGCGGCACGAGTGCGTGGGCGACGTTGCTGCGCAGCAGTGCCTGCTGTTCAAACTCCAACACGTCGTCGATCACGCGGTCTGCTTCGATCGTGTGCCAAGCGAGGTCGAGCAACGCCGCCGCGACGTACTCCAGCGAAGCAAAGCCCTGGCCGAATGCGCGTGAGCGGCGGATCTTCGCCATCAGCTCCGCTGGCATCGGTTCGTTGGTCTGCCAGTGCACCGCGCAGCGGGCCAACACCGCGGGATCGAAGGCGAAGTCCTCGTGGAACTGCGATGGAAACTCAACGAAGTCGCGCGGGACGTTGGTGCCGGACAACAGCGGAAACTGGACGTCGCTGAACAGACCGTGGACGCCGTGGCCGAACTCGTGGAACAGCGTCGTGACTTCGTCCGAGCTGAGGAGCGTCGGCTGTCCGGCACCGGGCTTTGGCACGTTCATCACGTTGAGCACTACCGGCTTCTGCGCGAGCAGGCGGCTTTGATCGACGAACGAGTCCATCCACGCACCGCCGCGCTTTTCGGGGCGCGCGTAGTAGTCGGCGTAGAACAGGCCGAGCGTCGTCCCGTTCTCGTCGCGCACTTCGTAGACGCGAACGTCGTCGTGGTAGACCGGTAGGTCCGTCCGCCGGTGCATGGTCACGCCGTAGAGTTGCTTGGCGACGAAGAAGAGTCCGTCGTGCACGACGCGGTCGAGGTCGAAGTAGTTGCGGACTTCGCTCTCGTCGAGATCGAAATGCTCCTTGCGCACCTGCTCCTGCACGAATGCCCAGTCCCACGGTTCGAGCGATTGGCCGGGCGAGGTCTTCGCGAAGTGTCCACGCAGCATGGCGGCGTCGGCAGTCGCCTTCGTGACAATGGTCGCAGCCATGCTCGACAGCATCTGGCTGGCGGCGGCAGGCGTCCCCGCCATCTGGTCCTCGAGCACGTACGCCGCGTGGGTGTCGTAGCCCAGAAGGCGCGCGCGTTCGGCGCGGAGTCGCGCGATCTCGAGCACCAAGGCTCGGGTGTCGTGGTCGCCGCCGCGACTGCAGCGCGCCATCGACGCGCGGAAGACCCGCTCGCGAGTCGGTCGGTGGTGCAACGACGACATCACGCTTTGCGAGGTCGGCAGTTGCAGGGTCAGCAAGAACTTGCCGGGAAGTCCGGCCGCCTTCGCGGCATCGGCGGCGGCGGAGATCGCGCTCGTGTCGAGGCCCTTCAACTCGGCCATGGTCTCGACCACGACGGCACTGGCTCTGGTGTCCGCCAACAAGTGCTCCTGGAACGTCGTCGTCAGCGACGACAGTCGCTCGTTGCAGGCACGAAGCCGTTCCTGTGCCTTGTGGCCAAGGCGGGCGCCGGCGCGCACGAACTCGGTGCGGTAGCGCTCGACGAGGCGTTGCTCCTCGTGGGACAGCGACTGGCGCGCGGCATAGACCGCCTCGATCCTGGCGAACAGACGTGGGTCGAGCCGAATGGCATCCGAATGGCGCGCGAGAAGTGGGGCGACGGTTGCTTGCACTTTCTGGAGGCGCTCGTTGGTCGTCGACTCCGTCAAGTTGAAGAACACTTTGCTGACGCGAGTCAGCAGCGCCCCGCTGCGCTCCATTGCCACGACCGTGTTGGCAAACGTCGGTGCGTCCTCGTTCGTGGCGATCGCCAGCACCTCCGCGCGTTGCTCGGCCATCCCCTGTTGCAAAGCCGGCTCGAAGTGCGCATCGCGGATGTTGGCGAAATCCGGGGCCAGCAACGGCAAGGGACTTGGTTGCGAGAACGGGTTCGTGGGGGTGGTAGGCACGGGCTCCTAGGGAACAGTGGTTTCACAAAACGCCAGCGGCTGCCGCCAGCCGCTCAGGCTCGATGGCGGCGTGGCGAACCGTCCGCGGAATCTACGGATTCCGCTACGCGTCCGCTCGTTGCCCTCGACCTTCGTTGCTTGGCTTCGCGCGCCGGCCAATTCAGAACCCAGTTCGGTTGTCCTGGTCGTGCGGTGGCGGCCGTGCTGCGGTCGCTGCTCCGGCGTTCGCCGACAGGCCGATCGTCGGCGACGGGCGCCGCCGCGGAGCCGCGGTCCGCGACAGCAAGGTGTCGCTGCGGTGGCGGTGCGCGTTCGGCATCGCTATCGTCGTCGCGCTCCGGTTCTCAACAGTCTCTTCGCCGATGTCCAAGAACGATCTCGAGATCGCCCGTTCCGTCCCGCTCCGCCCGCTGTCCGAAGTGGCCCGCATCATGGGGCTCGGCCCGGACGACCTCGAGCCGTACGGACACACCAAGGCGAAGGTGAAGTTGGACATCCTCAATCAGGAGCCGGCGCGAAAGCGCGGCAAGTACATCGTGGTGACGGCGATCACGCCGACGCCGCTCGGCGAGGGCAAGACCGTGCACACGGTCGGCATCTCGCAGGCCCTGAATCGGATCGGTAAGCGCACCTGCTGCGTCATTCGCCAACCGTCGATGGGCCCGGTGTTCGGGATCAAGGGCGGCGCCGCCGGTGGTGGGTGGTCGCAGGTCGTGCCACCAGAGGAGCTCAACCTCCACCTGACCGGGGACTTTCACGCCGTGACGGCGGCGCACAATCTGTGCGCTGCATTCCTCGACGCGCATCTGTTCCACGGTAATGAGTTGCAGCTCGATCCCGAGCAGATCACGTGGCGCCGAGTGATCGATATGAATGACCGGGCCTTGCGCGACGTCGAGGTTGCCCGCGGCGAGAAGAACGGCACGCCCCGCCACACGGGCTTCGACATCACGTCGGCCAGCGAGATCATGGCGATCCTCGGCTTGTCGAAGGACATCCACGATCTTCGCCAGCGACTCGGCGCGATCGTCGTTGGCTACACGCCACACGGGGCACCCGTCACGGCCGAGGACCTCAAGGTCGCGGGCGCGATGACCGCCATCCTCAAGGACGCGCTCAAGCCGACGCTCATGCAGACGCTCGAGGGTACGCCGGCACTGGTGCACACCGGCCCGTTCGCCAACATCGCGCACGGCAATTCGTCGATCGTCGCCGACCGAATTGCACTGCGCCTGCTCGACTACGTCGTGACCGAGGCCGGCTTCGGCGCCGACATGGGCGCTGAGAAGTTCTTCGACATCAAGTGCCGGGCCTCGGGCCTGCAGCCCGATGCGGCGCTTCTGGTCGCGACGGTGCGCGCGCTGAAGATGCACAGCGGCCGGTTCGAGATCAAAGCCGGCAAGCCGTTGCCCGAAGGTCTGCAGCAGGAAGATCTCGAAGCGCTCGCCGAGGGCATGGGCAACCTCGAGAAGCAGATCGAGAACGTCCGCCTGTTCGGGATCCCGGTTGTTGTCGCCATCAACCGCTTCCCCACCGACACGGAGTCGGAGATCGCGGCGGTGCAGCAGGCCGCCTTGGCCGCCGGTGCCTCTGCCGCGCACGTCTCGACGATGTTCAATGACGGTGGCAAGGGTGGCGAGGATCTCGCGCACGCGTTGGTGAAGGCCTGCGAGGAGCCGACATCGTTCCGCCTGCTCTATCCCAGCGAACACACGCTGAAGCAGAAGATCGAAGCCCTGGCGACCAAGATCTACGGCGCCGACGGCGTCGACTACGAGCCCGCGGCGGAGAAAGCGCTCGCCCAGTTCGAAGAGCGCGGTTACGGCAAGTTCCCGATCTGCATGGCGAAGACGCAGTACTCGCTGTCGCACGATGCCAGCAAGAAGGGTCGGCCTACCGGCTACCGCTTCGTGGTGCGCGATGCGCGGGTCGCGGTCGGTGCTGGCTTCGTCTATCCGCTCGCTGGCGAGATCATGACCATGCCAGGGCTCGGCAAGTCGCCCGGCGGTCAGGGCATCGACATCGACAAGAACGGCAACGTGATCGGGATGCTGTGAGCTTGGGAAACGCGGCGCGATGAAACCTACGCAATGGATCTGGCGCGACGGCGCACTCGTCAATTGGAACGACGCCACGACCCATGTGTCGGCGCATGCGCTCCACTACGGGAGTTCGGTGTTCGAGGGCATCCGGGCCTACGCGACCAACTCCGGCGTCCAGTTCTTCCGTCTGCGCGACCACCTCGTTCGGTTGATCGACTCGGCGCGGACCTACTCGATGCCACTGCCGCACGACCTCGCGGCGCTGATCAAGGCGTGCAAGGACGTGGTTCGCGAAAACCGCTTGCCGCACGCCTACGTTCGGCCCCTGGTGTATCGCGGCGCGGGGCCGTTGACGCTCGATCCGACCAGCTCGCCGGTCGAGACCGTCGTGATCGCCTGGGAATGGGGTCATTATCTCGCGGCGCCAGAGACCGCCATCGACGTGAAGGTCTCGAGCTGGCGCCGCGTGACCATGGGGACGTTGCCGGCGCTGGCCAAGGCCGGCGGCAACTATCTCTCGAGCCAGTTGATTCGGCTCGAAGCCAAGCGCGATGGCTATGTCGACGGCATCGCCTTGTCCACGGATGGCGGGCTGTCGGAGGCGTCGGGGGCCAATCTGTTTCTGGTCCGCAACGGTGTGATCCACACGCCTGACGCCGGCAGCTCGATCCTGCTGGGCATCACGCGCGACTCGATGATTCAATTGGCTCAAGACCTCGGCCTGGAAGTGCGCGAGGGGCGCCTGCCGCGTGAGCTGCTGCACCTGGCTGATGAAGTGTTCCTGACTGGAACTGCAGCCGAGATCACCGGGGTCAAGTCCGTCGATCGCATCCAGGTCGGAGATGGCAAAGTCGGACCGATCACCAAGCGCCTCCAGCAGGCGTTCTACGGTCTGTTCGATGGCCGCACGACGGATCGACACGGCTGGCTCGAGCCGGTCTGACGCGCGGCCGTCCCGACGCCGAGCGCTCGGCCGTGCGGGCTATCGCGCCTGCCGCTGCGATCGTGCATTCGCTCGGCGATCGTACCTCGGTCTTCTGCGCAGCGTCCGTCGCTCCTAGCATGCGCCGCCCTGTGACCGAACCGGCGTTCACGATCGAGCTTCAACAACACGATGGCCGTCGTCGGGCGCAGCTTCGTGGCCGCGTGACGTTGCAAGACGGGGCCTCGCTGTGGCACGACTTGCGCGCAATTCTGCAGGATGCGTTGGAGCCGACCGAGATCGATCTCACGGGCGTCACCGTGCTCGATGGTGGTGGCGCGGCGTTGCTCCTGGCCGCGAGCGCACAGGCGCGCCAGAGGGGCCGCACCATCGCCATCGTCGGCGCCACCGGCGAGATCGCGCGCGTGCTGCGGCTCTACGATTGTCCCGGCGTGGAGTGCCTTCGCGGCGCGCCGCAGCGCAAGTCGCTGCTGGCACAGATTGGCGATGGTTGCCACGACCTGCTGCGGCAGGTGCGGGACATCCTCGACTTCATCGGCGAACTCGTGGTCGGCATCGTTGCGGCCGTGCGGCGCCCGCGGACGGTGCACCTCAGCGAACTGACGATGCTGATGGAGCGCGCCGGCGCCAACGGTCTGCCCATCACGGCGGTGATTCACTTTCTGATCGGCACCATCCTTGGTTTGCAGGGTGCCGTACAATTGCATCGATTCGGTGCCGATGCGTTCTTGGCCAACCTCGTCGGGTTGTCGGTGGTTCGTGAGCTCGGCCCGCTGATGACCGCGATCGTCGTCGCCGGTCGGTCGGGTGCGGCCTACGCGGCCGAACTCGGCACGATGCAAGTGGGTGAGGAGGTCGATGCGCTGCGCACGCTGGGACAGGATCCTCAGCGGTTCCTGGTGTTTCCGCGGGTGCTGGCGCTGGCGGTCACCGTGCCGCTGTTGACCGCGTTCGCGGATTTGGTCGGCTGTCTTGGCGGCATGTTCATCGGCATGGTGGAACTCGGCATTCCACCCACGGCGTATCTCAACCAGCTTCGCGATGCGATGACGCTGAGCGACGTCGGCACCGGGTTGATCAAGAGTGCGTTCTTCGCGGCTCTGATCGGTCTGGTCGCCTGCCAGCGCGGGCTGCAGACGCGCGGCGGTGCGCAAGGCGTCGGTGCGTCGACCACTTCGGCCGTGGTGGTCGTGCTGTTTGGTCTGGTTGCGCTCGACGCGGTCTTCACCATGATCTTCCGACTGTTGGGTTGGTGATGCGGCGCGTTCTAACCGTTCGTGATCTCGCACTCGGCTACAGCAGCGAACCGCTGCTCGAAGACCTCGCTTTCGATGTGCGCCGCGGCGAGGTGTTTGCGATCCTCGGTGGCTCGGGCTGCGGCAAGTCGACGCTGCTGCGCGCGCTGGTGGGCTTGCTGCAGCCGCTGCGTGGCAAGGTCCACTTGTTTGGCTACGGCGCGCCAGCGCAGGCGCTCGAGCCGCCGGCATTTGGCGTGCTGTTCCAATCGTCGGCGCTATTCGGGTCGCTGACCTTGCTGGACAACGTGGCGCTGCCCCTGCGCAAGTGGACCCGCTTGCCCGAAGATGCCGTCGAAGCGGTGGCGCACAGTCGGCTGCGTATCGTCGGTCTTGGTGGCTTCGAACGGCACCTGCCGAGCGAGGTCTCGGGCGGGATGAAGAAGCGCGCCGGCATCGCGCGCGCGCTGGCCCTCGATCCGCAGTTGCTGTTCTTGGACGAGCCGTCGGCGGGTCTGGATCCGGTGACTGCCGCGGGGCTCGACGAACTGATCTTGACCTTGCGCCAGAGCCTTGGTGTAACGACCGTGTTGGTCACGCACGAACTGGCGAGCATCTACCGAGTGGCCGATACCTGCATCATGTTGGATCGCGACGCCAAGGGCATCATCGCGCGCGGCAGTCCGCGCGACCTCCGCGATCGCAGTAGCGATGCGCGCGTCCAAGCCTTCTTTCTGCGCCGCGCACCGGGAGGTGCAACGTGACCGCCGTCGTCGATCGTTGGAAGCTCGGGTTGTTCGTCGTCGCCGGCGTCGTCGTTTTGCTGGGCGGACTCACGTTCGCAGGCATGGCGCAACTCAAGCGCCCGTGCCACGCGGCCTACGCGTTCTTCGATGAGCCTCTGGTCGGCCTCGAATCCGGTTCGTCGGTGCGCTTCCGCGGCGTGCCGATTGGTGTCGTCGATGACATCACCTTGGCCCCGGACAAGAAGCACCTGCAAGTGCTCGCCTCCCTCTACGACGACAAACTCGTGAAGCTCGGCCTCGATCCGGCGCAGTTGGGACCCGATTGCGAGTTCCCCAAGGACTTGCGCGCGCAACTCGTCACGCAGTACCTCACCCAGACTTCCTTCGTGCTGGTCGACTTCTATGAGGGCGGGGTCGAGTCGCAGAAGGCCCTCCCGTTCGAGCCGCCGATAAACACGATCCCGACGATCCGGTCGACGTTTCGCAGCCTCGAGGAGGGTTTGCGTGACTTCTTGCGTGAGCTGCCCGAGGTCACTGGGGCCGCTCGCCAACTGCTCGATGCGCTTCGCACCGACCTGAAGGCTGCCGACCTGCCGGCGCTCAGCGTGCGTGCCGACGCGGCGCTGCGCACGGTGGAGGAGAGAGTGAAGGACCTGGATCAAATGCCGGTGCTGCAGTCAGCGACGAGCGCGTTTCGCGAAGTCGAAGACCTGATGCGCGGCTGGCGGCAACCCGATGGTCCTGTCAACGCGACGCTGGCCGAACTGAAGTCGCTCAGCAGCGATCTCCGTCGAGCCATCGAGCAGGCCGACATCGCCGCGACGTCGCAGAGCCTGCGCGCTGCCGGCGACGGTGCGGCCCTGGCCGGGGTCGAGTTCGCGGCGCTGTCGCGCGATCTGCAGCAGGATCTCATGCACGTTCGCGCCGCCCTTAGCTCGATCGAGCGACTGACGTCGTTGCTCGAACGCGACCCTTCGGCGCTGTTGCGCGGACGGGCACCAACGTCGACGCTGCTCCGCAAGGAATGAACCCGTGACGAGCCCCTCCGCCGTGTTCCCGCTGCTGGGATTCCTGCTCGTCAGCTGCATCAGCAGCAACCCGCCGGCTCCACCGGTGCGTTGGTTCGACCCCACGCCGCCGCGGGTGGCCCTCGATGCGCGGCGGCCCGTTCGGGTCACCAGCGCCGCCTTCTTGCGTCAAGACTTCGTCGTTCGCATCCCGCCCTATGAGCTGTCGATCGACGACTCGCTGCGTTGGGTGGCGCCACCGGAGCAGTTGGTAGCGGCGGCGCTCGACAACACGGTGGCGCTGCCGGCGGATCTATCGATCGAGGTCGTGCGCTTCGAGTTCGAGGTGGGGGACACGACCCGTGCGGTGGTCGAACTCCTGTGCGCCAGCGAAGGGCGAACGGTTCCGGTGCGCGTCCGGTGCGATGCGATTTCGCGCGCGCCCGAGCAGTTGGCGGTGGCGATGGCGCAGGCGCTCAGCGAAGTCTCCCGCGCGGTGGTCGCTGCCGTGGTCAAGGGCGGGTAACTGCCCACTGACAGAGCCGCCGCTGGTGCCGAGCCGTAGCTCTGGCGCGGACCCGGGGGTATGGACTCGAGGGCTGCCCGTATGGCGCAGCCGTTGACTGTTGTGCGTTGCACCACTGTCGATTCCTGCGACAGCAGATGCGGGCGGGCGCAGGGATTGCTCCCGCCGAGGTTCAGTGCCTGCGCCCGGATCGTCGAATCAGCGGGTGATCATGACGATGCTCCAGATCTCCCGGTCCCAGAGCGGTTCCGGACTCGCCACCGTTCTGCTCGCGGCGGCCTGCTTTGCCTACGCGTCGCTGCTGTTCGTCGTTGGCAATGAATGGGGTGGTACGCAGCTTGGCGCCACGCTGCTGACGTCGGCCCTGGTCGGCGGGGCACTCGGGGCCTCCTTGGCGGCGAGCTTCGAACGCAGTTGGCGGCTGCTGCCCGAAGCGTGGGCGCAGCGTGCAGCCTTGTTGTTCACGATGAGCCTGCCGTTGGCTTGGGCTGCCTTCACCTACTTGCCT
>CAMBXM010000149.1 GCA_945871815.1 Singulisphaera sp. GP187
GATCCCAGCGCGACTGCATCATTGCAGCGGCGCCAGAAGCGGCGAGGATGGCCGTCTTATCCGGATGACCTCCTTCGAGAAAGCCTCGGCCAAAGCGGCGGCCGTGACCATCCGCCCGATCGAGAACCCAAGGCGGTTCCTCGAACTCCAACGCTCGTTCTACCGCGGCGACCCGCACTACGTGCCGCCGCTGGCTGCGGGCGAACTGTGGCAGATCCACCGCCAGAAGAACCCATGGTTCGCGCACGGCGAGGCTGGGTTCTTCGTGGCGATGCGCGGCGGCCGCGAGGTCGGCCGCATCAGCGCCGCGCGCGACCGTCTGCACGACGAGTTCCACGGCGACCGCGTGGGCTTCTTCGGTCACTTCGAAGCCACCGATGGTGACGTTGCGAAGGCACTGCTGCAGCACGCCGAGCAGTGGTGTCGGGACCACGGCGCCGACAGCTTCCGCGGCCCAGTCGACTTGTCGACCAACTACCGTTGCGGCCTGCTCATTGACGGCGAACCAGGCACTCCGGTGCTGATGATGCCGCACAACCCAAAGCACTACGCGGACTGGATCGCGGCGAACGACATGCAGAAGGCCAAGGACCTCCTGGCGCTGCGAGCAACCAGCGAGAGCCTCGACCTCAGCCGCGTCGACCGTGTGGTCTCGCGCCTCCGACAGAAGAGTCGTGCGGTGCTGCGCCGCATGGACCTGAAGAACTTCGGCAAGGAGATGCAGATCTTGTGGGACCTCTACCACCGGATCTGGGAACGCAACTGGGGCTTCGTGCCGATGAGCCAGGATGAGTTCTTCGCACAAGCAAAGGACCTCGCGAAAGTTGCACGAGCCGAACTGATGCACATCGCCGAGATCGACGGCGCACCGGTCGGCTTCGCCGCGGCACTGCCCGATGTCAACCGCGCGATCTTCGCCTGCAACGGTCGATTGTTCCCGTTCGGATGGTGGAAGTTCCTGCGCGCGCTGAAAGAGGTCCGCATGATCCGCGTGATCACGCTCGGCGTCGTGCCCGAACACCGCAAAGAAGGCCTCGAGATGCTGCTGATGCACGCCGTCATCAGTCAAGGCATCGCGGCCGGCTTCAATGCCTGCGAGGCCAGTTGGATCCTCGAGGACAACCACGACATGCTCGGCCCGCTGCAAGCACTCGGGCACGTCCCCTACCGCCGCTACCGCATCTACTCGAAGACGCTCCGCTGATGGAATACCGAATGAAAGGCGGCATGCCCGGATTGCCGCAGCTACCTCCGGGGGCTCCTTACCTGTTGCTCGTGCCCGGCGTCTGCCTGATCGGGTTTGGCCTGCTGCTGTTCTTCAACGAGTGGCTGCTGCGCTGGATCCTCGCCGGCATGTTCTTGCTCGTCGGCGCCCTTCTGACCCTCATCGGTTTGCGGGCAAAGCGGATGATGCGCTGACTGGCAGAGCAGCGAGTCGCTCGTGGCGACCTCGCGTCACCGCACGATCGCAACGTCGCGACTGCGCGCGTAGCCGCTGCGGTCGCCGGCATCGACCCGCACCCAGTCGCCGCTGCTGCCGCTGCGCACGGCGACCATGGCCCCGGGAGAGACCGTGGCGACGGCAGCAAGCCCTTCGCGTGGCTCGGCCCTCAGAGCCAGCTCCGTCGTCGCGATTGCACGCGGCGGGCGCGACGCTTCTAGCCACAACAACTCGACCGCAAGCAGGACCCCTGGCGCAAGCGCCAACACGCCGACCCAGCGGGCGACCGAGCTGCGGCGCATCGCACCCAGCAAGACTGCGGCCGCCGCCATGGCCAGTGCACACATCCAAGTGAGTTCACGGGGCGTGAAGCGATCGCGCAACGATGCCACCGCCGCCGCAAACGGTTCGCCGACGTCTTCCAGTCCGAGTGTCTTGCGCGCGAGCGCGAGGTTGGCCAACAACTCGGCGTCGCGTGGCATACCGAGTCGCGCGCACTCCCAGGCCCAGATGGCACGCGGCAGATCGCCGAGCCGGTAGTAGCAATTGCCGCGCGCAAACCACAGTCGCCTGTCATCCTGCTGCTCGGTAGCCGCGGTGAAGGCCGTCGCCGCCGCGGCATAGTCGCCGCAACGGAAGGCGTCGTGACCGGCACTGCTCTGTGCCTTCGCAACCGCGCTGCCAGCGAGCAGCAGGAGCACTAGCAACAGCCCGCGGGCAGCGCTCGCACGCCGCAAACCACTCGGCTCGATGCGGTCCGTGAGCATCTGCACCGACGCGGCGTCGAGCCCGGCGCCGCCGCCGTAGCGCGCGGCCGTGCCGCGCTCGAGCGCCGTTGCGCATTCGCGTGCAAGATCCTCGTCGAGGCCGCCGTCCACCAGCTGCTGAACGAGATCCGGTCCGATCACAGCCGCCGCAGGCACGTCGAGGCGATCGGCAAGGTAGCCGGCAAACGCGGCGGCTGGGTCGAGCCCGTCACGGAGAGCCCGCCGGCAGGTCCGCAGCGCTCGCTGCGCTCGCATCGAGCCCGGGTCCTGGGTGCGCCGCCGACGCAAGGTGCGCACGAACGCGATCGACATCAGCACGAGCCACGGACCGAATGCTGCCAACAGCGACCAGGCCCTCGCAACGTCCGCATGCGGGCGAGGTGGACCGTCGAGCGACGGCAGGTCAAAGATGTCGTCGACACCCGGAGTCACGTTCTTCTTGGCGGCCGCCGCCAACGGCGCGAGGGTCTCGCCCTCAGCCAGCGCTTCGACGCGGAGCGGCACGACTCCGGTCTCGCGCACGACGAACGCCTCGATGCCCGGCGTGGTGTCGAAGAAGTTCCAAGAGATCTTGGGCACCTCCGTCACCGTTGCGGACAGCGGCGTGAGGTCGTAGGTGACGCGGACCTCGTCGTTCTTGCGTTGCTCGGTCTGACCGAGCAGGTGCAGCCCTTGTTTTTCCAGCACCGAGAGGTCCGGCAGACGCAAGAACTCGAAGTTGCCGGTGCCGGTGATCCGCAGCGTCAGCTTGACGGAACTGCCCACCTTGACGGTGTCCTTGTCGAGTCCGGCCTCGAGTTCAAATCGCCCCACGGCGCCGTAGTAAGGCTGTGGACGGCCCTTCTCGGGGATCGGCAGCACTTCGAGCTCGAGGGCTGTGCCGTAGACGTAGTAGTTCTGCGATTGGGCGCCCACACGCTCGCCGAAAATGCCCACGCGCCCTTCGGAGAGCTGCACGTGGTAGCGCAGCATCGGCGCATCGAGCAGGAACTTGCCGGCCCGCGTCGGCAGGAAGCTCTTGTCGAACACGAAGGAGTTGTAGGTCTTGCCGGCGCGCTGGTGATTGCTGTCGTACTGGCTGTTCTGCAGCGACCGATTGAGCACGATGGGCACGTTGTCTTTGCTCGGCGGCGGCTGCTCGAGCGGCTCGGCGCCCTCGAACGCCGACAACCACGGTGCCTGAACTTCGAAGTCGACGTAGCGCGTGCGGTCGGGAGCGACGTCCTGCATCGGCCGCAGTCCCTTGTCGACGCCGAACTCGACCCGCACTCGAATCGGCTCGTGCACGTAGACGCGCTTTGGTTCGACCTTCACGTCGAGGTAGCCGAACTCGCCGCCGCGCAGTTCCTTGACCACGGTGATCTGCATCTCCGGCACGGCTTGTTCGCGCGTTCCGGTCTGCATCAAGAACGACGGAATGGTGAAGGTGCCTTCGCGCTGCGGCGTGATCTGCAGTTGCCACGTGGTGGTGACCTGCTCGACCATGCCCGCACCGGTGATCGACGTGAACATCTGCCGCGACGGCCCGCCAATACGAATGTCGAGGCCGGCCACCTTGGGGACGACCGGTTGCTTGGGCTCGCCCCCGCGACCTTCGATCACGAGGTCGACGCGCGACGAACTGCCGAGCATCACGGTCGCTGGCGTCGGCCCCTGAACCCGCAAGCGTTCCTGCGCCACCAAGCCCGCGCTGCCAAAGGCGACAAGGACCACCGCAAGGACAACAGGACGCATCACCAGTCCCGCTCCACCGAACGGCGGCTCGTACGCGCGGCGGCGCGGATCCGCTGCAGGCGCTGGTCGAGGTCCTTCAACTGTTCCATCATGCGGGCGCGTTGCTCGGGCGATAGTGCGGTGGCCTGAGCTTGCTCACCGGGCGCATCGCTGCGCGGCTCGGCGGCAGCCTCAGCACCGGCTTCGCCTGGTGCTGCCTCACGGGGCTGGGGCTCGGGCTTTGCCTCGCCCTGGTCCTTTTGCTCGGGGGCTTGGTTCCCCGCCGCGTCTGGCTGGCCCTTCGGGTCCTTGCCGTCGTCGGGCTTCGTCGGCGGCGGCGGAGTCGGCTTCTCCGCTCCTTCCTTGCCGGGATCGCCGCCTTGGCTCTGTTCGCCCTCTTTGCCCGCCTCTGGCTTGGGCTCGGGGCGCGCCTCTCCGTCCTTGGGTGGCTCATTGCCGGCCTCGGACTTCTGGTCCTGCGGTTGCTCCGACTGCGGCTTCTCCTTCGCCCCGTCGTCGGGCTTGGGGTTCTCGCCCGACTTGGGCTCGCCGTCCTTTTGCGACTCGTCCGCCTTCTCGCTCTTGTCGCTCTTGTCGCTCTTGTCGTTCTTGTCGTTCTTGTCGTTCTTGTCGTCCGGCTTCTTCGAGTCGTCTTTCTGCTGTTCCTCGCGCTGCTTCTTGGCGTCTTCGAGCTTCTGCTTCAGTTGCTCGCGCAAGCGGAGGGAACGCTCCGTGTTGCGCGCGGCTTCCGGACCGGCATCGGGGTCGCCCGCCGCGCGGAGGAAGGCATCGCGCGCCGCCTCGGCCTTTCCGACCGCGGCTTCGAGTTCGGCAACGGGATCCGCCGGAGGCCCATCGGCCGACGTGGCACCGCTTGCCGGCGCTGGATCGCCTGCGGCCTTGCGCGCCAGCTCTTCGGCTTGCCGGTAGCGGATGTTGCCGAGCACGCCGTGGTGCAGATGGGCGCGCCCACCGCCCGGCAGCGCCGCATAGCGATCGATTGCGCTCTCGGCAGCATCGAGATCACCGGCGCGGAAGGCAGCGACAGCAAGGTCGTACTGGAACGCGGCTGTCTCCGGCGAGGCCTTGGCGCAACGCTCGTACGCGGCCTTCGCGCCGGCAAAGTCCCCCGCGGCGAACTTCTGGGCCCCCGCAGCCGGATCTTGCGCGCACAGCACGAGGAACACACTGGACAGGAGGCTCATCGGCGTCGTCCTTGGGTCGTGACCAGGTCGTAGAGCAACAGCATCAGCAACGGCAGCAGAACCCATTGGTAGCGCGGCTTCTTGACCGTTTCCTCGCCAGCTTCAAACGTGCGCTTCTGCATCGGCTGGATGCGCTTGCGGTAGAGCTCACGCAGCGGCAGCGCCATCGAATCTGCGCGCACGAACTCGCCGCCGGTTGCTTCGCACACGGCACGCAGTCCCTTCTCATCGAGTTTCGACACGACCTCGTCGCCGCCGCGGTCGCGCAAGAACGACTGCCTGCCGCGCTCATCGACCGTGATCTTGCTGCCGAGCATGGAGCCGTAGCCGACCGCGTGCACGCGGATGCTCAGATCGCGCAGTTCGCGCGCCGCTTGCAGGCCGGCACCGCCGAGATCTTCGCCGTCGGTCAGCAGCACGACGGCTGTGGTCGACGACTCGTCGGGCTGACTGAGTTCTTTGGCCCGGCGCAGTGCCGCGGCCAGATCGGTGCCGCCAACCGGGACCAGCGTCGTGTCGACTTCGTCGAGCAACTGCCCGAAGGACGGCAGGTCGTGCGTCAGCGGCACCCACAGCCGGGCTTGGCCCGCAAACACGACGAGCGCAACGCGATCGCCGCCGGCCAGCTCAGGCAACACCGCCTTGACATCGTTGCGCGCGCGCGTGAGGCGATCGGGGTCAACGTCGCTCGCGAGCATCGAGCGCGACGTGTCGAGGCAGAAGATCAGGTCGAGGCCGCGGCGCTCGATCGGCACGCTTTCGTCGCCTAGTCGCGGATCGAGCCAGCAGCAGAGACCGAGCCCCGCCAGGAGCGTGAGCCGCAGCGCGCGCCCGAGCGGCGTCGGTAGGACATCGCGCGAGGACGCACCGTAGAGCAGACCCGCCCGTGCCCGCCGCGACAGCATGCCCCAGAGCACGGCCAGCAAGACCGGCAGGCACAACAAAAAGGGCCACAGCTGCGCCCGTCCGAACTCGAGTCCGCTCACGGCGCCCCCCGGATCCACAAAACCTCGAGCAACAGCGCGAGCAAGACTGCGAGCAGACCGATGCCCAAAGGCCACGCGAAGCCATCGACGTAGCGATAGCGCGGGTCTTCGAGCTCCGACTTCTCCAGGCGATCGATGTCGGCGTAAACCTCCGCCAGGTCACGATCCGTCTTCGGTTGGAAGAACCGTCCGCCGGTCTTCTCCGCCGCACTTTTCAGGTCCGAGAACTCGAGCGGGCGGAAACCAAAGGGCGACGGCTGACCTCGCCCCAGTCCGATCGTGTGGATGCGCACCTTGGCATCGACCGCGAGTTTGATCGCCTCCTCGACTTCGATCGTGCGCACCGTGGTCTCGCCATCGGACAACAACACGACGACGCGCGACTTTGCGTCGCTGGTCTCGAGCACCTTCACCGATTTGGCAATCGCGACGCCGATGGCTGTGCCGTCGAGCTCGGAGTCGCCCGGCACGGCATCCGTCGACTTCAAGAACGCAGCGAGGGCCTCTTCGTCGAGAGTTGGCGGGCAACGCAACTCGGCGTAGCGCGAGAAGGCGACGAAGGCGACGCGATCCTTGGTGCGCGAGGCCGCGAACTCGGTCGCGCGCTCGCGGGCCGCGTCGATGCGGCGCGGGCGCTTACTGTCGTCGGTGTCTTCGACGCCCATCGACGAGCTGATGTCGATCGTCAACACGATGTCGATGCCCTGCTCGTGTTGGGGCACGACCTCGCGACGCACGGGGCGTGCAACCGCGAGAGAGAGCGCCATGGCGCCCATCGTCGACAGCCATAGCGGCAGGTGCACGCACCGCGTCCGCAGCGTCCTGGGCAAACCCGCGAACAACTGGGTCTGAGCCGACGGCAGGGCGGCGCGCGGCTGCCACTGGCGCCACATCGCCGCCAGCACGAACAGCACTGCGATCACGAGCAGCCACGGATCGAGCAGCGTCCAGCCGTCGAACTCGATCGATGCGAAGGTCACGCGGCACCTCCGACCGTGGTCGCGGCGCGGTCGCTGCGGGTCGCCTCGACCAGCAACTCCGCGACCAACAGCGTCTGCAGATGCTGGTCTTCGGGCGGCACGTGCGAGGCGAACTTGACGAGGTCGCATTGCTGCAAGAAGCGCCGCAGGTCAATGCACTGCGCAACGGATAGCGGGCCGCCGGCCTCCACCTCGGCGAGGAACTCCTCGGTGGTGCGCTCCGGCGCGCGCAGGCCGAAGCGTTCTTCCAGATAGACCCGCAGCACATGTGAGGTCGCGACATAGAAATCGGCAACCTCCTCCTCGGTGCGGCGTGGGCGCGCGCGCAATCGCTGCAACTCCCGGAGCGCCTTCTGGTGCGGCGGCTCGAGTGCAACCGACATCGCCGGGCGCGGCCTCGAGCGGCGCTGCTGCCACCACCGAATGGCAGCAGCCAACACGATCAAGGCAAGCGCACCAACCCACCAAGGCCACTGCGGCATGGGTGGCGCCAGGAGCGGACCAGGGATCTCCACATCGTCGGCGACGGCAGCCGGATCCGCGCCCGGGACGCCGCTTGCTGCCGCCAGTAGCGAAGTGACCTGCAGCCGCACTTCGTCGGTCTGGACGACCGCAGTGCCGTCCTTGCTGCGCGCGCGGAAGGGCGCGATGACGAGCTCTCTCGGGCCTTCGGTCGCCCGCAAGTGCAACCAAGCTCGACGCCAGCGACCGTGCGCCAGTTCGCGTTCCGGCTCGAGCCGGACGGTGCCCATCGTGCCAGTCGGCACTTCAGGCGAGAACTCGACTTCGAGATCTTGGCGCCAGAACAGGTCGAGGCGCAGATCGAAGGGCTGCAGCAGCGCCACCTCGCTCGGGACCTTGGCGAGTCGCAAGTCGAGGGTGGTCGGGATCGACTCGCCCCACGGCTGCGGCTCGCCGCACGCGGCCAGAAACGCGAGTGCGAACACGACCGCGCGCACGCTCATCGTCGACTCCCGCGCCGCTCGCGCATGCGAAAGAAGCGCACGATGGGGTCAGACACGCTGCCGCGCGTCGGCACGTCGAGCAAGTCGACGCCCGCCCGGCGACAGACGTCCTGCAGTTGCTGGCGCTCCTGTTGCACACGCGCGGCAATCGCCGTGCGCACGCGCTTGCTGCTGGTATCGACCGCGACCGTGACACCCGTCTCGGGATCGCGTAGGTGCAACAGGCCCGCAGCAGGCAACGTCTCGCTGTGAGGGTCGCGGATGCGAACTGCGATCACGTCGTGGCGCCGCGCAAGCACTTTGAGTTGCCGCTCGGGCACCGGCCCGAAGAAGTCCCCGATCACGAAGACCACAGCACGGCGGCGCTGGATGCGACCGGCGTAGTCGAGCGCTTGTCCGAGGTCCGTGCCGCCGCCCTCGTGCTCTTGCGCATACGCTTCGCGAATCAGTCGCAGCACATGGCGGCGCCCCTTCTTTGCCGGCACGTAGCGCTCGATGCGATCCGTGAACGTGATCATGCCGGCCTTGTCGTTGTTGCGCGCGGCGGCAAATGCAAAGCAACCGCAGACGATCGCTGCCGTCTCGCGCACGCTGCGGGCGCGTTCGGCGTCGGGCCGCGCCACCGGCTGCGTACCGAACACCGTCGAAGCCGACACGTCGAGCACGAGCATCACGGTGAGCTCGCGCTCCTCCATGAACTTCTTCACGTACGGCTTGCCGGTGCGCGCAGTGACGTTCCAGTCGACCGAGCGGATCTCGTCGCCTGGGGCGAACTCGCGAACCTCGTCGAACTCGATGCCCGCACCGCGGAACACCGACGTGTAGCCGCCCGCCATCACGTCCGTGACCATGCGATCCGTGCGCACTTCGATGCGGCGCACCTGCCGCAACATCTCGCGCTTGTCTTCTTCCGAGAGACCGGTCATCGAACGCTTGCTTCGATCAAGGAACGGGCACCGTGTCGAACACCTGCTTCAGCACGTCCTCGCTGCTGATGCCCTCGGCCTCGGCCTCGTACGTCGTCAGTACTCGGTGGCGCAGCACTGGGTAGCCGATCGCCTTGACGTCCTGCGGCGTGACGAAGCCTCGGCCCTGGAGGAACGCACGCGCGCGCGATGCTCGGGCGAGGCTGATGGATGCGCGCGGCGAGGCGCCATAGAGGATCAGCGGCTTGAGCTTCGGGAGCCCAAAGTCCTCGGGCTTCCGGGTCGCGAAGACGAGGTCGACGATGTAGTTCTTGACCTTGTCGTCGAGGTAGATCGTGTCGAGGAGCGCGCGGCAGGACAGCAGCGCCTCCGGAGTCGTCGCGGCACGCACCTCGTGCTTGGCGGTCAACGCCGCCATGCGGTCGATGATCTTGCGTTCGTCTTCCTTGGTCGGGTAACCGACCACGATCTTGAGCAAGAAGCGGTCGACCTGCGCCTCGGGCAGCGAGTAGGTGCCTTCTTGCTCGACCGGATTCTGCGTTGCCAGCACCAGGAATGGGTTCGGCAGCTTGCGAGTTTCGCCGCCGAGCGACACCTGCCGCTCCTGCATCGCTTCCAGCAGCGCCGACTGCACCTTGGCGGGTGCGCGGTTGATCTCATCCGCGAGCACAAAGTTGGCGAAGACGGGTCCTTCTCGGACGCTCCATTCCCCGCTCTTCGGATTGTAGACGTGGGTGCCGACGAGGTCGGCTGGCAGCAGGTCCG
>CAMBXM010000150.1 GCA_945871815.1 Singulisphaera sp. GP187
GTGCTGCTGGCCGACAACCACCACGGCAATGAGGAACAGCACCGGGATGTAGATGGCGAGTCGAATCAAAAGGCTCACGAGACACCTCGCTGATCCTGGCCGCGCGCGAGCGGAAAACTCGACCGCTCCGCCACGGTGAACGCATCCACCATGACCACGAGGTTCATCAAGCCCGCCACCGTGCACAGGTTGGTTCCGAGTTCGAGATTCTCCGGGATCGAGGTCATCTCCATCGGCGCCGTGACCAGCGCCGCGAACAGCGCGCCACCACCGAACAGGAACTCGCCGATCCACCACACCGAGGCAATCGCGCGGTCGACTGCGTGCCCGTAGGAGAACACCATGCCCAGGGCGAACACGATCATGACCGCCGCGCCCATCAACGCTCCCTTGCTGCGTTGGCCCGAGAGCGCGTGCCCGAGCCCTGGTAGCAGCCACGAGACCCCCGCAGCGAAAGCCGGATTGCACAGCGGACCGGGCGTCACGGTGTCTTTCGCGTCGCGGTTCCAACGGCGGGTCCAGTGGCCATCGGCCGACCAGAACGCCGCCAGCATCCCCGACGCCGCGGTGAGGAATCCGCCGAGGTCCTCCAAAGGGCGCGGCAGGCGCCACACCCGCATCGCCTCATTGTCGCCGGCGTAGGCAAGCATCGAACCCACCGCGTGTGCTGGCAGGTTCAGAATCTCGGGCAGCGTCAGCGGGATGCCGATGCGCGCGAGTTTCCACATGCCGCCGGGCTCCGAACTCACCAAAGCGAAGTGGAACAACCGGTCAGAGACGAGCACCCAGCCGGCAAAGAACACCGCCGTGCAGGAGGCGAGTGCCACGACAGCGCGCGCCTTCTGGCCGACCTGGTACTGCAGAAGACCCGGGAGGAAGCCAGCGAGGAAGGTACCGATGCCGAGCCCGATGCTGGCGCGGTCCTTGGCATTGTCGGCTGAAGCACTAACCGTGGACATCGGGCGAGAACGCTACGGAAGGACGAGCCCGGGTCGAGGGTCAAGACGCGTTCTGGCGAGATCCGCCTGAGAGCTTCTCGGTTTCGCCGCCCAAAGGCACGGCCAAGGGCCGCGCAAACACCACGTCTCTGGCCAGCGCCGACCGCCGCTCCGCGACCGGCGCCGCGACCAAGGAATCGTCGGCAGCAAGCTCGCCGAGGCGCAGTTCGAACCAGCGGGCAGTCCGAAGATGCGACATGAGGGACTGTGTCGCACGGGACCGCGCCCGGGCGCGGTCAGTCCAGAGGCAACCGTCGCCGCCGCGACTCGATCTGGTGCAGAAAGCACGCACGCAACACCTGGGCGCGCACGGGTTCCTCGACTTCTTCGAACTCCAAGCGACTCTCGAACAAGGCATCGCTGCGCTGATTCGGTGCGCCGGCGATCGGCACGCAGTCGAGCACGCGCGCGACGGCACGCACCGCCGGCGCTCCGGCATCGAGCGACAGCCGCAGTGTGACCTGGGCGCCTTCGAGCACTCGGTCCTTGCTGCGCAGCCGCACGCCGCCGCCACCGACATCGACCGTCAGCCCGCGCACCACCGAGGCCTGCTCGTCGACCCCCGAAGAGATCACCGCGCCGCAGATCATCGGTTCGCGCAACGTCTCCCTCGCCTCGATCGCGCGGTAGGCGCTCGGCACCCACGGGCGTACGACCCACAGTTCGTGCTCGGTGTGGCCCGGGGGCGGCAGCACGCGACTCTCGAACACGACAACGCGACGGCCGTCCTCGACCTCGACCTGCAGCAGCATTCCGGGGGACAACAGATCGGCACGCGACGGGTCGATTGCCGCCAGCTGCAACCGCCGCATGTCGTCAGGCACGGCCACAACGTGGCTGGCAAATGGCTGGCCCGAGGCGGGCACCACGCGCGCAGGCGCATACGGCAACAGCTTTGGGATCCCGGACGAGAGGGCCATGGCGAACGGGAGATGCTACGCCCGCGGCCGCCGACGGTCAACGGCGCAGCGAACCGCCAGCGCGCTTTACTAAGCCGGGGACAGGACCCAAGATCCTCGCCCCTTCGCCATGGCCACAGCCTCGAATCCCGTCGCCAGAGTTCTCGCCGAGCGCCGCGGCGCGGTCTTGCTGCTCACCTTGAACGCGCCCGAACGCCGCAACGCGATCGACCAAGAAATGGTCGACGGACTGCACCAAGCTCTCGACCAACACCAATCGGACCCCACGATCGCCGCGATCATCGTCACGGGTGCGGGTGACAAGGCCTTCGCCGCCGGCGCCGACATCGCCCAACTGCGGCAACGCACCGCCAGCGACGCACAGAAGGCGATCAACAGCGCGATCTTCACCCGCATCGAAGAATGCCCCGTCCCAGTGATCGCGGCGATCAAGGGGTTTGCTCTGGGCGGCGGCTGTGAACTCGCCATCGCCTGTGACCTGCGGGTCCTCGGCCACTCGGCGAAGCTCGGACAACCCGAAGTGAAGCTCGGCATCATCCCGGCGGCCGGCGGCACCTATCGCTTACCGCGTCTCATCGGCCTCGGTCGCGCCCGCGAGCTGATCTACACCGGGCGCATCGTCGACGCCGACGAGTGCCTTCGCATCGGGCTCGCCAACTACGTGGTCCCGGATAGCGAAGTGCTCGACCGCGCATTCGCACTTGCAGACGAGATCGCTCAGAACGGCCCACTCGCGGTCCGTGCCGCCAAGAAGGCAATGAACGCGCTCGCACGCCCCGAACAGCAGCACGCCGTATTGATCGAGAGTTCGCTGCAAGCCGTGCTGTTCGACAGCGACGACAAGAAGGCGCGGATGGACTCGTTCCTGCACAAGCAGAAGAAGAGCTGACCCACCATGACCGACATCCGTTTCCAGACCGTCGCCGTGCTCGGCGCCGGCACCATGGGCGCAGGTATCGCCCAGGTCTCCGCCCAGGCGGGTTCGCGCGTCGTGCTGCAGGACATCAAGCCCGAGTTCGTCGACAAGGGTCTGCAGCGCATCCGCGACTCGCTCGCGGTCGGCGTACAGAAGCAGAAGCTGACACAAGAACAGGCTGATGCAACGCTGTCGCGCATCACCGCAACCACCGATCGCGCGGCCGCGGCGCGCGCCGCCGACCTCGTGATCGAGGCGGTGCCCGAGATCCTCGATCTCAAGAACTCGCTGTTCCTGGAACTCTCGAGCCACGCCAAACCCGACTGCGTGCTGGGCACCAACACCTCGTCGCTGTCGCTGCAGAAGGTGTTCGCCGGCGTGAAGCACCCGGAGCGCTGCATCGGCATGCACTACTTCAACCCGCCGCCGATCATGAAGCTGCTGGAGGTTGTGCGCACCGACGCGACCTCGCAGTCAACGATCGAGGCGGTGATGGCCTACGCGACCCAGTGCGGCAAGGAACCCATCCTGGTCAAGGACAGCCCGGGGTTCGCGAGTTCGCGCCTGGGCGTCTGCCTCGGCCTCGAAGCGATCCGCATGGTTGCAGCAGGCGTCGCGAGCCCGGAAGACATCGACAAGGCGATGGTCCTCGGTTACGGCCACCCCATGGGTCCGTTGAAGCTCACCGATCTCGTCGGCCTCGATGTGCGCATGGCGATCGCTGACTACTTGCGCAAGGAACTCGACCACCTGGGCTTCGAAGTGCCCGACCTGATGCGACGCATGGTTGCCGAAGGCAAGCTGGGCAAGAAGTCGGGGCAGGGTTTCTACCGCTGGTAAGGGGTTTCTACCGCTGGTAAGGGGTTTCTACCGCTGGTAAGGGGTTTCGACTTCTGGTGCGCCGGCGAGGCCCGGGCTGTCGCGCTCGCCAGCAGCAGCGCCGGGTCGTGCAGCACAGCGCATCGCGAACGAACTTCGGCCCATCGAGCCGACTGGGATTTCTCGATTGTGTCAGCGTCGGGCCGCAGAACCGCGACGCCGCGCAGGGCGCGCCGATACGTTGCGCATCGCCACCTCGGCGCGTGCAGCCGTCTCGACCTCGGCCGCTCCGGTGACGACAACGCCGCGCGCATCTTCTGCTCGCAGTGCGTAGCGACCGCCCGGCAGTCCGGTTAGTTGGAGCGAACCGTCAGCGCGCAAACGCGGCCGCAGGCGCAACCACTCGCGGCGCTCGGCACCGACCGTGCGATCGACGACGAGGTCGACTTCAGTGCCTTCGAACCCGGCTGGGAACGTCAGGCTCAGTGTTGCCTTGCCAAAGGCGGGATGCACTTGAGGCTCCGACAGTGCCCCACCCTCGATGCGCAAGCGAACCTGCGGTGCAGGGTTCAGCGCGGCAGCTGAGGTCGCTGGGGCGGTGGCCGCGGCGCCGCCCGAACGCGCCGGTGCCGTGCCTTGCTGCCGCGGACCGACGCAAGCCGCAAAGGCTAGCGCGAGCGACGACGACCACACGAGCTTCCAAGTCGACCGCGAGAGCATGGGACCGTCCATCGGCATGGGCGGGTCCGTGACCTGAGTCGAGCTCGGTGCGGAGGCGTCGCTGAAGCAACATCCGCAGGCAGGCGACATCGGCCGCCGCAGCTGCGGCGCGTCGACCGACGCCATCGCGCCCTTCGTCGAGCTCGACAACAAGCCCGTCAACCCGACGCAGCGAATCCGCCGGTGCTTTGGCAGTCTCGATTCGCTTGGCTCGGAGGCAGGGCGGTCAAGAACGTCGCGCCGACCGGCACGGTCGACGGTGTCCTCTGCACGCAACCACGCCAAGACCTCGCTAACCCAGGGGCTCGTCTGTGAGCTGCTGCCAGGGCTGGACGAACGCAGAGTTGTCAATGTGCCGTCGAAGCACGGCGAGCGGCGGCGACACGAAGGCCCCCAATCTCGGGGGATCCACCAGCACTGGATCTTCCACGAGGAGGCCGAGCGCTTCATCGGCTGCGCAGATCTCCCCTGCCTCGCACACCGCGACGGGAGGATAGAAGCCCGGTGAAGAGCGCCGCCTGTCTGCGCGCCCGGCACCCGAGCGCTCGGGGAGCGAGCCGTGGAGCCGGCTGCAAGACGTTGGCTGCGGCGCGCGCGCCAACCGGCCGGTATCGTCCCGCCCGTTCCATGCAACTCACGATCACTCGTCCGGACGACTGGCATCTCCACCTGCGCGACGATCTCGCTCTCAAGGCCGTCGTCGCGGATACCGCTCGGCGCTTTGGTCGCGCCATCGTGATGCCGAATCTGAAGCCGCCCGTAACCACGGTTGCGGCGGCGCGCGCCTATCGCGATCGCATCCAGAACGCCGTCCAGAAGGGCCTCGCGTTCGAACCGTTGATGACGCTCTATCTCACGGATCGAACCCCGGCAGCAGAGATCAAGGAAGCGGCGGCGAGCGGCTTCGTGCACGCGGTGAAGTACTACCCAGCAGGCTCCACCACCAACTCCGAGAACGGCGTTACCGACTTGCAGAAGGCGCGCGTCGCCTTGGCGGCGATGGAGCAGTACGACGTTCCGCTCTTGCTGCACGGCGAGGTCACGGACAGCGGCATCGATGTCTTCGACCGCGAGCGCGTCTTTCTCGATCGCCATCTCGGGCCGCTGCAACGCGACTTCCCCGGCCTGCGCATGGTGTTGGAGCACATCACGACGCAAGAGGCAGCGGACTACGTGCGCAGTGCGGGGCCGCGGGTCGCGGCGACGATCACGGCCCACCATCTGCTGTGGAACCGCAACGAGATCTTTCGCGGCGGCATCCGACCGCATGCCTACTGCCTGCCGGTGTTGAAACGCGAGCGCCACCGACAGGCACTACTGGCGGCGGCAACGGGCGACGATCCGCGCTTCTTTCTCGGCACGGACAGCGCGCCGCATGCGCGCCACACCAAGGAAGCCGACTGCGGCTGTGCTGGCATCTACACCTCGCACGCGGCGATCGAATTGTATGCGGAGGCGTTTGAACACGTCGATGCGCTAGCAAAGCTCGAAGCGTTCGCCAGCCATCGCGGACCGGACTTTTACCGGTTGCCGCGCAACGAGGCGCGCATCACCCTGGCTCGCGAGGCGTGGACCGTGCCCAACGAACTGCCGTTTGGCGATCGCACGCTGGTGCCGATGCGGGCCGGGCAGAGCGTGGCATGGCGCCTCGTCGACCCGGCGCGCTGAGCGGGCGGATGCACGCGCTCGCCGGACTCGGGGGTACCACCGTGCCGATCCTCGACGATCGCTCTAGTTCGCCCCAGAGGTCGAGAACCGCGGTCGGACCTAGGTCGCGCGCACGGCGCGCGACCGCGGCAGCAGCGGTCAGTTCGAGCTTGGCTTCGTCTGGCCAGAAGCACTCGCCCCACCGCCGATCGACCCGCCACTGGCCGGCGTTTCGCAGGCGGTCGTGGCGACGCCAAACGAACCACCCCCACCTCCTGAAGGCCAGGTAAGGCCACCAGCGCTCGATGGCGCGACCATCAGGCCTTCGCTACTCCAAGACTGGCCAGCTGCCGCGTCGCTCGTCGGCGGCACATCGGACCAGGAGCCAGCGTAGACCGACGGTGGCGCCGCGATGCCGTAGCCGGACACGTAGTAGTTCCCCGCGGCAACCTCGGGGAAGGCTTGGCCCTCGACCCTGGGTTCGCGCGGATCAGCGGGGAAGCTGGCCGGCGCTCGCGACGGAACGGAGCCCCACAAAGAGCCGACGCGGTTGCGCGTGCCGTTGCCACGAGCGCGTGCCGGTTGGGGCTTTCCCTTCATTTCCTGCATCAGTTCGCGGATCGCCCGAAGGTCGTCGCGCATCTCCTGCAACAACGAGCGAATCGAGTCATCGGACTCGTCCGACGGCAAGCCAGGGGCCACGACACGACCAATCACTCTGCCCCTCGAGCCGACCAGCGGCAGGCCGGGGAGGAACTCGAGGGCCCTACCAAAGACCTCTCTTGGCGCGCGACGGCTCTCGAACAGTGCCTTGCCCTCGACGAACGTGTGGCCGTCAAGGACCTTCGAGAACTCCTCGAACACTGCCTCTGGCGGCACCGCATGCTCGCGCACGGCCTCGGCGTAGTCACGAGCAGCCTCGGCGTGCTCGCGGATGACTTCGGCTTCCTCGCGTGCGCTTTCAGCATGACCGCGTGCGACTTCAGCGATGTCGCGCGCCATCGCGGCATGGTCGCGCTCGACCTCGGCCGCTTCGCGGGCCATGGCGGCATGGTCGCGTTCGGCTTCGGTTTCGGCGCGTTCGACGGGCGCCTGTGCCGACGGCGCGGAGGCACCCGCGTTCCGCCGGGCGTAGCGCTTCGAACGAGCTCTGGCGTTGCGATTCGCCTCGGCGCGCCCCGCATCTTCGAGGGCGCGGACGGCTTGCTCGCGGACTTCTTCGACGTCAACCTCGAAGCCCTCGACGGGCTCGACGGGTTCGACGGGCTCGACGGGCTCGACGGGCTCGACGGGTGGCACGGGTGGCACTCCAGGTACGGGTAGAACGGGAGCACTGGCGCCTGGCTCCTGCACACCCCTGGTCCACCTCCACGTCGCGCGCTTCTGCGACCGGGCCGGACCTGGTTGCTGCCCCTGGGGCTCCGACAAGCGCTGCTCGAGCAGCGCGCTATCCGGGCGCAAGACCGTCACATCCGACTGTCCGTTCACGGTCGCGAGCACTCGCGACAGCCTTCCGAGCCCGGCTGCCGGGTCGCCGTCAGACGTCACGATCCGAAAGGTGTGTTCGCTCGACGCATCGGACGGCAACTCGATGAGATGGCCTTCCAGAGGCGATAGCGCACTCAAGAGGCGGATGCGGCCGTCGCGATCCGAGGACTCCAGCACCAACGGCTCTGCGACGATCTCCGAGAGCGACACTCGGCGGCCGCTCGCCTTCGCCACCGTCAGCCGTCTGCTGATATCGAGGAGCTTCTTCCTCGCCGTGGCGCGTGCTTCGCTGCTCAGATCGTCCTGATTGAGCATTGCAACGACCTCGGCAAGCTTGGCCTGCAGGCGGTCGGTCGACGACTCCAAGGCCCCTGGCGACTCGACTGCCGGGGCCACAGGATCGCTAGGCGCAGACTGCGCCGACAACATGGTCGCGGCGACGAACGCAGCGAGCGTAGAGCGGATCAAGATTGGGATGGTCATGTCTTCTCCTGGTTTCAACGGTGGGTTTCTTCGAAGCGGGCGAGCAGTGCGTCCAGGCGCTCTCGGATCCGCGTGAGGTTGTGGAGCCGAGCATCGAGCTCGGCCAGCAATTGCATCTGCTCGAGGGAAGCCTCCTGCACCGTCCACTCGTTGCGCAGCAAGGCAGCTTCGGTCAACAGTTCGTCGTGCTCTGACGCCAACGTCAGGAACAGCGTGCGCAAACCGACGTGAGCCGGTTCGGGGATGGTCGCGTCGGCAAGCTCCGTGGCAGGCTCGGGCGAAGCGAAGGCGGTTGCCGTCGCTACGCCAGGAGCAGCCAGGCTCAATCCGGACAACAGCACGCCGCCGAGCGACCAGGACCACGCTGGGCGCGATGGCTCGACGCGCTCCCCGCGAAGCGCCGCTTCGATGCGCTCCTTGAGCGCCGATGGCCTAGCCGCCATCCCGAGTGCAACGACCGAAACAACGGCACGAGGCTGCAGCCAGTCGGCGATATCGAGCAGGCAGCGCGCGACTGCGGTCGGCGACGCCGCTTGCGAAGCAATGGAGTCGCAGCGCAGCTCGACAAGCCGCAACCATCGACGCCGCACGATCACGAACAACACTTGCCACGGGAACAAGGCCTGCAGCCACGCCGCGCCCCACATCCACGCCGGATCGGCGGCGCGTAGGTGCGCCACTTCGTGTGCCAGCATGGCGCGCAACGACGAGTCGCTGAGTTCGCCGGCGCGGCGCGGCAAGCAGACCTCCGGACGAATGAGACCGATGGCGATGGGCGTTGCGATGCGTTCTGTGCGACTCACGTGCGGCGACTGCTGCAAGCCAAGTGAGCCCGCAACTTCGGCCGCGGTCGAGAGCACGCGCGCATCGGTCTCGGGCTGGCGCTGGTTCAAGATCGCGCGGAGGCGGCGCTGCACATCGACGAGCCACGCGAGGCCGAACAGGGCCGCAACAGCGGCGGCGAGGCAGATGACGGACTGGCTCGACCACTGGCTCCACAAGGTCGGGGGCTGCAGCGCGACGTCAAACCCGGCGCCTCCGATCGCGGCGAGCACGGAGCCGAGTTCTGCAGCGTCCTCGGCCGCAGTAGGGTTCGGCAGGGCGAACTCGGTGTTCCACGGCCCGCTCGCACAGAGCACCCGCACAAGACTGCTCGGGATGGCAATCCACATCGACCAGCGCAGGGCAGACTCTTGCAGCCAGCGCGCCCGGCGCCCCATCGCGACCGAGACCCCGAGAGCGCATGAGAGTGCGATCGTCGAATGGATGGCGAAGGTCACGAGCCAATCGGCGAGGCCCGAGACGAACGGGAGCAGGGCGATCATGACCGCTCCTTCTTCTGCTTCTTCTCGGCCTCGGCCACTTGCTTGCGCAAGTCATCGAGTTCGCCGAGTTCGATTTCACCGGCACGCAACAGGTGATTGACCAAGGCCAGTGGGTCGCCATCGAACAGACGCTCGACCAGATCGCCGACGAGGTTGCGCTGCACCAACTGTGGATCGACCTTGGCGCGGTAGAGAAACTGCCGGCCGCGCTCCTCGTGGGCGACGAGCGCTTTCTCTTCCATCTTGCGCAGCATCGTGGCAATTGTGGTCAAGGCAAGACCGCGGTCCTCGAGTCCCCGATGCACTTCCGCAACCGAAGTGCTGGGGCGATCCCACAAGATGCGGAGGATCGCGAGTTGCAGGTCACCGAGATTGCGGGGTCCCTTCATGGGCTTGGTCCGAGGCGGGGGGTTCGACTGACGAC
>CAMBXM010000151.1 GCA_945871815.1 Singulisphaera sp. GP187
CACTCGATCCGAACGGCGCATTGCTGTTATCCACGAGGAAACGGAAGACATCACCGCGATCAATCTCCTGAGAGATGCCGCCCTTGAAGACCCGCACTCGCATCGTGAGGCTGTTCACTTCATCGACGCGCTCCAGATACATCGGCATCTGCCCGACGAGGCGAGGCGGCTCATTGTCGAGCACGAAGCCTCGCGCAAGATCCGGACTACTATCGGAGTCGTTGCCGGAGCGGAAGTCGCGGACGATCGCGCTACGACCGCCGTTGTTGAGCCCCGTCCAGCTGTCGGAGCGCAGACGCGGAATCGCCAACGGACCATCGAGGGCCAAGGCAATACGGATGTTGGCGCCGAAGCTGTCTGGTGACGCCGGCAGGCCGGAAGCATTGTTGCTGGTCTGGTATTGTCGACCCTCGCTACCGAGAAGGACAGGGTCTAGGATCAGGCTGCTGCCATCGACGATGACGCGAACGTCCAAAGGCACGAAGTTGCCCGCCACGGTGGGGTCGCCCGCAATCTGCAGCAACTGCACCGCATCGGTGTTGCGTAGTGCAGTCACTTCTCCGTTGGCATCGCGGACGACGAAAAAGTCGTCGCTCACACCGAGCGCGCGGGTGAAGTTGAGCCGGATTGCCGCGTTACGCGGAACAATCGAAAACGGTTGCCCGGCGCCACCCTGCCCAAACAGCAGCGGGGTGACCAGACTAACTTCGTTGTCGAGATCGTCGAAGAGCTGCTGGAACGCCGCAGAACCGATCTCGCGCGGAATGAAGATTCGCGGCTGAAGCGTGTCGGCGTCGGCACTCAGGAAGTCGTAGCGGATCTCGGAATCCGCCTTGCCCTCGGTGGAAGTCCCTGGGACACGCTCATCGCGGATATCGCGACCGACCAGGACATCTTTGCGCACGAGGTCGCGAGTCTGCCCTTCGCTGGTCGTGCGGATGCCGTACACGTCCACGATTCGACCGAACTCAACGCTACTGATGGATGTGGTCGCAACTGCGGGCCCTGCTCCCGACGGTGCAACGGAGCCCCCACTGCCACAAGAGGCAGTGAACACCCCGAACAGGGCGAAACCGGAAGCAACGAGGGCGACACGGGCCGTAGACCGGCCTGACGTGGTGCTTGCCATGGTGTGCACTGAGTTTGGATGCGCGGGCGCGCCGCGCTTGCTGCGAGCTTCGCCATTCACCGCTCGCGAGCCACCGCAGACCAAAGTACGGAGGCAGTGGATCACATGCAGCATGGGAAGCTACTGGAGGTTACAACAGGAAAACCGATTGAGGACCGCGACCAAACGCGAGCGTCTCGGCGAGGGGCACTCCGACGGAATCAACTATCATGCCGTAGTCGGCGTCCGACACAAGCCTCCCCAACACCCTGTATCTTCGGCACTTGGCGCATCGTTCCGAAAGTGCAGGCGAGCGCTCCAGCCCGCAGTCGGGCATGGGCTGGTGCGGATTCGCTCACTGACCCACTGCATCGCTGGGCTTCCTTGGTTCGAAACCGGCGGCACGCGCCTGTTCCTCGGACTCGAACCAGACTCGTTCGCTCGGTGGCACTGCGGCCACGAGTTGCTCGGAGCAACCATCAAACCAGCGCCGGGTCAGGTGCCCGACACAGCGAACCTCGAGCTCTCGTTCGCAATACGCGCACTCGAGGCTCGGCGCTTCGCCCACACCCTGGCGGATTCGGAAATCGCGCTCGAGGTACCGCACGCCTTCCCCGTTGGTGATGCAGCGCTCGTTCCGGCACCGCATTGAACTGCGCGAGTCCACTCCGGGATTCGTCGCATGATCAGCTCGGGGGCGCGACCGGAGCTGAATCCGACCAAGGAGATAGGCCATGAGCGCCATGCGCATCGGCACCCCAAGCTCGGCCTGCCGGAAGTAAACAGACCTAGGGTCAGCATCGACGTCGTAGTCGATCTCGTCGACGCGAGGCAAGGGGTGCATCACGCGCGCGTCCTTGGCTGCAGCCGCGCGCAAGGTCTGGGAGGAGAGTCGGGGGTAGTTCTTGGTCTCCTCGCCCGAGTGCCGCTCTCGTTGCGCCCGCGTCATGTAGATCGCATCGATGCGGTTCACCTCAACAGGCCCGAGCTGCGTGAACAAGGCCAACTGGTGAGGTTCACTCGCAGTCAGGTAAGCAGCGGCATTGCTGCTACCTGCGAGTCCCGGAAGATCGGCAACCGAGGCGGCGCCGGTCTTGACCCCAAAATCGCGACGGAGACGGCGCAAAACGTAATCCGGCAGCTCGAAGCCCGGATACGGCATCGTCACGATGTTCGCCCGGAAGCGGGCCAATGCGTAGCAGAACGAGTGGATCGTCCGCGAGTAGCGAAGGTCGCCGCAGAGCACGACCTCGAGACCCTCGAGCTTGCCCTTCTCCTTCCACAGCGTGTAGAGATCGCAGAGGGTCTGAGTCGGATGTTCATGCGAACCGTCACCCCCGTTGATGACCGGCACCCGCGCGTAGCGTGCGGCGACTCGGGCGGCGCCGTCCTCGGGGTGTCGCACGACAAGGATGTCCGCGTAGCTACCACCGACGACTCGGACAGTGTCTGCAAGGGACTCGCCCTTGCTGCGACTGCTTGACTTCTCGTCCGCGGCGGTAATCACGCCGCCACCGAGACGGAGCATGGCCGACTCGAAGCTGAGTCGAGTCCGGGTACTCGGCTCGAAAAACAGCGTTGCCATGATCGTGCCACGACATAAATCCGACCAAGCTCGGAGGTTGTCGCGGAACTCGTCGGCGTGCTGGAAGAGCTCGAGGATCTCTTCGGTACTCAGGTCCTCGATCGAAACCAGGTCGCGCTTCTCGCTACCGCTCGGGCCCGGGCGTGGACTGCTTGGGTTCGCAGAACTCATGGATCCTCGGCATCTGGGCGACAGCGCGGATTGCGCAGCAGGAGCCCACCGCGATCATGCCCGCGGAAGCCCCGCCGCGGAAGCAAGCTGCTGGAGCGTGTTGAGATCGCCGGAGCAGAGAGCCGCCGGACCACCCACCGGACCAGCAGGCGGCAAGCAGCGCCGATCTCGCAAGAGGGCGCCAATCGCGGCTCGCACGAGACCGGAACCAGCCGTGTCCGCACAAGCCACGGTTGCATCGAGGCGAAGCTCAGGCGGCCAGTGGGCCTGCGGCAGGTCCCCCTTCGTTGCTACCACGAGCACGTCTGACTCGAACATAGAGTGATCGATCGCACTTGGCCCGACGCTGCCATCCACCACAAGAATCACCAAGTCACCGCGCGCGCGTTCGACGTGAGCACGATCCATCGCCCGTTGGTCGACCGGTGAACTCGCATGGCCTTCGCCGGCGGTATCGACGATTTCGTACGGATAGCCGTCGAGAGACGCCGCGTCCGAGATCGGATCTCTGGTCAGGCCGGCGACCGGCCCAGCCAGCGCGCGTTCGCGAAACAGGAGCCTATTGAACAGGGTCGACTTGCCAGCGTTTTGTCGTCCGACGAGCACGAGGCGGCAGGGCAGCACATGCGCCATGGCGACACGCGACCGCTGCAGCGCAAGTTCGAGTTCGCGCCGCTGCCATTCTGCTGGTTGCCCTGCCAGCACTCGCAGGTAGGCCGGGACATCGAATGCCCTCTGCTCGAGAGCAAGGTGCAGCTGTTCACGACTGATGGCGCGCTGCAGAAGCTCATCGGCCGCGCTGACAGCGGGGATACGGGGTTCGCCAAACCGAATCGCCAGCAGATCGATCACGGCTGGACTTCCGTGGAGGTGCAACTCAAGACCCCTTGTCGCCCGGTCGACCATCAACACATCGTCAACGACAACTTGATCGAGCACGAGGTTCGCTCGCAGCGGCGGGGCGCCAGCAACAGCACCCACAACACCACCATCGCGACCGCGAAGGCACGCGAGTAGAGCAGAGCGCTCGCTCGGGGCGAAGGTCACGACCGCGACTCCGCCGTGACCTGCGGGGGTCAGCAACTCCATCCTGACTCCACTGCGCAGAGATGGAGCCCCTGGTGGACAAGGTCAGGTGCAACTACGGGTCGCAATCGGCCGCGCCGGAGATAGTCCTCTGCATGGCCGCCGGTAATCACCACCGTGCACGGCCCGCGCGCCACGGCGACGGTATCTGCGACCATTCGTTCGATTGCGCCGCAGTAGGACAGCAGCAGGCCTGTGTGAACCGCAGTGGCCGAGGATCGCGGCGGCACGTCGCTCGCCGACCGCACGTCGGCCTCCGGGAGGTGAGGGGTAATGACACTCATGCCATGTGAGAGTGCGCGCAGACCCGGCGCGATGGCCCCCCCGCGAAACGTGCCGTCGTCCTCGATGAGGTTTACCGTCGTGGCACTGCCGCAGTCGACCACCACAGCTCGACCCCAACGGCGATGCGCTGCCAGGGCAGACAACCAACGATCTGCGCCGAGAGTCTCCGGCGTGTCATAGTCGAGCGGTAGTGGGCATCGAAGGTCGATGCCGATCTGCGCCACTGGAACCCCGAGCTGCTGCAGCTCTGCAAGCGCAGTTGCGAGGGCATTCGGCACAACTGTGACCGCAACGGCGGCACTCGGTCGATCTCGGCCGAGGAACGCAACGAGCGGTTCTCGGGGCTCCAATCGAGCCCGACGCGGCACGGGTCCGTGCAGCATCACATCAAGAGTCGTGTTGCCGCGATCCAGGGTGAGCAACATACGCCGGGTGCGAACTGTCGGTCAGCGATCCGGCGCTTCGATGATGCGGTCGACTTCCCGGCCGTCAGACAACAGGCGCAGCACGAAGGTGCGAACCCCACGATTGTATTGGCGCCTGCCGACGGCGATGGCGTCGGCCTTGGTCGAAACCGGTTCGCCATTCAATGACAGAATCAGATCGTTTGACTGAACGCCGATGCGGGAGGAGATCTCAGGCGCGATGTTCATCACCCGCAAACCGCGAACACCGCTCCCGGTGCGGCTGACATACGTATTCACTTGGATGCGATCGAGAAACGACTCAGGAGACTCCTGCAGCTTGGTCTGGTCCTGCCTGCTGATCATGACCTGGTTGCCCACCAACCTAGTCTCTTCGACGTCCGTCCAGCGATTGGCCACTGGCGCCGACGACTTCTCCGTGCGCACGTTGCCGCTGCGGTTTGGATCTGTCCGCTGGATCTCGACGACCGCGCGCATGACGTCCTCACTGATCTCCATGGACGACTTGAACAGCTCCTCCTCCGCCGGCGGCGTTGCCTCAGGCGCCTGACCCTCTGCCGTCACCGCTGGAGCCGCGCCTCGGACGAAGTATGCAGAGCGCGCATCGCCAGCGACGCGAACTAGCCGAATGTCCTGGAACGGGGGCCACAGCGTGGCCTCGTTGCGCGGGGTCCCGGCACCGGCGACCCAGACTCGCTGGAGATACTCTTCCCCAGCTGTAGACGTCGGGACCGGCGTCGCCGTCCCAGGTCGAACGCCGCCGCGATTACCAGCGCCTTGGGGACGTTGACGCCCAACCCCGTCTGCTGGCCCCGACGACTGGGTGGTGGCGCTCGCGACCTGGTTCTCGAGCAGGTACCAGCTCGGCGGCTGGACGTTTGCTGTGTCCTTGTAGCGGACGATGACGTGCGACTGGCCGGCCTTGCCGTCGGTCGACGTGTCGCACATCAGCGAGACGAGCTCGATGATCTCGTGAAGCGGGCGAACGTCCGCGCGCTGAGCTTGCTGGGCTGGGTTAACGACCGGCTGTTCGCTGTCGGGCCTTCGCAGCTCCTTGCCAACGAGGTTGGGGGCTAGAAACCGCGCCTTCCACGGGGCGGTCTGGTAGTTCCAACTGGAGCCGCTCGGGCCCGTGCCTTTGCCCTCGCTCAACCGGTCCTCCGCATCGCGGCGACCAGTTTCGGAGATCGCCGTGCGCGCTGCGTTCGTGCTCTCCTTCTGCGATTGGAAAAACGTGTAGCCAGCGAGCCCAAGCAGCCCAGCCGTGGCGACGTACAGAAAGAGGTTGACCGGCAGTCTCATCGGCGAGTTCGCATCCTAGCCCTCGGGCGGCCGCGAGGACATAGCACATGTCCGAGCAAGGCATGCGACGCGCAGGCCGGCAGTTCCTTCCCGCCGGTTCCCGCCGAAGCGACGCCACGTTGACGACTCGACGCCGACTTCGTGCCTCAGGACTGGAAAGTGCGGATCTGCCCGCCCTGGGTGATGCCCCGCATCTGCATCTTGAGTTCGTCGGGGCTATCCGAGGCCACGAGAGCCTCCTCAAGGCTGATGTTGCCGGCCTGGAACAGCCGGATCAGCGACTGGTTGAACGTCATCGTGCCGTAGTAGCTGCCTTCGGCAAGCGCCTTTGGCAAGCTGCGGGTGCTGCCCTGCTCCAGCAGTTCGCGGACAGTCGGCGTGTTGATGAGCAACTCCACCGCTGGGACCATCGCCGTGCCCTCCTTGTTCTTCACCAGGCGAAGCGAAACGACGCCGGCCAAGTTCAAGGCCAGCTGCAGGCGCACGAGCTCATGTTGGTGCGGCGGGAAGAACGTGATGATGCGTTCCACGGTCTGGACCGCGTTGACCGTATGCAGCGTCGAGAAGACCAAGTGCCCCGTCTCCGCCGCCGAGATCGCTGCTTGAACGGTCTCCGCGTCACGCATCTCGCCGATCAAGATCACGTCGGGCGACTGTCGCACCGCTTGACGGAGAGCCGACGAGAAGTCACCGACGTCGACGCCCACTTCGCGTTGGTTCACAATCGAGCGCTTGTCTTCGAAGCGGAACTCGATCGGATCCTCGATCGTGATGATGTGCTTGTTCATGTTCCGGTTGACGTACTCGAGCATCGCTGCGAGCGTCGTCGACTTGCCGGAACCAGCGGTGCCCGTAGCGAGCACCAGCCCTCGCTTCATCGAGGCAAGTCGCTTCAGCGACTCCACCGGGAGGTTGAGTTCCTTGAATGAAGGGATCTCCTCCTTGATGGCGCGAAAGACGAACCCGGTTTCGCCCGACTGGTTGAACACGTTGCAGCGGAACCGGCCGACGCCGGGCAGTCCAACCGCCAAGTCACACGCACCCGTCGCGCGGTACTCGTCCTTGTGACGATCCGTCAGCACCTCCTCGAGGTAGCCACGCATGATGGCGCGAGTGAGCGGTTGATCGCCGACGAATCGGATCACACCCGATTGACGAATCGCAGGGCAACCTCCGGTCTTGAGGACCAGGTCGGAAGCACCCTCCTTCACCATCATGCGCAAGAAATCGCGCAGCTTGGGTTCGTTGTCCGTGGGTTTCTGCGTGATGACGTTGTCCGGTTCCATTCTTCCCAGCCCTCCGAATCCCGGATCTATCGGCAGGAAGGCACCGGCAATCCTCGCGCGCGACGGATGCGCCGATGCCATGGCCGAAGATGGCGCGGGGTCCAGGCCCCCGAGTCAGCTGTCGCTGTCGGGGGCGCCTTGGCGCTCTTCAGCAATCGCCTGGCTGACGACAATCACGAGATCTCGAAGACCCTTCTGTGTCGCCGCCGAGATGCGTAGCACTTCGTGCCCCAGCGACTGCTCGAGATCGGACGCACACTGCTCGGATGCCTCGTCCTCGATCTTCGTCGCGACGACGATCGACGGCCGCGCTGCCAGCGCTTCCGAGTGTGCCGCGAGTTCGCCGCGCACGGTGCGGTATGCATCCACGGGAGGCTGAAGTGCCAACTCACTGCAGTCGACGAGGTGCAGCAAAAGGCGCGTACGCTCGATGTGCTTCAGAAACTTGTCACCGAGACCCTTGCCGAGATGGGCGCCCTCGATCAGGCCAGGGATGTCGGCGATGACGAACGTGCCACCACCCGGCCCCTCGGCAATTCCGAGCATCGGCTCGAGCGTCGTAAACGGGTACCCGGCGATCTTCGGCCGCGCTCGCGTCAACGTTGCCAACAGCGTGGACTTACCCGCATTCGGCAACCCCAGAAGACCGACGTCGGCGATCAGCTTGAGACTCAGCAGAACGCGGCGATCCTCGCCCTGCGTCCCCTTCTCCGCTTCCCGTGGCGTGCGGTGAGTCGAAGTGGCGAAACGCGCATTGCCGCGACCACCAAACCCGCCGCGAGCGACCACGAACGGCTCCTTCGGGTCGATGAGGTCCTTCAGCACGTTGCCGTGCTCGACATCGATCACCATCGTCCCAATCGGAATCTCGAGTACGAGATCGCCCGCCTTCTTGCCGTAGCAGTCCTTGCTACCGCCCTGATCCCCGCTCTGGGCCGCGAACTGGCCTTGGCCAGTCAAGTGGTAGAGGGTGTTCACGTGCGTCGATGGCTGCAGGATAACGCTGCCGCCATCACCACCGTCGCCACCATCCGGGCCGCCGCGCTGGACATTCTTGTCGCGCAAAAACGACACGCAGCCGTCGCCACCTTTGCCGCCGCGCACCGAGATCTGCAGTTCGTCAACGAACATGGCGGCGGGGCGAGCTCTCCTCGGGGCGGTATCGCGCTACACAGGCGCGACGAACAGACGTCAGTCGAGAGGCGAACTCAGTTGGCGCTGGGCGCCACTGGCTCGACATCGACGCGACGGTTCTTTTGGAACCGAACGACGCCGGGTGCGACCGCAAACAACGAGTCATCGCCAGCGCGACGGACGTTGCGGCCCGGGGTGAACTTGGTGCCCACCTGACGGACGATGATCGACCCGCTGGTGACAACTTGACCGCCGTAGACCTTAACGCCGCGAAACTGCGGGTTGCTGTCACGGCCGTTCTTGGTGGAGCCTTGCCCCTTCTTGTGAGCCATTGCTGAAGTCCTCTAGGGGATCAGGCGAGAATCGCCTCAATCTGGATCTCGGTATAGCGCGCACGGAATCCATTCCGGCGCCGGCTGTTTTTGCGCCGACGGAACTTTCCGATCACCACCTTCTCGGCCTGGAAGTTCGGCCGCAGGACCTTGGCGGTGACCTTCACCCCAGCGACGTAGGGAGCACCGATGCGACCCAGGCCTTCACCGCCGACGAGGCAGACCTTGTCGAACGTCAGCATCCCGCCTTCCTGGGCGCCTTCGTGCAGGTGGATCTGGATGCGGTCGCCGGGCTGGACCCGGTACTGCTGATTGCGGTCTTCGACGACGGCGTACATGTAGAAATCCGAGGTTGGGCACGCCGAACTCGGCGTGGGAAAGGGCGGGGCAAGATACCGCCCGGCAAGTGGGTTTCAAGACCCCCTTTTCGGGCAGGTCGTCACGTGCAACGGGGAAAACAGGGGGGCCGCGTCGGGGACCACGCGGGGGCCAGCGTGCGCCACCCCCACGTCCCAGTGGTCATGCTTTCACGCCGAGCCCGGCGGGAATCGCGATACGAGCTGCCTGGCCGTCGCCGGTAAGGAAGCGGTAGTGCACGACATCGATCGGGTAGGTCGGCTCAGGCCGGAACACGACCGTCTTCCCGACCGCGTCCTCGAGATCGAGGATCGACCGCCGCTTGTAGTTCGAGAGGTAGTCGTTCACGCCCGGGTTGGCGAACACCTGGAGCATCGAGTAGCCCTTGAGATTCAGCAACGCCCGAACTTCACGCAGCACGGAGAGCGCCTTGCTCTGCACGGTGCGCGACCATCCCGACCCCTTGCAGTGGGTGCACTGCATGAACACGGTGCGCTTGAGGCCTGGCCCGACGCGCTGCCGGGTGATCTCCAGCATGCCGAACGGCGAGATGCGACCCACCTTGATGCGGGCGCGGTCGCCGCGGAGCTCCTCGATCAGCTTCTTCTCGACGGTGCGCCGGTGCTTTT
>CAMBXM010000152.1 GCA_945871815.1 Singulisphaera sp. GP187
GCTTGCCGACTTCCATGACCTCGTAGGTGGTCTTGGTACCGAGCATGCGGATCATCTCGGGCTTCTTGATCGTGCCTTGGAACACGCGGACGTAGAGCACGACGCCGCGGTAGTCGTTGTAGGCCGCGTCGAAGATCAGTGCCTGGAGCTGGGCCTTCGGGTCGCCACTGGGCGGCGGAATCTTGGCGACAATGGCCTCGAGGATCAGCTCGCAGTTGAGTCCGGTCTTGGCGCTGACGGGGATGGCGTCCTCGGCGCTGATGCAGATCGAGTCCTCGATCTCCTGCGCGACCTCGTCCGGACGTGCGTGTGGCAAGTCCATCTTGTTGAGGATGGGGATCACCGTCAGCTTGGCCTGTTCGGCGAGGTGGGCGTTGACCACGGTCTGGGCTTCGACGCCCTGCGACGCATCGACCAGCAACAGCGCGCCCTCGCACGCTTGCAGCGACTTGAGCACCTCGTAGTTGAAGTCGACGTGCCCCGGGGTGTCGATCAGGTTGAGGTAGTAGTTCTTGCCGTCCTTCGCCAAGTAGCGCATCGCGACGGCGCGGGCCTTGATCGTGATGCCGCGCTCGCGCTCGAGTTCCATGTCGTCGAGCAGTTGGGCCTTCATCTGCCGCTTTTCGACTGTGCCGGTCAGCTCGAGCAGGCGGTCGGCGAGCGTGGACTTACCGTGGTCTACGTGGGCGATGATGCTGAAGTTGCGAATCAGGCTGGGGTCGGTCACGGCGTAGGCGGCGGAGTTTCGTCGGCGCGCGTCCGGTTGCCACGTTGGCGGCGGCAGGGGGCGAGGCTGGCGGGTCTGGGGGGCGAGAAGGATAGCGGTGCGGCGGCAGAAGAGCAGGCGCGAGCCGGTTTCGGCGTCCGTTGGAGCTTTGGTGGCGGCAGCTGACCGCAACGGTCTATCGTCCGCGGCCATGCTGCGCACCGCCCTACTGCTCTCGGCGCTGGCCGGCTGCGCGGCGGCGCCGACCGCCGAGCCGTTGCTGGCCACCGTGCCACTTGGCTCGGCGCAGGTACTCGTGGTGCGGGCATCGGGCGGCGTGCCGTTTGTGGCGATCTTGACGGCCTACGAACGCGCCGGTGCGGCTTGGGCCAGGGTCGGAAGCGCGATGCCCGCTACCCTGGGGCGCACCGGCATCATCCCCGGCGAACAAAAGCGCGAAGGCGACGGGCACACTCCGGCCGGCCTGCACGGCATCGGTCTTGCCTTTGGCTACGAGAAGTCACTCGCGACCGGTCTCGCCTACCGGCAGGCGACCGACGACGACTACTGGGTCGATGAACCGAGTTCGCCGTCGTACAACCGCTGGGTCAAGGGCAAGCCCAGCGTCTCCGCGGAGCGGATGCGGCGCGACGACGGTGCCTATGAGGTCGGGGCTGTCCTCGAGTGGAACACGGAGTTGCCGGTTCCAGGTCGCGGTAGTGCCATTTTCCTCCACGTCTGGGGCGGGCGCGACGAGCCAACTGCCGGTTGCGTCGCCATGAGCGAGGCGGATGTCCGTCGCGTGCTCGCCTGGCTCGATCGGCGGCGGCAGCCGGTGATCCTCATCGCCAAGGGGTAGTCAGCCGCTCCGCTTCGACGGGCCCGGACAAAGCTGCGTTGCCATCGCTGTCGCGAGGTCGTGTCCACCGGGCCTGGCCCCAAGTCGCTGGCTGAGCTCCGGGGCACGAGCCCGAGTGCTCTAGGAATGCGGCTACGGGACTTACGTGGCAGCATCTCGTCTATCGATACACGGGATACCCGTGACTCACCTTCGTCGTCGCATCCTCCTGCTGCTCTCCGGCGTCGCCGCGGCGTTGCTGGTGACCGCGTGGTGGATCCAGGATCGGGAGCTGCTGGCGAGCTTGCTCGAGCTCGAGCGCAATCAGGCGAACGCCGACTTGCAACGCGGCATCGAGGCGCTGCGCAACGAAGTGCAGTTCGTCGGCGACTTGGTGAGTGACTGGTCTGGCTGGGACGACATCTATCGCTTCGTCGAGGACGGCAACGAGGAGTTCGTCCGGTCCAACTTGAAAGAGGGCGTGTTTCGCGACACGAGCTTCGACTTCATGTCGATGGTCTGCCTCGACGGCGTCGAAGCATGGCGCGGTTGCGAGATCGATGGCGAGGCGGTCGAGCTGTCGTGCTTGCCGGTTGGCACGTGGCCGCTGGCACATCCGTTGCTCGCACCGAACGAACTGGACGACATCACGGCTGGGATCATCATCACCGACCAGGGTCCGATGATGGTGGCGTCACGACCGATCACCAACTCGGCGCGCACGGCGCCGCAGCGCGGTTGGATCATGATGGGCCGCTTCTTGTCGCGGGCACGACTCGAGAAGCTGTTGCGGCAGACCCGGCTCGATCTGTCGGTCTTCCCGGTCGCGACGATTGCCGATGCCGACGCGCGAGCTGCTTGCGAGCGGTTGCTGCATGTCGCTGACGAAATCGCGGTGACCGAAGACCGGACGATTGCGCGACAGGTCTGCCGCGGTCTGCGCGGTGCGCAAGACGACCTGCTCATCGAAGTTCGCGGCTCACGCTCCATTCTGGCTGAAGGCAAGCGCGCACTCGAGTTTGCGCAATGGGCTGCGGTCGTCGCGGTGATCCTGCTGTTCGCCGTGCTCGCCGGCATCCTCCAGCGCGTCGTGATCGGCCCGCTGCAGCGGCTCACTCAGCACGCGCTGGCCATCCGTGCCAGCGGCGACCTCACAAGGCGCAGCGGCATCGCGCGTGGCGACGAGGTCGGACTGCTCGCGCGCGAGTTCGACGGCATGGTCGAGCGACTTGCCGAGTTGCAGTCGAACCATGTGCAGCAGGCTCGCGCTGGTGGCATGGCCGAGGTCGCGCGCAGTGTGCTGCACGATGTTGGCAACGCCCTACAACCTGTGCAGGGGAGCCTCGGACTGTTGCGGCGCCACGCGGGCAGCCAGTGCGTTGCGGATCTCGATCGCGCCTGCTCTCTGCTCGATGCGCACGAGCACGATCTCGCCGAGTGGATCTCGACCGACAAGAAGGGGCGGCAGCTGCCGGTGTTCCTCAGGGCGCTCGCGCGCAGCCTTCGGGCCGAGAGCGAAGCAGCGCAGCAAGAGATCGACAATCTCGCCAAGGGCATCGATCACATCCAGCACCTCGCCAACCGACAACACGTGCACGATGCGACGCGGGGTGCGATCGAGACGGTTCGCGCCGAAGCCCTGGTTGCGCAAGCGATGCGCATGAGTGCAAGCGAGGCTGACGACGGGATCACGTTCCTCCCCGCGATCGAGGTCGACGCACCGCTGGCGGTCGAAAAGCACAAGCTGCTCGCCGTGCTCATCAACATGTTGCGCAACGCGCATCATGCCTCATTCGAAGTGCCGGCTGATCGGCGCACCATTCGCATCGACGTGCGCGAGACGGGCAAAGGGATGGTGCGGTTCTCGGTCATCGACCAAGGGGTGGGCATCGCCGCGGAGAACCTGGCTCGCATTTTCCGGGGTGGGTTCACGACCAAGGGTGAGGGCAAGGGCCAAGGCCTTGGCTTGCATGGCTGCGCCAACAGCGTCGCGGAGATGGGGGGGCGCATGTGGGTCGAGAGCGACGGCGAGGGTCGCGGCGCTCGCTTCCACGTCGAACTGCCTGCTGTCGTTCCTGGTCACGCGCCGAACGCACAGGTGTTGGCTGGAACTGGAGCGGTGCAATGACGCTCCGAGTTCCGCGCATTCTCGTCGTCGATGACGATCCGGCGGTCCGCGAGGCATATCGACGCATCCTCGAGGCGCCGCCAACGGACGTGGTGCTGGACGCAGCGCGCGCTGCTCTGTTCGACGAAGTGCAGACCGAGCAAGTCTTCGCGCCGGAGGTCACGCTGGTCGACCAGGGTGAAGCGGCCGTCGAGGCCGTTGCTGCTGCCGCGACGGAGGATCCGTTCTTGATGGCCTTCGTCGACATGCGCATGCCGCCCGGTATCGATGGCGTGGAGACCGTCGACCGCCTGTGGAAGCTCGATCCCGAGCTGCAGATCGTCATCGCCAGCGCCTACTCGGACGTGCCCTGGAGTTCGATTGCCGACCGCTTTGGCTTGACCGACAGGCTGTTGTTCTTGAAGAAGCCGTTCGATGTTGTCGAGGCGCGGCAGCTTGCAACCGCGTTGTGCCGCAAGCGCGAACTCATGATGGGGTCACGCATGCGCGAGAAGGAGCTCGAGCGCCGCGTCGGTGTCCGCACGAAGGAGTTGGCGCAGGCTCTGTTCCAGTCCGAGGAGGCATCGCGGGCGCGCATGCAGTTCCTTGCCAACATGAGCCACGAGATCCGAACGCCACTGACCGCGATTCTCGGGTTCGTGGAGATGATGCGCGATCCCGGGTGCAATCAGCAGGATCGCATCGAGCACCTCGCGATCGTGGATCGCAACAGCCATCACCTGTTGCAGTTGGTCAACGATGTGCTCGACCTGTCGAAGCTCGACGCTGGCCAGTTGCTGGTAGACACTGAGCTTGCCGATCTCCCGCAGTTGCTCGAAGAAGTGGTTGCCTCGATGCGGCCGCAAGCTCTGGCGAAGAAACTCGAACTCGCAATCGAGTCGACGGGGCCATGTCCGGCGCAGCTGAAGACTGACGGGCGCCGCGTGCGGCAGATCCTGATCAACCTCGTGGGCAACGCGATCAAGTTCACCGCGGCGGGGCGTGTCGTGCTGCGCGTCGGCGTGCCTGCGCCAGGTGACACCAGTGTGGTCCAGATTGCCGTTGTCGATACCGGCATCGGCATCCCGAAGGACCGACAATTGTCGTTGTTCGAGCCGTTCGTGCAGGCGGACACCTCGACGTCGCGGCAGTTTGGTGGCACCGGTCTCGGCCTGTCGATTTCGCGTCGACTCGCCCGCCTCCTGGGCGGAGATGTTCTCGTGGTGAGCAATCCAGGGGCTGGCAGCACCTTCACTCTGACGTTGCCGGCAGGGACTCGTGTGGTTGGTGCCTGGCTGCCGACGTGGGCCGCCAAAGGCAGCGATCGCGCGACTCCGCGATCGTCCCTCAAGAACCGATTGCGCGGCCGAATCCTGTTGGTCGAGGATGGCCTCGACAACCAACGTCTCGTCTCGACCATCCTGCGCCGTGCTGGCGCCGAGGTCGCGTTGGCGGTCGACGGGCGGAAGGCAATCGACGAGGTGCAGCGTTCTATCGCGGAAGGCCGGCCGTTCGATCTCGTGTTGATGGACATGCAGATGCCCGTCATGGACGGCTACTCGGCGACGCAGCGGCTGCGCGAGTTGGGGTGGTCACGCCCGATCGTCGCGCTGACGGCTCATGCGATGGCCGGGGACCGCGAACGGTGCCTGACGGGAGGCTGTGATGGTTACGAAACCAAGCCGCTCGACGCCGAGCGACTCATCGCGACCTGCGAACGCTTTGGCGCCGCGGTGAACACGACCGCCGTTCCGAGCCCGCCGAAGACCTGACGCGCGCGGCGCTTCTTGGTTGCTCGCGTGCCTGGTCTTGTCCATCCTCGTCCTTGCATGAGCGATGTGCAGATCCTCGTCGTCGTGGGCACGCGACCGGAGGCCGTGAAGACGGCACTCCTGGTGCGGGCGCTGCAGGCACAGGCATGGGCCCGCGTCCGGGTCGTCGCGACGGCGCAGCATCGTCATTTGGTCGAACCTGTGCTCCGCTACTTCGGTGTGGGAGTCGATCGCGACCTCGATTTGATGGCTCTGGACCAGTCGCCCGGTGATGTCGTGGCGCGAGCCCTGCGTGCGCTCGAGCCGGTGTTGGTCCAGGAGCGCCCTGATTGCGTCATCGCCCAGGGCGACACGTCGACGGTTCTTGCGACTGCGCTCGCCAGTTTCTACCGCAAGGTGCCGTTCGTGCACCTCGAAGCTGGCCTGCGCACGCACGACGCAATGCAGCCATTCCCAGAGGAGGGGCACCGCGCGATGGTGGCGCGTGTGGCCGCCATGCACTTCGCGCCGACCCACCTGGCGCGCGATAACCTCATCCGCGAAGGCATTGAACCAGGGTGCGTACACGTCGTCGGCAACACTGTCGTCGATGCGTTGCATTTTGCCTGCGAGCGCGTCGATCTGGGGCCATGGGTGCCGAGCGACGGTAGGCGGTTGCTGCTGGTCACGGCGCACCGCCGTGAGAGCTTCGGTCAGCCGCTCGAATCGATCTGCCGGGCCATCGCGCGGCTCGCGGATCGCCCCGATGTGTCGGTGGTGTTTCCGGTGCATCCGAACCCGACCGTGCGTGACATCGTGCACCGGTTGCTCGGGCCGCATCCGCGCGTGCGCCTGGTCGAACCGCTCGACTACCCTGACATGGTCGCGGTCATGAGCGCGTGCCACTTCGTGCTGACCGATAGCGGGGGCTTGCAAGAAGAGGCGCCGGCGCTTGGCAAGCCTGTGCTTGTGCTTCGAGCGACGACCGAGCGACCAGAGGGCATCGCGGCTGGCGCTGCGCGATTGGTCGGCTGCGACGAACACCGCATCGTCGCGGAAGCCACATCCCTGCTCGACGACCATGCGGCCTACAGCGCCATGGCGGTGGTCCGCACGCCGTACGGCGATGGCGCGAGTTGTGGCCGCATCGTCTTGCACCTGCGAAACCGCTTGCTCGGCGAGTCGTAGGCCCGCGACCAAGCGCTCGGTATCGTGGCGGCCTTCGTGCGCGAACATCCGTTGCTTCTCCAACTCGGCGCCGCCGTGCGCTCGCTTCGAAAGATGCGCAGCTGGAGCCGGCGCGAACTCGCCGAGCGCACTGGGATGAGCGAGCGCTTTCTCGCCGATGTCGAACAAGGTGTCGCCAATCCTTCGCTCCTCAAGCTGATCGATCTAGCGCAGGCGCTCGAACTGCCGCTGGTGCAACTGCTCGGTGGCGGTGCCACTGCGACCACTTCGGCACCCCGCTCGCGGCATGTGGCATTGCTCGGTCTCCGCGGCGCCGGGAAGAGCACGATCGGTCCGCTACTGGGGGCGCGGCTCGGACGGCCGTTCGTCGAGCTCGACACACGCATCGAGGCCGCCACCGGGCTGCGGCTCGGCGAGTTGTTCGTCATGCACGGTGAGGCCTACTACCGACAAGCCGAGCGCGCGGCGTTGGAGCAGGTGTTGGCGATGGACGCGCCATGCGTGCTCGCGGTCGGCGGCGGCGTCGTGACCGAAGCTGCGTCGTTCGCAGCATTGCGCAGTCAGACTGTGACGGTGTGGTTGCGGGCCGAGCCGAAGGATCACTGGCAGCGTGTGCTCGCGCAGGGCGATACGCGACCGATGGCGGACAACGAACGCGCCTTTGCCGACCTGCGCCGCATCCTCGCTGAGCGCGAACCGTTCTACAACCTCGCGGACGTCGTCGTCGATACCTCGGGCAAGCGCGTCGACGAGGTCGTCGAGGAGATTGCGTTGCGCATCCGTGCCGATGCTGCGCCGGTGCGCGAGCCGGATTGATCGCTATTCTGTTCGCGTGCCGAACTCCGACGTTCCGCTGCTCCGCGTGCAGTCCTTGGGTGACCAACCCGTGCGCCGCGAGGGCGACTACGTTGTCTACTGGATGGTGGCCCAACGTCGCCGGCGCGCGAACTTCGCGCTGCAGCGAGCCGTCGAGTGGTGCAAGGAACTCGGCAAGCCGCTGCTCGTGCTCGAGCCCCTTCGCTGCGACTATCGATGGGCCAGTGATCGCATCCATCGATTCGTGATCGCCGGCATGCGCGACAACGCCGCGGACTTCGCCGAGTCCGGCGTCACCTACCATCCCTATGTCGAGCCGAAGAAGGGGGCGGGCAAGGGCCTGCTCGCGGCGCTGTGCGAACGGGCCTGCGTCGTCGTGACCGACGAGTTCCCGGGCTTCTTCGTGCCGCGCATGGTGGCTGCCGCCGCAGCCAAGCTGACGGTGCGTATGGAACAGGTGGACGGCATCGGCCTCTTGCCGCTGCGAGCGGCCGACAAGATCTTTGCGCGTGCGGTCGACTTTCGCCGGTTCTTGCAGCGGACGTTGGCGCCGCATTTGAGCGAGTTCCCGGCTGGCGAGCCTCTGCGCACCGAAGTCGCGGCCGGCGCCGTGATCCCTGCGGCGATCGCGCGCCGGTGGCCGCGCGCGTCGGCGGCGATGCTCGACGGTGACGCGGACGCGCTCGCGCAACTGCCGATCGACCACTCCGTCCCACCAGTGACGGACGTTCGCGGCGGGGCCGCTGCGGCGGGCGCGCTGCTGCGGCGGTTCTTGCGCGAGCGGCTGTCGCAGTATCCGGATCGGAGCCATCCGGGCACCGAGGTCGCCAGCGGGCTCTCCCCCTACCTGCACTTCGGTCACGTGTCGCCGCACCAGATCTTCGCTGGCCTCGCCAAGCAGGAGGGCTGGGGCCCGCAGAAGCTGCGCGCCAAAGCCGACGGTGCCCGCGGCTGGTTCGGCATGAGCGAGGCAGCGGAGGGGTTCCTCGACCAGTTCGTCACCTGGCGCGAACTCGGCTTCAACCTCTGTTCGCGACGCAGCGACTTCGACGAGTTCGAGTCGCTGCCCGATTGGGCCAAGGCAACGCTGAGCAAGCACGCGACCGACGAGCGCGAGCACCTCTACACACTGCCGGACTTCGCGACGGCCGCGACGCACGATCCGTTGTGGAACGCGGCGCAGCGACAACTCGTGCAGCAGGGCACGATCCAGAACTACTTGCGCATGCTCTGGGGCAAGAAGGTCCTGGAGTGGACCCGCACGCCGGAGGAGGCCTTCGCCATCCTCGTCGAGTTGAACAATCGCTACGCGCTCGACGGCCGTGACCCCAACTCGTACTCGGGCATCGGCTGGATCTTCGGTCGCTACGACCGGCCGTGGGCACCAGAGCGTTCGATCTACGGCCAGATCCGCTACATGAGTTCCGTCAACACGGTCAAGAAACTGCGCATGGGCGACTACGAGCAACGGTTCGCGAAGTGACCGAGCGTCCGTGCTACGACGACCACCGAACGAACGACAACAGAGATGCCCGACCAGAACCGCGAAGTCGCTCCAGGTCCCGACGGGACCTGGTTCCGCACCAAGACGCAACTGCTGCGCCTGCCCGTGGGCTGGGAGCTGTTGCCGCCCGGCGATGCCGCGCTGACGCGGCGCGTCAAGGAAGCTGGTCCGAGCTGGGTGTGCAGCGAGAAGCGCGGCAACAAGGTCTTCTCGCGCGGTGTGTGCGCGCCCAAGGACCGCATCGAACGCATTCGCGCAGAGCTCTCGATCGAGCGCAGCGATCCGGCCTACGGCAAGAAGCTCGAGGCCGGCCGCAAACGGCGCCAGGTGCAGCAGGTGGAGTATGCCGGTGAGTTCCGCGACGAGGTCTCGCGCTTCCTCGCGTTCGCGCCGTCTCACCGCGAACTCGGCGAACGGCTCGCGGATGCGATCGCAGCGCACGCGACCCCGGTCGGCAGTGGCACGGTCGCGCGCACGCAGCGCATCCCGATTGAAGAGCGCGCGGCCGCCGCGACGATCGCCTGGCTGCGTCACCAGACGACGGGCTACGACTCGATGACGATCGCGCGGGTGAAAGGCCGCCGGCGCGAGGTGCGGCGTGAACTGGCGCAGCGTTCGCGCGAGCTGCTGGAGCGGTATCGCCGCGGTGAGCCGGTGGACGAGGCGCAGTGTCTCTTGCGCGCGGGGTTGGCCCACAAGCACCGTCTCGTCACGCCCCCGTAGCACATCGTCGCCCGGGGGGGGGCGCGAGAGAGGGGGCTCACGGTCCG
>CAMBXM010000153.1 GCA_945871815.1 Singulisphaera sp. GP187
CGCCGTCGAGGCGGAGGGCAGCGGCGATTTGGCCTTTGCTCGCGGTGCCCGAATCGCAATCAACGCGCACAATCAGAAGGTCGGCGCCAACGGCCAGAAGCTCGAACTAGTGCTCGCCGCGGCCAATTCCCCCGCCGAGGTAGCAGCGGCGATGGCAGTGTTGCAGCAAGCAGGCGTCACCGCCGTGCTCGCGCCGCTCGATCCGTGGCTCGCCGAGCCGGTGAAAAAGGCCTGCGCCGGCAAGCTTCCCTGTGTGGGCTTTGCCGTGCCGACGACCGCACAACTCGCGTGGCTGGATCGCCTGGCGCTGCAGCAGTTCTGCATGACTCGCATCGGTTTCGTGCACGACCCAAAGAGCCAGAGAGACCTCGGCAAGCTGCTCAGCAAGCCGGGGCTCACCGCGCCCGCTCATGTGGTTTGCGAACTCGACGCCGCGACGACCACGAAGGCCATGACCAAGGTGTTCGAGAAGGACCGCCCCGAGTTGCTGCTGATCGATGCCGAGCCCGCTGCGGCTGCGCAATTCCTGCAAGCGCTCGGTACCGATCCGATCCCGGTCGTACTGACCAGCCGTTCGCTCGGCGAGCCAGTGCGTCGACTGGGGCGTCGCGTGTTCGTCGTGCAAGGTCTCTCCCCCGCCTGTGCTGCAAAGACGAGTCAGTTCCGCAGCGACTACGAACGCGATCACGGGGCACCCCCGCTCGGCGCTGTCGAAGGCTACGAGGGCGTTCTCGCACTGGTGAGTGCCTTCGACATTGCCGCCTCGCACGAGCCCACGGCGGTGCGCACCGCACTCACGCGCGTCGTCCTCGAAGGCACAAGGGGCCGCTACCAGTGGGACAAGGCGCTCGATGCGTTTGCCGTGCCGCACGGTGTCTGGCTCGTCGAAGGAGCGGCCTCAAGACCGTACGCGCCGGCAACTGTGGTGCTCGGCGCAGTCGGGAGCTCGACGGGCACCGGCGAGCAGCAACAACGGGCCCCGCAAGCGCAGGTCGGCGAACCGTTCGGCACGTGGCGCACGCGCCAGTTCGTGCCCGAGGAGAACGCCCAGTGGGTCGTGTGCGAATGGGCCACTGACGAGGGCTACAGGACCAGCAGCGACGACTTGGCTCAGTTGGGCCTGTCGACCGGCGGCACGGACCCGATCGTCGATCACCTCGTGCGCGAGGAGATCATGGCGCGCGTGCTCGCGATCGCCTCGACCAAGTTCTTGCGCAAGGAGGATGGCACCGGCATTGCTGGCACAAGCCTGCGCATTGCCTTTGCGATACACGTGTCTGCCGAGGCGCGCGCGAAGAAGAAGCAGCGAGTTTGGCTGGCGATGTTCGGCGGCGACCACGAGGGCGCAGGCGGCGAAGCGTTCGGTAGCTACTGCCGCGTCTACACCACTTTCATCCGCCGCACGATCTTCCAGGTGCACGCCCTGACGCCGGCCGTGACGGCTCTCGATCTGCCGTTCCTCGATGGCAGCTACGTGTTCGGCACCGACCTCAAGCTCGACAAGCGCAGCGAGTTGATCCGCGCCTTGATCAACGGCTATGCCGGTTCGATGGCGCTCACGCTCGCGCATGAAGTCGGCCATCTGACGGGACTCGGCCACAACGAGGACGATCCAGTCGAGATCATGAACGTCAACGAAGGCGGCGGCATCGACTACCGCGACGCGCACTTCGGCGCGCCGTCGATCGCGCACATCAAGGAGCACTACGGCGTCACGGGTGACAAGCCGGGCAAGAAGGACTGAGGCAGCTGCCGCGCCGCGCAGGCCTGCCCGCAGCTGCGTTCAGCGCACCGAGCAACGACCCGAATCGCAACGGCGTCCGCACAGACGTCCGAGCGGCACGCGATAGCGCGCAAACACAAGGTAGCCGAGGTCGCAGAGCCATCGCAGCACCGGCCACCCGGTCGGGGCCATGACCCAGCCGACGCCGGCAACGCGCCAGGCAGCACGGATTGCGGCCATGCCCTCGATCACCGCACCCGATGCGTCGACGCCGTGCAGCCGAGCGTGCACCCGGTCGCGCGTCAGTCCAAACACCGCGGGATCAAACCCCGGCGCCGCGATGTCGATCGCACGCAATCGACCGTGGCGATCGCGCCGCTGCAACCACTCGACCTCGAGCTTGCAGAACGGGCACTCGCTGTCGAACAGCAGTGTGAACGTCTCTTGCGGCATGGCTGTGCCTTCGTTCCCCGTGCAGGCCGGATGCAGCGACCTTGCCTACGTCCCACGCAGCACCACTGCTGCCCCGCGCCGAAGCTGCACGGTGAACACGCCGTCACCCGCAGCCGTCGTCGGCACGTCCTTGCCATCGACCGTCGCGGCGGTCTTGGTCTTGCAGCGCACCCGCACCGGGCCGTCCTCGCCGGCGGTGCGGAGGAGCACTGCCTCCACCAGTCGGCCTTCGACCCAGCGTAGATCGACCTCCAACCCGCCGCGGGCGCGTAGCGCCGTCACACTGCCGACCTTCCACTTCGTCGGCAACGCCGGCAGCAAGTGCACGGTGAAGTCTTCGCCCGGCCGCTCGCAGTGGCTCTGCAACAGCAGTTCGGCAATCGCCGCCGTGCCGCCAAAGTTGCCGTCGATCTGAAACGGCGGATGGGCGCAGAACAGGTTGGGATAGGTCCCACCGTGATGCATGTCGAAGCCCATCTCGCCAATAGGTCGCAGCAGGTTGGTGAGGAGTCGCAGCGCGCGATCGCCGTCGTGCAATCGCGCCCATAGCAGCGCCTTGTATGCCAGCGCCCAGCCGGTGCCGTCATCGCCCCGACGTTCGAGCGTCGTGCGCGCTGCCGCCGCGAGCGCGGGCGTGCCCACCGGCGTGATCTGGTTGCCGGGATAGAGCCCGTAGAGGTGCGACACATGCCGATGGTGCGGCTCCACTTCGTCGAAGTCCAAGAGCCACTCCTGCAACTGACCATGTTTGCCGATCTGCATGGGCGCTAGTTGCTCACGCGCCAGCGCCAACGCCGCCGCGAACGGCGCATCGACGCCGAGCACCACTGCGGCCTCGATCACGTTGCCGAACAGCTCGCGCACGATCTGCTGGTCGACGGTTGGGCCCATGCAGACATGCGCGGCACCACCGTCCTTGGTGCGGAATGCGTTCTCGGGCGAGTTCGACACCGAGGTCACCAGCCATTCCGTACCTGGGGCGCGCGTCAACGTCGCCAGGTAGAAGCGGGCGGCGTCACGCAACGTGGGGTAGACGCGCTCGAGAACCGCGCGGTCTTGGGTGAACGCGTAGTGGTCGTGCAAGTGACGACAGAGCCAGCCACCGCCCGAGTTGGTCGCACCCCAACTCGCGTGCTCACCTGGAGACGTGAAGCCCCACACGTTGGTGATGACATGGGCGCACCAGCCATTGGCGTCGTAGTACGCCTTCGCCGTGCGCCGCCCGGGCTCGACCAGCGACTCGACGAGCGCGATCAGCGGCTCGTGGCAGGGCACAAGGTTGGTCGTGAGCGCAGGCCAGTAGTTCATCTGGACGTTGATGTCCAAGTGGTAGTCCCCGTTCCACGGCGTCTGCAGTTCGGGCGCCCAGAGGCCCTGGAGATTGGCCGGCAGTGACCCCGGGCGCGAACTCGAGGCCAGCAGATAGCGCCCATAGGCGAAGTAGCTCGCGAACAGGTCGGGGTCGTCACGGCCGCTCGCGAGATCGCGAAGTCGCTGTGTAGTAGTCACCGAGCGGCGACCGTGGCCACCGAGGTCGAGTCTCACGCGGTCCATCGTGTCGGCGAGGGCAGGTGGCGCCGCACCGTCCTGTTGCTGCTGGCTGCGCTGGGCTTCGGCGATCCGATCGGTGAGTCCGCTGCTCAGGTCGGTACCGGCCGCGATCGACAACGTGAACGAGGTCGCACCGCGAACATGCAGGCCCGAGGCATCGGCGGTCACGCGACCCTTGGTCACCTCGGCCTTCACTTGCGCCTGGAAATTGACGCCGTCGCCACCGCGGCCATCGGCCAGTGACCCCGTCATCCGCAACGTCTTGTCGTCGACCACGTGGAGACGCGCGCGCTCAGAGCGGCGGAGTGCGACATCGACATCGAGGATCGGTTCGTCCGCGGACCAGGCCACGACGATCTGTCCCGCGGTCATGCGCACACTGCGGCGGTGTTGGCGTCCACGATCGTCCACGAACTGCACCGTCCCGACGCCGCTGCGCCACACGGATGCAGGCAACTCGAGGTCGCGCACATAGCCGTCGACCGCGCCATGCCACGGCGCCCCGTCGGCACCGAGCCACAGGAGATCGAGGTCGGCCAGAGTCTGGTAGCAGCCAAACGGCACGTCCTTGCCGTTGCCGTGACCGCTGCCGGCGCCAGCGCACGTGAACGTCTCGCCCACGAGCTTCTCCGCCTCTTGGTAGGCGCCCTTGCTGAGCAGCTCGCGGATACGCGGGAGGTTGGCGGCGGCACCTTGGCGATCGGCGGACGCGTCGACGCTGCCGCTCCACATCGAGATCTCGTTGAGCACGACTCGATCGCGCGCAACCCCACCAAACCACGTAGCGCCCAATCGCCCGTCGCCGATCGGATAGGCCGCCACGAACTCGGTCGCCGGTCGATCGCTCCACAACGCACGATGTTCGGGAGGTAGGGCCGTGCCGGTGAACTCGATCGCGTTCGGGAGCCTGCCTTCGGGCATCACCTCGCGTGACACGAAGGTCGGCCACAGCAGGTTGGCATGATCCGCACCATTGCCGTCGCCGCCATCGGTGACGACGAGCTTCAACTCGCTCCTGCCGGTGAGCTCGCAGGCGAACCAAACCGGGGCTGCCTTGCCCTTCTGCAGCGCCGTCGCGTGGATCTTGGCGCCATCGACAAACACCTCGAGCGCGATCGAGCCGTTTGCACCGCTTTCCGCGGCGACGCCAAACCACCCGGTCAACCAGTGCATGTTGGCCGGAATCGAGAACACCAGCTCCGCCGGCGCATGCGTACCGATGCCGCGCTCGGCCAGAGTCTCGCCGACCATCAGTGCGTGGCCGTCGACGCTGCGGTCGTCATGCGCCGTGCCCCATCCGCATGAGGCCGACTTGGCGTCGCGCAGGCGAAGCGTCACATCGGGCACTTGAGCCAGCACGAACGTAGCGAACGCGAGCGACGCAGCCAGGAAACGCAGCATTGCCACAGTCTGCCGCGGGCGTGGCCCCCTGCCCATCCGCGTGGCGCCAAGATCGAAGGCATCGCCCTGGCGAGTTTCGCGCGCGCGGCCGGGGCTCAGCAAGCGCAGTTCGACCAGGGGTTGCAACCGCCAGAGCCCGAGGGCGGCACGTTGCGTCTGGTCAGGCCAGGATCTGACGCACGACCGAGCCCGCGACATCCGTCAAGCGGTAGTGACGACCCTGGAACGGGAAGGTCAGCCGTTCATGGTCGAGACCGAGAAGGTGCAGCATCGTGGCGTGCAGGTCGTGAACATGAACGCCGCCACTCTCGATGTTGTAGCCAAAGTCATCCGTGGCCCCGTGGACGTGGCCGGCGCGCACGCCGCCGCCAGCGAGCCACATCGAGAAGCAACGTGGGTGGTGGTCGCGACCGTAGTCGGTCGTCGTCATGCGACCCTGGCAGTAGGCCGTGCGCCCGAACTCGCCGCCCCACACGACCAGCGTGTCGTCGAGCAGACCGCGCTGGGCCAAGTCTTTGACCAACGCCGCGCTGGCCTGGTCGGTCTGCGCACACTGGTGCGAGATCCCAGCCGGAAGGCCGCCATGCTGGTCCCAACCCTGGTGGAACAACTGCACGAAGCGGACGCCGCGTTCGACCAGTCTTCGCGCCAGCAAGCAGTTGGCGGCGAAGGTTCCGGGCGCTCGCGAGCTCGGTCCGTAGAGCGCCAGGGTCGCTTCGCTCTCGCCGCGCACGTCGGTCGCCTCCGGCACGCTTGTCTGCATGCGATACGCGAGTTCCGCTTGCTGCTGCCGTGCGGCGATCTCGAGATCGTGCTCCCGCTCTGAGGCGTCACGCGTCATCGCCGCAAGCGCGTCGAGCATCGCGCGACGATCGCTGCGCGCGACGCCATCCGGGTTGGACAAGAACAGCACCGCGTCCTTGCCAGAACGGAACTGCACGCCCTGGTGCTCGCTGGGCAAGAAGCCCGCGCCCCAGAGGCGCGCGTAGAGAGGTTGGTCGCGCGAGCTGTCCTTCGACACCAGGACGACGAAGGCGGGCAAGTCCGAGTTGCCGGATCCAAGCCCGTAACTGAGCCAACTCCCCATCGACGGCCGGCCGGCGATCTGGTTGCCGCTGCAAAAAAACGTGATCGCCGGATCGTGGTTGATCGCTTCGGTGTGCACGGCGCGCAACAGGCAGATGCGGTCGACGATCGTCGCCGTGTGCGGCAGCAGCTCGCTGATTGCCATGCCGCAGTCGCCGTGCTGCGCGAACTTCGCAAACGAACCGGCAATGGGCAGCACTGCCTGGTTGCCGCTCATCCCGGTGAGACGCTGCTCGCCGCGCACGCTGTCGGGCAATGGCATGCCGTGCAGCTCGCGCATCTTGGGCTTGTCGTCAAAGGTCTCGAACTGCGACGGCCCACCCGCCTGAAACAGGTAGATCACGCGCTTGCACTTCGGCGCGAAGTGCGGGATCTGGCGAGCACCCTGCCGCGGATCCTGGGTCCGCCCCAGGTCCGTCATCGCCAGCGAGCCAAGTGCGAGGCCGGAGTGGCGCAGCCAGTCGCGACGGCTCGGTGCCTCGCCGCTACGGAGTTCGTTCATCGCATCACCATCGCGGCATCGGTTCCTAGGATCGCCGAGCACGCGAGCGTCAGCGCCGCCAGCTCCGGGGACTCGCTACCGCAGACCGCCGCAGCGTCCTTGGGCGCCGCCGCATAACGCGCGACCGCGGTGTCGTACAGCGTCGTCAGCGCAGCAAGCTCGTTGCCGGTCGGGTTGCGGGTGCACACGCAGCGAAAGGCGGTGATCAGTCGAGTCGCGACGTCGCTGTCGTCACGTGTTGCACGCGCGGCCAACCCGAGAGCGCATTCGAAGAACACCGGATCGTTGGCGATGACGAGCGCTTGCAGCGGGGTGTTGGTCGAAGACCGCCGCGACTGGCAGGTTTCGCGCGAGCCCGCGTCGAACGCGGCCAGGTCGGGCACTGTCACGGTGCGCTTGCGGTAGGTGTAGAGACTGCGCCGATGCGCGTCCGTGCCCTGGCTCGCAACGTAGTTACCGCTCTGCCCCGCATCGCCCCACAAGCCGTCCGGCTGCCACGGTTTGACGCTTGGACCGCCGAGCGCTTCGTGCAGCAGACCTGACGCGAACAGCGCCTGATCGCGCAACATCTCGGCCGACAGACGGATCGAGGGCCCGCGCGCGAGCCAGGCGTTCTGCGGATCCTGTTCGCGCGCCGCCGCCGACGCTCTCGACGATTGCGCAAACGTCGCACTGGTGACGAAGCGGCGCAACATCGCGCGCACGTTCCATGCCGTGCCGGCGGTGCCATCGCCATCGCAAAAGTCACGCGAGAGGGTATCGAGCAAGGCCGGATGACTCGGCACACTGCCTTGCACGCCGAAGTTCTCCCGCGTCTCGACGAGGCCGCGACCAAACACCTGCGCCCACAGGCGATCGACGGCGACGCGAGCGGTCAACGGATGCCGTGGATCACACAGCCAGCGTGCGAGGCCGAGGCGATTCCGCGGCAGCGATGCATCGAACGGCAGGACCGCATCGACGGCGCCTGGCGCACACGGCTGCGAACGATCGGGCTGGTCGTAGGCCCCGCGCGCGAGCACCACCGTCGCCGGCGCCAACGTGGAGTCCTGCATGCACGAGAGTGCTGGGATCGCGTCCAGATGCGCTGCGAGTTCACGCTGCGCTGCGCGCAGCGCGCGGCACGCGGCAACGACGGCGGGATCCTGCTGCACGAAGTGGTCGACCGCCGTCGCTGCACCGCGACGCTGGGCTTCCGCGTCCACGCTCATCGCAATCCCCCGCCGTGCCGCGGCGATCGACTCGACCTTCGACATCTGCGCGCGCGTGAGCGCTTTCCGCCACACCCGCAACTCGTCGATGGCGCCAGCCCGGAAGCCGCTGCCGCGCGAACGCGAGCCGACCTCGAGCGTATGCACCGCCAGCGGTCCGTCGAGCGCATCGCGCACGACCTCGGTCGGCACCAAGAGTCCGTTCACGCCAATCGTCAGCCCGCTGCTGCGCGACGAACCGTCGTAGGCGACCACGAGGTGCGTCCAGACGCCGATGGGCAGGGCTTCGACCGTCCGCACGCTCGCTACCGAGCAAGGCCAGAGGTGGATCGCGCTGAAGCGAACGCGACCCTCGTCGAGTTCGAGTTCGATCCCCGACGCATCGGCATCCTGAGTGTAGAAGCCCGCGGCGTGCACGATCGCCGCGCGAGCGTTGCGTTCGCCAGCGCGGAGCCACATCGACATCGTGATCTCGTCGTGACGCCCGAAGCCTGCGAGCCCGCGCAACGACAAACCACCGTCGCCGTCGAAGTGCATCGCCGCACCCTCGCGGCCGTCGCCGATCGCGACGGCACCGAGCTGTTCGGGCCGATGCCGATCAGTCGTCGCCGCCTCGGCGCCCGGGATGCGGTTTGGCGTTGCGCCATCCACGAGTTGGTCGAACGGGTAGTGCGCGTCGGGCGGCGGCACGGTCACGACAACGCTCTCCGCCGTGCTCGCTGCGGCGACCGCGGCATCGTCCATAGCCAACTGCAGTGCGCGCTCACAGACGGCGACATTTGCCCGCAACTCGGCCTCGCGCGCAGCCTGCGCGCTGGTCGCGAGGCGCACGAACGGCGGCGGCGCTGGCACCGCCAACGCGTAGGGCTTGAGCCCGTTCTCGTCGATCGCGCCGAACATCGCCGCCAGCGAATAGAAGTCGCGCGCCTTGATCGGGTCGAACTTGTGGTCGTGACAGCGCGCACACTCGAGCGTCAGTCCGACGAACGTCGTGCCAAAGGTGGCGACGCGGTCGGCGATGCCCTCCTGCCGAAACTCCTCCGCGATCGAGCCACCCTCTTCGGTCAGGCGATGCATGCGCCAGAAGGCGGTGGCCACGCGCTCGTCGACGCTCGCATCCGGCAACAGGTCGCCAGCGAGGATCTGCTGCACGAAGCGATCGAACGGCACGTTGTCGCACAAGCTCCGCAACAGCCAGTCGCGCCACGGCCACCAAAACGACTCGCCGTCCGATTGGTAGCCATGCGTGTCGGCGTAGCGCGCAAGGTCGAGCCAAGTGGTCGCCATGTGCTCGGCGGCGCGTTCGGACGCGAGCATGGTGTCGACCATCGCTTCGTAGCGCTCCTGGGTGGGATCGCGCGTGAACGCCGCGGCGTCGGCGACGGCGGGCGGCAATCCCGTCAGCACCAGCGAGGCCCGCCGCAGCAGCGTCAACGGTTCGGCGGCAGGCGAGGGCGCGCGACCTGCCTGTTCCAACTCCGCGAGCACGAACTGGTCGAGCGGGTCGCGAACCCACGCCGCATCGCGCACGGCCGGCCGCGGCGAGCGCACCGGCGCGACGAAGGCCCAGTGCGGTGCATAGTCACCACCCTGCGCGACCCAGGCGACCAAGGTCGCGCGCTGCGCGGCGGTCAGCGGCCGCTTGAAGTGCGCCGGCGGCAT
>CAMBXM010000154.1 GCA_945871815.1 Singulisphaera sp. GP187
CATTCGGCTGGCATCGACCATTCGCCGATGCTCAGGGGCACGAGTTGCTTCTTGGCGAAGAAGTTCAGCGAGTTGCCGGCTTGTTCGAAGCCCATCCAGAAGACGCAGTTCAGCAACAGCAGCAGCACCAGGACCAGCATGCGTTGCTTGCCGATGTGGTCCTCGCGAACAGCGATGAGGCAGAGGTAGCCGAGGATCGACGCGAACACCGCGTAGAGGATGTAGCCGACAGCCTCTTCCGAGATGCTCAAGAGCGCGTAGATCAATGGCGCGAGAGCGAGGCAGCCAATGGTGACGATGGCGATGATGCCCTTGCCTTCCTTGCCCTTGGGCGGCAGGCCTTCCCCTTGCAGCCACTTGCCACCGAGCGCGAAGCAGGCGACGCCGAGCAACATGCCGGCGCCGGCGAGCATGAAGCCGTAGCGATAGCTACCCATGCTCGCCGAGACCATCTGGCAGAACACGGGGGCGAGCGCCGCGCCCACGTTGATGCCCATGTAGAAGATCGTGAAGCCGCCATCGCGGCGGGGGTCGCCGGGCTTGTAGAGCTTGCCGACGACGGTGCTGATGTTGGGCTTGAACAGGCCGTTGCCGACGATCAGCAATGACAAGCCGAAGAAGAAGAACTGCCGCTGGTCGAGCCCGAGCCATTCGCCCTGCGGCATCATCAGCAGGAACTCGCCGCACGCCATCAACAGGCCGCCGAGCAGGATCGAGCGGCGGAAGCCGAGCACCCGGTCGGCCACCGTGCCGCCGAAAATGCCGAGCGCGTAGATCAGCGCGGTGAACCCGCCGTAGGTGGAGGACGCGGCTTCTTGCGCTTCGTCGCCCGTAAGGCCGGGGAAGAACTGCTCGGCGACGTAGAGCGCCAGCAGTGCACGCATGCCGTAGTAGCAAAAGCGCTCCCAGAGCTCGGCGAAGAACAGGACGAACAGGCCAGCAGGGTGGCCGAGGATCGTGCGTACGGGAGGCGTGGCGTCGGGCATGCGAGTGCGTGGTCCTTCTGGGAGAAAGGCTTGCGACAGCGAGAGGGGCAGAGGCTAGCGCGCCCATCGGTCTCGGTCGCCACTCCGCCCTGAATGTTGGGTTGTCGAACATTGGCCCTGTTCCGGAGCATCCGGGGCGGTTGAACTGCGCCCCCTCGATCCCCCGGACCTCTTGCCATGTTCCCAAGTCACCCGCGCGGCCTCGCTCCGTTGTTCTTCATCGAGATGTGGGAGCGGCTCAGCTTCTATGTCATCGGCGGCATTCTGTTGCTCTACGCCCTCGACACCGAGCGCGGTGGGCTGGGCCTGCCGTCGATCACTGCGAACGACATAGTCGGCACCTATCTCGCGTTCGTCTATGCGACGCCGTTCCTCGGTGGCCTGCTCGCGGATCGCGTGCTCGGGTTCCGCCGCAGCGTGCTCATCGGCGGGATTTGCATGGCGTGCGGGCTGTTTTCTCTCGGCACGCCTGGTGAGACCTTCTTCGTGCTGGGACTCGTGCTCGTTTGCATTGGCAACGGGTTCTTCAAACCCAACATCTCGGCGATGGTCGGCAACCTCTACGAGAAGGGCGACCCGCGGCGCGATGCTGGCTTCAACATCTTCTACGTCGGCATCAACATCGGCAGCTTCATCGCCTTCGTCGCGTCGGCATGGGTGAAGGAGTCGTTCGGCTGGTTCTGGACGTTCCGCATGGCGGGCTTTGGCTTGCTGATCGGCGTGACGTTGCTGGTGCTGTTCTGGAAGCGACTCGCGATCGCTGACCGCCCGCCGCAGCGGCGACCCGACGACGTCTCGATCGGCCGCATCGTCGGCACGATCCTGGCTCCGGCTCTCGTCGTCGGCTACTGCGGCTACTGGGCGGCCCAGCACTGGTTCCCCGGCTCGCCGGTCACACCGCAGATGTGCGGGTTTCTCACCGGCATGCTGCCGCTGATCCTGTTCTTCGTGCGCATCGGCACCACAGCCCCGAAGGACGAACGTCCAGGTCTGTTGGCGTTGCTTCCGGTCTACGTCGCCGGCGGCACGTTCTTCATGATCCTGCACCTCAATACGACGGCGTTGACGAAGTGGGCCGAGACCGACACGAATCGACACAGTGCCAACATGTTCGACGTGCTCGGTACCCGCGAAGACGCGATGCCCAGCTACTTCCGCAATGCACCGGCGGACGTTGCGCGTCCATTGCGTGAGACGCTGGTCGTAGTCGATCCCAAAGTAGCTCGCATGTTCGGCACGTCCCGCCTTGACCTCGCGGCGGTCAAGGCCGTGCAGACGCTGCAGCCCGAGTTGAAGGCGCTGGTGACGATGGGCGCGATCGACGGCCTCCCGACTGCGACGAGCGCGGAGTTCGATCGTCGGGCCGCTGCGGTCTATCCCGCGGGTTCGGTGACCGTGAAGGCAATCAACGACAGCCATGGCGTGCCGACGATTGCCGTCGATGTCGCACAAGGTGTGCAGAGCCTTGGTCGGGTTGCCTTCGTGCGCACGGTGGCCGGACGCGACGTTCCCGTGCTGTTGATCGACCAGAAGACCAGCGACGAGGTCTATCGCCTCGCCGACGCCACCACGCCGTCGCTGCCGCCCGGTGACTTCCTCCGCGTCACCAGCGCGGTGGTGTTCCAGGCGGCAAATGCGCTGTGCGTCATTGTCCTCACCACTCCGCTCGTGCTGTTCTGGGGCTGGATGCAGCGGCGCGGTCGAACGGTCGGCACCGCGCACAAGATCCTCTACGGCCTGATCCTGACGATGCTCTCCATGTTGGTCATGGCGATCGCCGGGTGGCTGACGCAGCACGGGGCTCTCAAGGTGTCGGCATGGTGGTTGATCGGGGCCTATGCCGTCGTCACGGTCGGCGAGCTGTGTCTGTCGCCGATGGGCCTGTCCTTGGTCACCAAGCTGAGTCCGAAGCGGTACGTGGGTTTGATGATGGGCGGCTGGTTTTGTGCCACGGCGTTTGGCAACAAGTTGTCGGGGTTCTTCGGCGGCATCCAGAGCTTGATGGAGCCGACGCAGTTCTTCCTCGTACTGGCCGCGGCCGTCGCTGTTGTCGCCCTGGGTATTCGCGCGATCCTGCCGTGGCTCGATCGCGTGATGAAGCAGTACGGCGCCTAGGGTGGCGACGGACCGATGGGCACACGGCGAGGCCGGCATTCCCAGTCGCCGGCCTCGCCCGCCGCGTGCCGCGTTGCCGCTCCTCGACGCGTCCCCTGCTGAGCCGGCTCGTCGCGGCGCCCGGCGCGCAACGCGCAGGACTCGCCGATACCCAACACGAACTTCGGAGTCGCTCCAAGATCTCCGAACCGGAGTACCCAACCGTCGGCCCAATGGCTGTGGGCGCTTCGTCAGCGTCGCGATCTTCGCACATGGACCCTGGGGACCTTCGCTACTCCGCCCGAGGGCGAACGGGACTTGCCTACGTCACCATGTCGCGATGACCATTTCCGGACTGCAAGCCCTGGTCGCGCGGCTCGAGGCACTCGGGCCAAAGGACATCACCACGCGTGCGGTGCAGGCGTTGATGGCGGACACGCCGCTCGAAGATCGCGATATCGATCGCTTCGTCGTGCCGCGCAGCGATCGCTACGCGCGCCAACTCGTGCATCGAAGTCCGCGGTTCGATGTGATCGTGCTGACCTGGTTGCCCGGCCAATCGACTCCGATCCACAACCACGCCGGCAACCTCGGCTGGGTGCAGCTCGTGCGCGGGCGCATTCGCGAAGATCGCTACATGCTGGTGCCGTCCTGCCTCGACAGTGGGCTCGACCTCGCAGCCGAAGTGGGGGAGCCGCAGCGAGGCATTGAGCTGCGCGAAATCGGCTCCACGGTCCTGACCGAGAGAGCCGCGATCGCGACGGTCGATCGACTGCGTGCGATCCATCGCATCGGCAATCCCAAGGAACACCCACGCGACGAGGTGACCGTGACCCTGCACGTCTACAGCAAGCCGCACGACGCCTGTCTCACCTTCGACTCCGTCGAGCGAACCTGTTCCAGGCGCGAGCTGCAGTTTGACAACTCTGCCTTGGCCTGAGCGGCTGCCTTGGCCTGAGCAGGCAGCGTTGGCCTCGATCGGTAGCCGCGCCTGCCCCAGGCGTCTTACCGCTCCGGTTTCTTCGTCGGCTCCTTCAGCGGGTCGCGGCCCAATCGGCTTTGCAGCGCGTTGAAGAGGATCCACTCGATCTGGCCGTTCATGCTGCGCATGTCCTGCTCAGCCCAGCGCCGCAACTCGGCGAGGAGCTGCGGCGGCAGGCGCAATAGGAAGCCCTTCTTGTCGTCGGCCACGGGGGGGATCCGTGAAGCTCAGCCGTGGATGGTGCCGGCGTTGACGATCGGCTGCGTGCCGCGTTCGCCGCAGAGCACCACCAGCAGGTTGCAGACCATCTGCGCTTTGCGTTCTTCGTCGAGCTCGCAGACCTTGTTGCGGCTGAGTTGTTCGAGCGCCATCTGAACCATGCCGACGGCGCCGTCGACGATGCGCGTGCGCGCGGCGATGATCGCGTCTGCTTGTTGGCGCTGCAGCATCACCGAGGCGATTTCTGGCGCGTAGGCGAGGTGACTGATGCGGGCTTCGAGCACTTCGATGCCGGCGATCTGCAGTCGCGTCGTGATCTCCGCATTCAACTCCTGGTTGATCGTGTCGCTGCTGCCGCGCAGGGACACTTGCGCATCCTCCGGCGCGTCGTAGGGGTGGCACGAGGCGAGGTGGCGCAGGGCCGATTCGGTTTGCACGTGCACGTAGGAGTCGAAGTCCTCGACGTCGAACGCGGCCTTGGCGGTGTCCCGTACGCGCCAGACGACGACGGCTCCGATCTCGATCGGATTGCCGCGCAGGTCATTCACTTTCAACTTGTCGCTGTTGAAGTTGTGGGCGCGCAGGCTGATCGGGCGGCGCACGGTGAGAGGGTTGATGCTGAAGAACCCGTTGTCGCGCAGCGTGCCCTGGTACTCGCCGAACAACAGCACGACCTTGCTGGCGTTCGGGTTGATCAGCACGAGGCTGCGGAACACCAGTACAGACATCGGCAAGCACAGAAGGCCGGTGGTGAGCTGCAGCGCCCCGATGCCACCTTCTTTGAGCGACTGGGCCGCGGGGATGATGAGGATGAAGGCGAGTGGCAGCAGGAGGATGCCAACCAGCAGCATGAGGATGCCCGGCAGGCCGGGGGAACGAAGCTTCTCGACGGACGCGTTGCGGGACATGGATCAGGACTCCTTGGATAGCGAAGGGATATCACTATGGTAGCCCGAGTGGAAGCGCATCTGTCGCTGCGGTATGACGAATCCTGGGCCCGGGTCAAAGGCCGAGGTCGGGGTAGTCGTCGTCGAGTACCGGTTGCACTGGCAGCGAGGCGAGGAAACGTCGACCGTAACCCTTGGTGCGCGCTCGCGGGTCCAGCACGATGACCTTGCCATGGTCCTGCTGGCTCCGGATCAGGCGGCCAAAGCCCTGGCGGAACTTCAGGATGGCTTCGGGCAGCGACCAGTCGCGGAAGGGATCGCCGCCCTTGTCGGCGATTGCCTGCATGCGCGCCTTGGTCAGAGGGTGGCTCGGGTTCTGGAACGGCAAGCGTGTCACGATGACCAGAGTCAGAGCCTCACCGGGGACGTCGATGCCTTCCCACAGCGAGTCGGTGCCGATCAGCACCGAACTGGGCTCTGCGCGTTTCTGTTCGAGCAGTTTGGCCAACGGCGACTCGCCCTGGACCAAGAGCGGGATGCCCTCTTCATGGAGGTCGTCAGCGAGGGCCTCCTTGAGGAACCGTACGAAGTCCCACGACGTGCACAGCACGAGTGCGTGACCGCCGTTTCGCAGCACGTGGTGCTTGGTGCGGTCGCCGACCGCGGCCTTGAACTGAGTCGGCGCCCCGCTCGGGTCGGGCATGTCGCTTTCGATCACGAGCCTGACGTTGCGTTCGTAGTCGAACGGCGAGCCCAGGCGCAAGGTATCGACGCGGTCGCCATCCAGGCCGAGTTGGCCGCGCACCCATGCAAAACCCTCGTCGTCGCCGGGGCCGAGCGTCGCGCTCGTCAGTACGCATGTCGGCCCCGACTTGAATAGATGGTCGCGCAACACCGAGCTGACGTCGAGCGGGGCGCCGCACAGCACCGGTCCGTACTTGCTGCCCTCGACCCAACGGATCAGAGCCGGACCGGTCTGCGACTTCGGATCACACAGCGAGCGGATCACGTTGGCGAGGCCGACGAGGCCGCTGCTGCGCGCCTGCAGCTCCATGCGCACATCGACCTGTTCGATGCGCATCGCCGCCGCGCCGAGTTCTTGCGAAAGATGCACGAGGAGCGGCGTCAGGGGCTCGGCGAGCGTTTCGTCGCCGAGCGCCGAGTTGCCATCGCGACCGTCAGGGCCGGCGTGCGCTTCGAGTTCCGAAAAGAACGCGTCGTTCGCCACTCGCAGCTCTTCGAGCAGCACGAGCGCCGCCGGCGTGCCGTGTCGGCGTAGCAGGCTGTGGTCACTACGGCGTGGGTGCAGGCGCTTCAGGTGCCAACCGACGGTCGCTGCCGACACCCTCAGCCCCAGGCTCTCGGTCGCTACGCGTTCGAGGTGGTGGGCCTCGTCGAAGACCACGACCTTGTGTTCGGGCAAGAACGTCGCCCCGGCCAAACGTAGGGCGAGATCGGCGAAGTACAACGAGTGGTTGACGATCAGAACTTGCGCGGTTTCGGCGCGTCGCCGGGCGCGTTGCCAGCCGCACCGCTCGTAGTGGGAGCAGGCGCGGTTGAGGCAATTGCCATGTTCGGCCTGCACCTCCTCCCACACGTCGGCGAGCGGTGGGAACGGCAGCTCCATGCGCGTGGTCTCGCGCGCCGTCATCGACCAGTCGACGATGCGGCGCAGGTGCGATCGTCGGTCCTCGTTTTCGAGCATGCTCTGCTCGCGCTCCGCCAGATGCATGCGTCGCAGGCAGAGGTAGTTGTTGCGCCCGACGGCGGTCGTCGACGACCACTCGAACGGCAACACCGCGTGCAGGAACGGCAGGTCCTTCTTTTCGAGCTGCTCTTGCAGCGCGATCGTGCGGGTGCTGATCACGACCGGCCCCTGGCCCTGATTCTGATCGGCGTGCAGCGCCGCCGGCAGCAGGTAGGAGAACGACTTGCCTACACCCGTGCCGGCCTCGGCGACGAGATGGCGCCGTCCGGTGAAGGCGCGTTCGATCGCGACCGCGAGCTGCAGTTGCTGCGGTCGGACTTCAAAGCCCTGGAGCCGGCGCGCGACCGGTCCACCGGGCTGCAGCAGTTCGTGGACGCTGTGGGTCACGCCGGTGCGTCCTCGGTCAGTTCGACGGTGGCGACGAGGCGCACGCGCGTGGGGGCCCACTCGGCAAACACCGCGAAGGCTCGTTCCAGCTCATCTCCGGCTTTCGCTGTGCTCAGTAGTTCTCCGAGGGGCGACATGAGGCGGGGCATCTGCACCGCTACGTGTTCCCTGCCGTCGCTGCCGCGGTAGGCGAAGCGCACTCTGCAGCGCTGCGCCCGCCGCCGCTTCGTGCCGCGAGCAGGCTCGGGGCAGCGAACCTCGACGATGCGTGCCGCCGTCGCCACACCGTGCCGGAGTACGACCCCTGTGCGATGAACGTGCGATAGCCAGAGTCCAGTTGCGAACAACAGCGGCAGGAGGATCCAGCTGGTCACCCACGGCAGCCAACTGCTGGTGCGCGCGACGACGCCAGTGACCAGGCGCGCCACTTGGGGCTCGGCCGGCAGATACTCGACGCCGCGGTGGTCGCCGGCGCGCAGCAGGTCGGCACGAAGCCAGCTCGAGGCGGTGTGGGGCGTGCCCTGCGCATCCTCGTAGCGGAAGGTGCACAGCGCCCAACTGGTCGGCAGGCCGTCTCGATCCTGCTCGCGGCGGACATCGGTGATCGACGCGACTGTCGTGCCGCGCGCTTCGCACGCGTCGAGGCTCCAGTCGTCGCGCGGCGACCTGAAGTCATCGTCGCTCCACTCCGATACGCCGCCGACGACGGCAACCAGCAGCAGCGCGGCGACCGCTGGTCCAAACGGGCTCCAGGTCGCAAACGCGGTGCGCGCGCGCACGCGGCGAGGGGGATGGGGCCAGTTCGACATGGCGCGGATCGTGGCGAACGCAGCGTGCGGATGCGAGTGGCCGCGTTCAGAGCTTCAGCAGCGCCGCGGGATCGACACGGCCGAGATCGGGACCGAAGTCGGCAGGCAGCACCAGTCGGCAGTGCTGTGGGAACCGGCGGTCGTGAAGTACGGGTACGCGCTCTGGGCTCTCGCGATCGATCCGCTGCAACAACCTCGCGCCGAGCCGGCTGTGCACTCGCACCCAGTGCCGACTGGTGCGCGTTTGCGCGCGGTGGTCCTTGAAGGTGAAGCGCACGGACAGACTCTCTGGCAGGCAGAATCGCACGTGGCGAACTTCGAGCACCTGCGCGACGCCGACATCGCCGTGCACCAGCACGTGTCGCAGACGCAAGACGCCCACGAGCCAGCCGAGGCCGAGCAAGAGCCCCGGGACGACCAGGAGTAGGAAGGTGTGCGTCGGATTGAACTGCGGTGCGCGCAGCTTGACGGGAGCGCCCGCGATGCGGTTGAGCGTCGGTGTGCCCAGTCGGTACTCAACGGGCACTCCTTGGCCTTCTCTCCAAGTGCCGCCCGGCACGCGCGACGTGCCCGTCCAGGTCTGGCCGTCGGCATAGAACTCGTAGTCGACCCGCTGGCTCGCCTCGGCGTCGGTGGCGACGGCGCGCACGACGGCAACTACCGCGGCGCGAGCGCCCTGTTCCAAGCGCTCGGCTTCGACAAACACACCGCTGTTGGCCAAGAAGAACAGCCAGGTCACCACCCCGCCGTAGACGGACAAGGCAAAGGTCGCGGCTGCGAGCGGCCAGCGGTAGCCGAGAACTCTGCCCCAAGACACGCGGCGCGGAGCTGGGGGGATGCGTTGGACCTCGGCGGGCACCCGGGGAGTCTACGGGCAGATCGTCGGGTTCGCAGCCGGCGGTCTCGCTCCGTAGGTCGCGAACCCGCGCTGCGCCCCCACTCCGGGTAGCGCCTGCCCGCGCCGTCCGTAGACTCCGCCAGCTCATGACTCCTCTGCTGCGCACGCTGTGGCTGTTTCTGGTCCTTGCTGTCGCTCTGCCCGCGCAGGGTGTTGCGGCCGCTGGCGACCCCGCCAAGAAGGAAGCGGATCTCATCCGCACTGCTTCCGGGGTACTGACGACCTTCGCGCGCACGGCGCAGACCCACAAGGTCGCGACGCGCAGCAAGCAAGCCCTGGACCTCATCCTCTCGGTTTACGACCCCGAGAACGCCAACGCTCGCCGCGACCTCGGCTTCAAGAAGGAGAAGAGCGGGTGGGTCCCCTTGCCACCCGAGAAGCGCAAGAAGTGGCAGGACAAGGCCAACTACGAGGGGCGCTTCAAGGTCATGGACGAGTGGTACAAGACCTCGATCAAGCTGGGCCAGCTGCATCGCGAAGTCGGCCT
>CAMBXM010000155.1 GCA_945871815.1 Singulisphaera sp. GP187
CCCACTAGCCCCTTGACGTGGTACGTCCTACTCGGCTTGACGCTGCTGGTCGGCACATTCACGCTGATCTTCTACACAGCGGGGCGGTCCGCACGCGCCGAGACGCGTGGAGACCAGTTGGCCGCGCTGTTGCTCCACGAAGCTCGCCAGATCGCCCCAATCGATTGGGACGCCACTTGGCAACGCGAACTCCTCAGCGCCAGGTTGATCGCAGCGGCGATCAGCTCGGCCGTCTTCGTGGAGGACCTTGAGTTACGGGAAGGCCACGAAGATGCCAGCATCGCATTCTTCAACAAGCACTACTGCATCGAGGTGCGGCCCTCGCCTCGAACAGAGCCCGACACCGAACCCGACGACGCGGACCCAGCGCTCGAGGTAGTGGCTTGGCCGCGCAGCACGGTCGGTCCGGCAACTTCCGTGTTCTTCCACCCCGAGGACGCAGAATCCGCCTACTCGCGCAACTTGCAGGCTGGCTACGTGGACAACCAAGTGGACAAGCATCCGGCTCCTGGTTTCCCCCATCGCCGCAATGACGGCCATCTCGGCGCGTGGGACTATCGCGGCTACGATGACGAGCGGTGGCTGTTGCGCGAGCGACCTACGCGCTAGCCCGGAGCCCTGACTCGCACCCTCAGAAGTACTCGAACAAGAAGTCCTTCACGACGGCGCGAAACGAGGGGTCCTCGGTCTTGTTGGCAGCGTCCTGGAATCGCGTGAGCCGCCTGACATCGTCCAAATCGAGCCAGGAACGCGCCAACGAGTTCAGGGCCTGGATGCGCAACTGCGGTGACTCTCCGGCGTCGAACAGCACTGCGCGCATGAGATCGGAGATCGGCTTGGCGACGGCCGCATCGTTGCGTTCGACGGCGATGCCGGCCAGCGCCTGCAGGTAGAGTGCGCGCCGGACGTAGTCATCCTTCTGTAGCTCCTTCCAGAACGACAGCAACTCTGCTTCTTGGCCGCGCAGGTTGGGCAGGATCACCGGGATGTAATCGACCGTGTCCAGTTGCTCCCCCATCGAGTCCTGCTTGCTCACGGACCGCTTCGGGGCGACGTACAGATCGAACAACGCGCGCGCGGCGCCAGGTGCGTGGCTCAGGGCCAGCGCGATCAGAAACTGGCGTCCTTCTTCTGGCGGGGCCGCTAGGAATCGCTCACGAAACAGCGCCACGCAGCGCGGATCACCGCTCGCGCCCAGAAGTCGTAGCAACAGTTGCAGCCGGGTTCCCGTCGCTGTGGCAACGGATTCGATCACGAGCGTCACGGCATCGGGCCGACCGCGGCGGGTCAACTCACGCAGCGCGATCGACTTGGTCTCCAGCAATTCGTCAGTGCCCGCGAGCACTTCGAAGGTCCGCGTGACGTCGTCGCCTTCGACGCCGTCCAGCGCTTCGGCGACGCCCAAGCGAATCTCCGGACGAGCATGGGTCGAGAGCCGCAGGATGTCCTCCCGCAGCACCCCAAACTCGCGACCGCGCAACTGCTTCAGCGCGCGCGCAACCACGAGCGGGTCGTCGGCGATCAGCTCGTTGCGCAGCCAGAGTGTCGCGGAGGTCTTGCCACCGGAGTGCATCACCCCGGCCACTACATCCTTGAACTCACCATTGGCGAATTCCCAGATCTGCTCCAGGACCTCGGCACCCTTCACCGGCGGCAGTTGCAGAGTCTCTTGCATCACAAGGTCGCGGAGCGCCACTGGCGTTTCCGGCGTCATCAGGTGCTGGTAGAGCGACACAACTTCGTCTGGCAACCGCAACCTCGCCGCGCGCAACCAAGCAATCCGTGCCCGGCCGTCCATACCGGTGAGGAAGAGTGGAGTCGTTGCCCGGACGGTCGCCGCGCTGCCCGACGTGGCCAGTGCCGCAAAGGCCGCTTGGCGGACGCCAGAGTCCGGGTGCTCCATCGCTCGGCGCAGTGCGTCATCGAACTCGACGCGCCCCATGCGACTCATCGCTTCGACGGCGTTGCGGACGACGTCCACGAGCGCCGGTTGGCTGAAGCACCGGTCCATCAGCTCGATCAATACCTCGATTGCCTCGTCCGGTGCGCGACCGAAGAAGTCGGTCGCCATCAGCCAGACTTCGCGCTTGGTGTTGCCTTGCAGGTTCGCCACGACCCGTTCCAGGGACTGCCGGCGCGAACGCACATAGACGGGCGCTGGGTTGACCGCCGGCAGGTTGACGACGACCGGATAGTCGTCGTGCCACACCTTGAAGGCATAGTGAGGCCGCGCAGACTGCGGCGGTAGCTCCGGCGCGGTTGGCTCCGCTTTGAGGTCTGGCGCCTGCTGCGCCTGCACAAGGGCGCCAATGGCAAGGGCGAGAACGGCGCGAGAGCAGAGGGTCCAGTTCACGGGGTTTCGGACTCGAACAAAGGACGGCGGCCAGGAGAGCCTATCGGCCAGGACGTAATCAGGCAGAAGCTGGCGCCCGGAAACTCCATTTAGCCAAGGACGGCGGCACGGTCACGGCAACTCCATGTCCTCGGCAGGGCACTCGAGAACGCTCGGTTCCCTCCGCTGGAGTCTCACTCGCGCGGGGCTTCAAGCAGACCCTGAGCGTACTTCAGGCGGCTCTGGGCCTTGTGGTAATCAAGTTGGTTGCGCAACAGTCGGCCGCGGGCCTCGCGCAGTTCTTGGTTGCGTCGTTGCACTTCGAAGGCCGTCGACGAGCCGACGCCCAGCTTGACCTGCTCGGTTTCCAGGTTGGTTTCCGCGAGCCGCACGGACTCGGCACTGGCACGGATGGCTTGCGCCAGACTGTCGAGGTTGCGGACCACCTCGCGAACTTCCTTGGTCACGTTCAGCATTGCCCCGTAGAGGTCACGTTGCCGGCGCTCCACTTCGAGTTCGGCGCTACGTCGACGCGCGCGCGCAGATTGGTTGCCGATGGGAATGCTGAACTCCAGTCGAACGCCCCAGTCCGGAAACTGCTGATTGATCGAGTCGTCCCACGCCGGTCGGAAACTGTCGGTGCGTACGGCATCACTCGAATAGGTGCTCACAAGATCGAGATCCGGCAGCAAGTCGCGGTTCGCTCTGACCAGATCGATCTCGGCCTCGGCGACACGGCTGCGAGCGGCCTTCAAGTCGGGCCGATTCGCCAGCGCCGTGTCGACGAGGTCGGCAGTTGCCGTACTGGTGGCCTCGAACTTCATTTCGATCGGCTCGATGGGTCGCAAGTTCCATCGCCACAACTGACCATCGCGATCGTCGAACAGCAGGCGGCGCAACTCGTCTTCGCCACGGCGGATCGCGTTGTCGGCGCCGATGAGCTCCTCCTGACGGCGCGCGACTTCGGCGTCATCGGCCACCCGGTCACGGGGTGCGAGTTCGCGCACGCGGATGCGTTCGATGGTGATGCGCAACTGCTCTTGCGCCACGGTGAACGCCGACTGCACGATGCGGTAGTTCTCGCGGGCGAAGACCAAGTCCCAGTAGGCCTGAACGACGGCCAAGAGGGTGTCTTGCACCGAACGAACGAAGTCCTGTTCGCTGCGCGCGACGCCCTGCCGCGCCTTGTCGATGTCCGCCTTGGTGTAGTCGCTCCACGCGCCGCGCAAGAGCGGTTGCGTGTAGCTGACCACCCATTCCGAGGTGAACTGGCGCGAGGGGAATCCCTCAACCGAAGTCTGCGTGTCGAGTCGAGCGGGCCGATACGAGAGGTCGAAGAGACCGCCGCTGATGACTCGCTGCCGCCAGCCCACGGTCGCATCGACGGTCTGCCGCGAGATCGATGGCTGAAACACGTTCCGTTGCGGCGTCTGTGAGTCGCTGTAGCCGGTGTTCCCGTAGAGCTCTGGATTGAAGATGGCTTCGGCTCCGACCAGGGACTGCCGTGCTTGCTCGGGCAACAGCTCGCCGGATCGCAGTTCGATGTTGTTCGAACGGGCCAAGCGCAGCGCGTCACCCAAGGTCAGAACTCGAGTGGGCTGCCCCTTGGTCTCCGCTTCGGCGTCCACCGGCAGCGGTCCCTGCGGATCCTGGGACGAAGCTCCACTGCGGGTCGACGCAGTCGGATCTGGCGTTGGACGAGGAGCTGGATCCTGCGTCACCGCAACCGAGGCCAGCGCGATCGCACACAGCAGTGCCAACCACGGCGTGCGCACAGACGGCAAGTCGCCGACCGAATCGACCAAGAAGAGCCTCATTGCCGCGCGACTTGGTATCCGATCCTTGCGTGCTTGCCCAGCAAAACTGTGCCTCAGATCGCACGCAGGCTGGCCTGGTCCTTCAGAGCCGAGCGATCGAATGTGCCCGTTGCTCGGCGTCGAAACTGCTTGCGAGGCACAGGCACAGGGCGGCTTGGTCCGCAAGCAAATCTGGAGTCCTTACCGCGCAGACGCGCCGCAGTTCCAATTGCCAGCGGGCGTAGCCGAGATGCTGCGGCTGCCGTGTTGCGGCCAGCTGCTGCAGGGCCAAGTAGTCCGGCACGAGCCCATCCGGGCGCCAGCGACGCAGCAGCCGTTCCAGTTCGTCGCGCTCCGAACCATCGATCAGGTCCTCGAAGCCGTAGACCAACGCCGTCGGCACCTCGGGGGTTTCGTTGCGGAACGAGCGCCGCTCGTGCAGCTGAGCCAGCAGCAAGAGCCGAACTACCATCGCCTGACTGCCGTCGATGCCGAAGGCCGGGGCGAAGCGCAAGAACCGACCCGCGGCAGCGAGGTTGGCAGCAGGTTCCACGGCCTGCAGCATGCGCGGCCGGCGACGCGACCACACTTCGTCGCTGACGTCGAGCACACTCTCAACCCAACGCGACCCGTGGGCAGCCAACAGGTCCAGGCGGGCCGCGGCCGTGGTGGCCGCCACTTCACCAAGCGCGCACAACGCCATCGCCAGCACGCCGCCCTCGAGCCGCGGCAAGGAGGCCTCGAGCCGACGGGTCGCGGTGGCCACAACGTCTCGACGATCACCACCCGCGGCAACCAAAGCGCGAAGGCACAACGCCAGCGCGTAGGGGTCGGCGTCGTCCGAGGCCAGAAGCGCGACACTGATGATATCGGCCAACTGCTGCACTCGATCTTCGACGGCGTCGAAGAGGCCGCGGTCACGCAGCACGGCCCGTCGCTGGTCAGCAGTCACGCGCAGTTCATGGTCGATGCGCAGCACCGCGATGGCATTGCGCGGCGAGAGCCACTCCGACAGCCGTTGTTCGACGCCAGCCTCCTGGTAACGCTGCCAAGCCGCACTCAGCAACGAGTCTGGCTCCATTCGCTTGGTCGCGTCGAACGCGAGCGCCATCGTCGAGGTCATCGCCTCTGGTCGGTAGGGCGCCGGCACAACTTCTGGAACGCGTGGGATCGGCGGCGGCGTATGGGACAGCGGATTGCGCTGGCGAAGTTGCAGCGGATCCGCGGCAGAAAGGAGCGCGAAAATCACCGCAGCCGCCGCGCTTGCAAGGAGCCACGGGAGGATCGGTGCTGGCCGCCTCGCTTGATAGCGCTCGGTGGCGCGCGCCTGCAGGGCCACGACTCGCTTCGTCCAGGCCTCGCTTGGCTGCACTGTGAGGGCGCGCATGCGTTCGATGACATCGCGCACTTCACTGAAGTCGATGGCTGCCATCGGGTCGTCGGCGACCTGCTGCCGCAGCGCCTCGAGGTCCTGCGTCCGGCCCTGACCGATCGCGAGTTCGACCCAACTGGCCCGATCGTTCGCCGAGCCTGCCCCGCATTCGTCTAGCGGCGCCTCGCTCATCGTCCGTCGCCTGTGCGCCGAGAGAAACCTTGGGCATCGCCATCGCTCTCGGAAGGTCGCTGCTGCCCGTCCGAGGGAGCCAACTGCTGCTTCAACGCCGCGACCGCGTTGTGCATGCGCGACTTGATGGTGCCGACTGGGATACCCAGAAGCTCACTGATCTCCGCGTAGGGTCGCTCTTGATAGACGGCCAGTTCGAAGACAATGCGGTGCGGTTCTGTCAGGGTCTCGAGCGCCAACCGCAGCTGCCGCTTCTCTTCGCCGTCGCTGGCGATCTCCATGGGTGCTGGCTCGTGCCCAGGCAGGTCCATCGGCGATGCATCGTGCGTAGCTTGGTCGAGCGAGAAGAGGCGCCGATGCGGTCGCTGGGCGCGGTAGTAGTCGATCCAAAGGTTGGTGGCGACGCGGTAGACGAAGGTCGACAGCTTGCCCTCGGGCCGGTAGCGCCGACAGTTCTGCATCAGCTTTAGGAACAAGTCCTGACCGAGGTCCTCGGCGCGGTCTCGGTCCCAGCACAGTCGGTAGAAGAACTGGATCATCCGCGCCTGGTAGTGATCGACCAGCGCCCGAAACGCGTTGGGATCGCCATCGCGAAAAGCGACCAGCAGGTCGTCATCGCGGTCAGGGTCAACGGTTCGCTTTCTCACAGTCGAGGTTCCAGGACAGACGAGCAGGCAACGGCGCCGGTGTTATCCCGGTTCAACGACGATCACGGATTCTCGCGCCAACGGGCAAGCCAGGGGAAGTCCTCGGCATCGGCGCAGCGAAAACTGCACAGCCTACCGCCTTCGGGCGAAGGGGACAGCTCGAGCCAGAGGGCCGAAGCCGGCACCAGTTCGGCAATGCGGTCGGCCCATTCCACGACGGCCAGGGAAGACGGCTGAAACAGGTACTCGAGCCCGCCGTCGTCGAGAAAGCCCTTCAACTTCTGCGGCAGATAGGCGTCGGCGTGGAGAAGGGGGACTCTACCACCGTGCTCGACGACCAGCAGATACGTCGGGCTGGCGACTTCGTCCGGATGATCCACTCCAAGTCCGCGAGCTAGCCCGCGCACCAAAGTCGTCTTGCCCGCGCCGACCTCGCCAACAAGTGCCAGGGTGCAACCCGCACCGAGGTGGCACCCGAGCTGTTCGCCCAGACGCTCGGTGGCCGCCTCGTCCGCCGGCAGGCGCAGACTGAGGACCTCAGACAGCCGCGATCGCATGCTCATGGCCCAGGGGCTTCAACGGGCAGCGGCTGCCGTCGCGGACCAGCCAGAGTCCTGGCTCATCGATCACACGGCCGATCGGACGTCTGGCCCGCATCGTCAGCGGGCCGCCCCGGGGCAGCAGGCGACCAGCGGCAACGGTGAACAGCAGTTCGTGGTCCTCGCCATCCGACAAGGCCGCCGCCAAAGCGCGCTGGCGGTCGCCCTTCGCGCGCCGTCTTGCTGCCGCCGCAATGGGCACCGCGCCCGCATCGATCTCCGCACCGGCGACCGAAGAGGCATGCAGCAAGGTCCAGAGATCCAGAAGCAAACCGTCGCTCACGTCCATCATCGCCGTCACAGGAGTCGTCGCGCGCGCGAGCCAGCGCCCTTCGGCCAGGGGCGGGCGAAACGTCAGGTGCTTCCCACCGAGGCTGCCGCCCAGCGGCCCAGTGACGTGGATCGCGTCGCCGGGGCTCGCTCCGCTGCGCAAGAGCGCACGACCTTCGAGGTGCCCAACTGCGGTCACGGTGACCACCAGCGGCCCAGCGATCGCCGACACGTCGCCGCCGACCACGAAGCATCCACCCCGCGTCGCGGCATCACGCAAGCCCCGCAGCAAGCGTTCGAGGTCGCGCTCTGCCAGCCGGCGCGGCAGCAGTAGCGACACGAGCAGGTAGTCCGGCACAGCACCCATCGCGGCGAGATCCGCAAGGTTGCGATTGACGGCTTTCCGGCCGACGAGCCGGAGATCCGTCCCCGGTTCGAAGTGAATCCCTTCGACCACTGGATCCACACAAAGGACGGACTGGGCCGATCGATTGGCGACCACTGCTGCATCGTCGCCAATCGCGATGGCCGCATCGCGCGGCGCCGGGAAGAACCGCTTCAGCCGAGCTGTGAGCGCACGTTCAGCGCCCACGGATTTCCTCGTTCGCGAAACTCGGACCCGGGACCACAAAGATGACTACCCCCAACACCCGGCTGCGCGACAGCGGACCAAAGACTCGACTGTCAGGCAGCAGCGACTGGGCATTGTCGTTGCGCACGACGATCCGATCGTCCGGAGTCACTTCGAGAACTCTCGACAACAAGGTTCCGCCGTCCGGCACCTCCACGAAGACCTCGTGACCGACACCGGCTTGCGACACCCGCTTGTCGAGGACGCACAAGGACTCTGGCGGAATCGTTGGCATGGTGTCCATCCCGAGTGGGACCTTCACCATGCCAAAACACACCCAGAAGATTGCGGCGGCACCGAGAGCAATCGGCAGCATGGAGCGCCGCACGATGCGAGCCAGCCGCAACGGGTCGAGCCGCCGCGGCCCTTGCCCTCCCGGCGTGGGTTCCACTGCGGGCGTCGTAACGGCGTGCATGGGCAGAAGGATCGCACGCCGCCCATCGCCGCTCAACCTCGTGGTCAGCGGCGCAACACGGCGGCGAATGCGGCCACGACACCGGCAGCTGCTGCTTGTGGGTCGCGCGCCTGGGCAAACAGGGACATGACGGCTACGCCCACCGGGCGTTGCTTCTGTGGCAGAGCCGCGATTTCGTCGGCGCCCGTAGCCTCGATACCGCCGAGCCAGACGACCGGCAGACTGGCCACGGCCGTCAGCGCAGCGGCAGTGGCAACGCCGAGCGGCACGGATTGGGGCTTGGCCCGCACCGGCCAGATCGGCGACAGCAGCGCAAAGTCTGCGCCCGCCGCCACTGCCTCAGCCAGCTCTGCCGCGTCGTGGGTGCTGACGCCCAGCACGCGGTCGTGCCCCAGCGCCCGCCTTGCCGCCAGCGGGCGCAGCGAATGATGCCCTACCTGAGCACCGTCGAACGCCCCCGCCGCCGCACAGTCGACGCGATCATTGACCAAGAGCATGCCGTCGCACGACGCCAGGACCTGGCGGAGGCGCTCCCCAAGCTCGGCGAGTTGGCGCGCCTTCAACAGCGGTTCGCGAACCTGCACGGTTCGCACACCCCCGCGCACTACCGCCTGCACCTGTGCTTCGATGCGAGCCTCATCGCCACGACCATCGGTGACGAAGACGACGCGCAAGACGGCTGGATCGAACGCGTGCGTCACACCCACCCACGACGGCGAAACCAGCCCAACATCGCGAGCGCGATGGCGAGCATGCCCCCCATTGCAATCGGGTAGCCAAAGCGCCAGTGCAGCTCCGGCATGTAGTCGAAGTTCATGCCATAGATGCCGACCATGAACGTCAGCGGGATGAAGATCGTCGCGATCAGCGTCAGCACCTTCATCACCTCGTTCAGCCGGATGCTGGCAGAGGCGAGGTGCAACTCGGTCAAGCTGGCGCCGAGTTCGCGGTAGTTCTCGAGGAGGTCGAGCAACTGCACCACGTGGTCGTAAACGTCGCGGAGATAAACCCGCGTCTCCGCAGTCACCCGCTTGCTATCCCCGCGCATCAGCGCCGACATCACTTCGCGAAGCGGCC
>CAMBXM010000156.1 GCA_945871815.1 Singulisphaera sp. GP187
AGATCGCGCGGTGTCACCCGCTCCGAGAGCGGCGCGTCGTGCAGCGCGAACTCCGGCAACCACCGCCGCACCGGAGTGTCCCATTCGAGCGAACCCTCGGCGACCAAGGTCGCCAGCACCAAGGTCGTGAACGCCTTGGTGCTGCTACCGATCGCGAACAGCGTGTCCGCGGTCACCGGCTTCTTGCCTTCGCGATCGCGCTCGCCGCTGGCAAAGGTCGCCAGCAGTTCGCCGCCCTTGACCACCGCGACGGAACATCCAGGGACGTCGAACATCGGACGTGACTCGTCGAACCAGGCCTGGAAGCCCTCGAAGCTGGTGACCGACGCCGCCTCGCCCTGGTCGCGGTTCAGGCGGAAGGTCAGCGCCTGCCCGTTCTGCGTGAACGTGCCAGCGAGAACCGCGCCGTGTTCGTCCAATTCACCGGCGAATGTCGGCGCGCCGGGCACACCCTGAATGGCAAAGCGCACGGTGCGGCCAGTGCACTCGACACCGCTGAGTTCGAGGTCCTCGGCACCCTGCGCAGGAATGTCGATGCGGCCGCTGAGCGTCGCGCCCTTCTCGGTGAGTCGGACCACGATCGCGAGTTGTTGGCCCGGGATCTCGATCGCACCGCGCCAGTTGCCGACTGGCGACTGGGCGAACAGAGCAGTGCACGCGAACAGGAACGCGAGCAAACAGCAAAGGGGGTTACGCATGGCCCGCGCAGCCTAACGCCAGCGACTCCCCCCGCTGGCAGGTCCCCCACGGCCATTGTGCGCCGACCGCGGCGACTCGACTACAGCTCCTCTGGTCCGCCGACGTAGCCCAGGAATGCGCTCGCCGCGACCACCATAGGGCTGGCGAGGTAAACCTGCCCCGGACCCGAGCGGCCAGGAAAGTTGCGGTTGATCGCGGACACCGTGACCTCGTCTGCCGTGAACGACACTCCGGGCCCGGCCTTGATGCACGCGCCGCAGCTGGGATCGATCAGCTCGACGCCCGCACCCTCGAACAAATCGATGTAGCCCATCGTCTCGGCGTAGCGGCGGATGCGCTGGCTGCCGAACTGGATGTAGAGCTTGACGCCCTTCAGCGTCCGGCCGCGCTCGATCGCCTTGCGAACGACGCTCGCGTACATGTCCATGTCGGCCTTCTTGCCGCCGGTGCACGAACCGCCATAGGCGATCTGCACCCGGACCTGTCCGAGCTTGCTACGCAGTTCCGCGAGCGGGATGCCGTTGCGCGGATCGCCCGGGGTGGCGACGGTCGGCACCAGCGTTGACAGGTCGATGTCGAAGGTCTTGCAGTAGGTCGCGCCGGAGTCTGCCTTGACGATTTGGGCGCGGAGCTTCTTTCGATCGGTGCCGCGCATCGTCGCGATGTAGTCGACGACAACTTCGTCCGCTTCGATGATGCCCGTGAACCCGCCAGCCTCGACGGCCATGTTGGTCAGCGTGGCGCGTTCGTCGAGCGACATAGCGCGCACGGCGGAGCCTGCGAACTCGAGCACCTTGCCGATGCCCGCGCCAGTCTTGAAGAACTGGTCGCTGAGCAAGTGCAGCATCAGGTCCTTGGCACAGACGCCCGCGGACATGGTGCCCGTCAAGTTGACCCGCACGGACTCTGGCACCTTGACGCGCACGTCTTTGGTGAACCACGAGTTTGCCATGTCCGTCGAGCCGACGCCGAACGCGAAACAACCGAGCGCGCCTGCCATGCAGGTATGGCTATCGGTGCCGATCACCAACTGACCCGGCTCGGCGATGTCCTCGATGACGATGTTGTGGCAGATGCCTTCGCTTCCGACCAGCTTGCCGTCGCGCTCCACTTCGCCGTAGAGCTTGATGCCCTGCTTCTTGGTGAAGGCCTCTTGTACAGTGGCGAGCGACGCAGCTTGTTCACGCAAGCCCATCTTGATGTGGGCTTCGGGCATGATGCGGTCGAGAAACGTCAGGTGGTCGCGGAACGCAAACACCGACGCCGGGTCCGTGATCGTCGCATTCTCGCCCAAGCCCATGCGGAACAGCGCCTCCGCCATCGGCGTGACATACTCGTGGCTGAACCGGACATCCGTGCGCACGAACAGCGCGTCGCCAGGCTTCACCGCGGCGATACCGAGCTTGCCCGTCTTGGCGTCGGCGATCGCTCGCTGCGCGATGATCTTCTCGCACAGCGTCATCGGGCGCGCCGCAGTCGTCACTGCCGGCGGCACGGTGCTGCCGGCCAGGCGCGCCTGGTTGTAAGCGAACAGACCGCCGTGTCGGACGATCTCGGCGGCGATCGAGTCGAGGCCTTTGGTGAACTCCTCGATCGGGATCGACTCACCGCGGACGAGTCGCGGGATCAACGAGAAATCCGTCGACGTCAGCAAGCCGATGTTCTGGCAGTTCTGGCCATAGATCTTCTCGATGTTCCTGGCGATGACAATTTGCACGCCCGCCTTGAGTTCGCTGTAGGGCGCAGTCTCACGCGAACTACCGCAGCCTTTCGACACCCCGCTGACGATCAGGCCGAAGCCGCCGTTCTTGATTGCATCGACCTTGATGTTGCCGCCACGCAGACCGACGAGGCAGTAGCGCGCCAACGTCTCGTCGTAGTAGTAGCAGACCCATCCAGGCGTGAGCTCGTCGGTGCTGATGTTGTCGATCAGCTTCTGCCCCTCGTCGAACGGCACGTCGAGCTTGTCGTAGAGTTGAGCCTTCAGCGGGCCCTGATCCTCGGTCAAGTAGAGAACGCGGCCCGCGAGCTTGACACTAGTGCGCTGTTGCGTGGTCGTCATCGTGGCCTCAGATGCGCTCCAGGATCATCGCAATGCCCTGGCCACCGCCAATGCACGCAGACGCGCAGCCGAGCGACTTGCCGGACTGCTCGAGTTCGCGGACCAACGTCAGCAGGAGCCGCGTACCCGTTGCCCCGAGCGGGTGACCGAGCGCAATGGCGCCACCGTTGACGTTGCACTTGTTGCGATCGAGCTTCAGCTCCTTCTCGCAACCGAGGTACTGCGCCGAGAACGCTTCGTTGATCTCGACCAGATCGAGGTCTGCGACCTTCAGGGCCGCCTTTTGGCATGCGAGCTGGATCGCAGGCACTGGTCCAAGCCCCATGACCTCCGGCGGCACGCCGGCACTGGCCCACGACCGAATCCGCACCTTGGGCTTCAGGCCAAGTTCTTTCGCCCGCGCCGCAGTCGTGACCACCAACATCGCGGCCCCGTCGACGATGCCAGAAGCGTTGCCGGCAGTGACCGTCCCCTCCTTGCCGAAGGCGGCGCGCAACGAGCGCAAGGCCTCGATGGTCGTCTCGGGCTTGATGTGGTCGTCGCTCGACACCACGAACTCCTTCTTGCCGACCATCACCGTCAGCGGCGCGATCTCGGCACCGAACTTGCCCGCCTTGACCGCAGCGGCGCCGAGCATGTGACTGCGCAACGCGTAGTCGTCCTGCTCCTCACGAGAGATCGAGCACTTCTTGGCGACGTTCTCGGCGGTCTGGGCCATGAAGAACTTGCAGAACGGGTCGTAGAGCGCTTGGAAGAGCAGGTCCTCGATAGCTGGGGCCTGGCCGAAGCGGAAGCCTTCGCGGGCGCCGCGGATGACATGCGGCACTTGGCTCATGTTCTCCATGCCGCCCGCAAGACACAGCTTGGCTTCGCCAACCAGGATCGCGTGCACTGCACTGACCACCGACTGGATGCCCGAACCACAGAGGCGATTGACCGTCAGCGCCGGCTTGTCGATGGGGACGCCAGCCTTGAGGGCGACGTGGCGCGCGCCGTAGATGGCATCGCTGCTGCTTTGCGCGGCGTTGCCGACGAAGGTCTCATCCACCATCTCAGCCTTGCAGCCGGTGCGCTCGAGCGCCGCCTTGGCGGCGTGAGCGGCGAGGTCGATCGCCGAGACATCCTTGAACTTGCCGAAACCGGGTGTGCCGGAATACTCCGCCATGGCGGTGCGGGCACCACCAACGATCACGAGGTCGGATTGCATCCGCAGAGCATCGAACATCGGAGCGGGCAAGGCAAGTTCGCGCCCACTCGTCAGTCACTGCAGGGACGGCCCTTCTGACGGCCCACCGAGAGCTTTCACGAGGCGAGCAGCGGGGCGAGCAGATGGCGCTGGATCTCCGCATCGGCCGTTTGCCGTTCGTCCTCGACCCGCAGGAGATCGAGCACGAGTTCCCGCTCGCGCTCCTCGAGTTCGGCCCAGACCAGGCGCAGCTCCGACGGCGCCCGCGGGCCGCGCGACCGCCGTTCCGGGTCCCAATCGCGCAGCTCCTGCTGCACCGCGCGCAGCGCCGACTGGAGGGCCAGTTGCTGACGCCGCAGGGCTGCACGGGCACCGACCAACGTGAACAAGGACGAAGGTGAGTCGTCGGGCTGGAACACGGACGGCCTCCTCGGGCCCACCTGGGCCGCGGCAATGGCTGGCAAGAACCTCAGCGGCAGCAACCAAGTCGTCGGGACAGAGCCCAAGGACAGCTGCCACGACGCCACTAGTAACCCCGCGTGGCCAAGTTGCGAAACAGCGTCCAGCAAGCCCCCCACTTTCGCGCCGCCGTGCCGTCGGCAATGATCTCGCCCATGCGAACCCTGCTGCGATCCCTGCTGGTCGCGACCCTGTGCCTTTCCAGCAGCTGCGAGACCTACAAGCGCCTCAACTTCTACAGCGAACAGGAAGAGGCCCAGCTCGGCGAACAGGCCTACTCTGAGATCCTGCAAGGCGAAGGCAAGCCCTTGATCACGAGCGGCGCGAACTACGAGATGGTGGTTCGCGTCGGACGCAAGATCGCCGCGGCCTCGGGCGCGAACTACCAGTGGGAGTTCAAGCTGATTGACGCGCCCGATGTGCCCAACGCTTTCTGCCTTCCTGGCGGCAAGATCGCAGTCTACTCCGGCATCCTCCCGATCACGCAGAACGAGCATGCACTGGCAGCGGTCATGGGCCATGAAGTAGCCCACGCAACCGAGCACCACGGGGCGATTCGGATGAGCCAGGGCATGGTCACGCAGCTCGGGCTCACCATCGCTGCCGCCGGTGTGTCGATGGCGAAGATGAGCGACGAGCAGAAGATGGGCGTCGTCGCCGCCCTCGGCGCGGGCACCCAGGTCGGCCTCACGCTGCCGTTCAGCCGCGACCACGAACGCGACGCCGACATTGTCGGGATTCGCTTCGCCATCCGCGCTGGCTACGACCCCTGGGAGGCACCCAAGCTGTGGGAGCGCATGAACCAACTGGGCAGCAGTGGGCCCGGTTGGCTGAGCACGCACCCCGATCCGCTCGAACGGGCGGAGAAGCTCCGCCAAGTGATTCCGCAGATCTTGGCCGAGGAAGGCAAGCTCAAGAACCCGTGAGGCCAGGCGCCGCGCCCTGGAAGCGGCCACGCCTTGTCGTGAGGGGTCGTCGGACGCCAAACGTTCCGCGCCATGGCGGCATCCGCCACCGGCTCGACGCGCAGCGCCAGCCCAGTCGATGAAGACCTGTGCGCACGACTTCTACCCGCGGCTTCACGCTCGTCGAACTGGTGATCGTGGTCGCGATCGTGGCGGTTCTCGCCACGATCGCGATCCCAAGCCTGTTGAGCGCGCGCTCCAGCGCCAACGAGAAGACCGTCATCGCCACCCTGCGTGCGATCGTGACGGCGCAGCAGGTTGCTCGCACCAACGGGACCATCGACGTGAACGACAACGGCCAGGGCGAAGCGGCGTCGTTGGGTGAACTGGCGGGGATCGAAGTGCTGCGCGGGGATTCGAACGTCCTGCGACCCGCCGCCCTGTCGTCGGCCCTCGGCAAGCTCGACGCCAACGGCTACGCGTTCAGTCACGGGTTCTACTTCGCGCTCTACCTGCCGAATGCGACCGGCGATGGTGTGTTGGCAACGCCCGCCAACTTCGGCAGCATCAGCGCCGCGTTGGCAGAGTCGTACTGGACCTGTGTGGCGTGGCCGCGCCAGCGCTCCACCCAGGGCTACGGCACCTACTTCACCAACCAGAGTGGTGACATCCTGGTCGCCAAGGGTGCGACCTACGACGGAACCACTTCGGTCCCGCCCGCCGGAGCCGGCTTGCTGACTGCGACCACGAACCACATCGCGGCGACCAGGTCGGCAGCTGCCGCAGCGGACGGCATCGGCGCCGACGGCAACTTCTGGCGCATCGTTCCCTGAGCGCACTGCAACGCGAAAGCAACGCCGCCAATCGGGGCAGCGCCTACTCGTACCGAACGGACATCGCCGGGTCTTCCATGGCGGCTCGACGCGCTGGCACGTAGGCCGCTGCGGCGCCCACGAGCAGTCCGATGGCGGGCACCGCGATCATCCACGCCACCGGCAGCACAACGGGGGCCTGCAAGGCCGCCACGCGATTGAGGCCTTCGATCAAAACGTGCGCCATCGGCACAGCGAGAACCAACGCCAAGCCAGCGCCGAGCCCGCCGATGACCAGCCCTTCGAGCATCAGGCTCCCGCGCAGAGTCCGCGTGCCGACACCGAGCGCGCGCAGCACGCCGAGCTCTCGCGCCCGACCGAGCGCGGCGATGGTCATGCCGTTCAGTAGACCCGTGCCGGCAAGCAACAGGATCAGCAGCAGCAGCAAGTCGAACAGGTGAAAGTCGCGGTCGACATCCCGCAGGTGGTAGTCAAGAATCTCATCCCCGGTCTTGTAGCGCACGAGCTTCATTTCGCGGTCGCGCAGACGGCTGCCGACGACGCTCGCGTCGGCGCCCTTGCTCAGTCGCAGGGTCGTGAACTGCACGATCGATCCAGCCATGCAGAAGTCACGACGCAGCCAATCGGGCGAGGCAATCGCCCACGCCTGCTCACTGGGCACGTAGCCCGATGCGTCGCTGATGTGCAGCACCTCGTAGCTGACGGGCACCTGATTGCGATCGCGCAAGGCGACCAACGAACCCTCGCGCCATCCCATCTTCAGCGCCAACCGCCGCGAGGCGATCAGGGTCCGGACCTTGGGATCGGTGTAGCGAAGCAGCTTGCCCTGGTGGCCTTCGAGCGCAGAGCCCTTGCTGCCCACGTGCGCCACATCGAGACCACGAAGCAGGAACGGACCGTGGACCTCGCCAACGATGGGTTCGATTGCCGCCACTCCGGGCACCGCACTCCACGCTTCGATGTCGGCGACAGACCGTGGTGGCGTCTCGACAAACGCACGCCCCATCAGCGCGGCCGCCCCAAACTGGTGCACGTCGCCGCGCAGAGATGCAGTGATGCTCTGGAGACCAAGGAACGCGAGCAGGACGGCCGCCAGACCCACCGTCGATGCGGCGATGCGACCGGACTGCCGCTGCACGCTCTTGCGGCAGAGCCACGTCGCCATGGGCGCGAACCACGACAAGGGCAGGAGCAGCAGACGCCCTCCGAGTGCCACCACCACCGGCGCGATCAGCAAGAGGCCGCCGACCGCCGCGACCATGCTGCCCATTTCGAGGAGCACCCAAAGGGTCTCGCGACCCTCTTCCGCCACCAAGGGGGTCATCGCCAGATATGCGATGGGCAGCACCAAGATGAGCAGTGCAAACAGCCAGAGGTTGACGCCTTTCAACAGATCGACGTCATCGCCACCGCTACCGAGCCCGCGCTGCCGCAAGATCCACAGCGCTGGCAATTGGCGCGCGCGCCACAACGGAAACACCGCACCCGCCAAGGTGAACACGATGCCGAGTACCGCGGTGCCGAGCATCGGCACCAGCGGCAGCTCGAACACCAGCCAAGCCTTGTCGCCACCGAGCGAGCTGATGTTGGCGTTGCGCAGCAGCGCCGCCAAGCCGACGCCGAGGCCGAGCCCGAGGCCGGCGCCCACGACCCCCAGCAGCAACGCGTCGCCGAGGAAGATCCGCCCCACTGCGCCGCGGCCGGTGCCAAGGCAGCGAAGCAAACCGAGCAGACGTACTCGAGTGACCAGCGAGTTCGACAGCGTCTGGAACACCACGAACATGCCAAGCAACAGTGCAAGACAGCCGAGCACCTTCAAGCCGTTGCGGAACGCGCGCTCGTCGGCGCCTTCCCCGAGCTGGGCCGCACGCTCATCGGCGACCACGTAGCCCGCGCCGGCCAGTTCATTGCGGAGCCGGTCGAGATCCGCCCCGTAGACCCGCTGCAATTGAAAGAGGTCCGGCGCCGGGGACGCGATGCGGCGCACAAGGTCGTGCCCGCCGATCGCCATCTGCGCAAAGTTGCGTCGCCCGAGCCGATGCGGAGCGAGCACACCAACGATCTCCACCTCGGCGCGCAGCAACGGCCGATCGGACTCCGGCAAGGCAACCAGTTCGCCATCGCGGCATTCGTAGTTGACGCCGCGTGCCGTCTCCTCGAGCGCGATCTTGCTCCCCGCTCCGACGCCGAGAATTCGCGCCGCCTCGGCACCGACAAGAATGGCGCGATCCCCATCCGCAGCGGTCAAGTCGCGCCCAGCGGCAATCGCATAATGATCGAAGGTGCCGGCATTCCACGGTTCGAGCCCGAACACCTGCACATCGACCGTTTCACTGCCGTGGCGCAGAGCTCCGCGCGCTTCGCGCCACACCGTCGCCGCGGCGATGTTCGGGCGCGCGCGCAGATCGGCGAGCACCTCGGCTGCCGACTTGCCGACGACGGGCAACACCTCCAGGTCCACGGGACCGCGCTCCGGACTCTGCAGCAGAAACCGCGTCTGGATGGTGTTGTGGTCCATCACGTAGATGGCCACCACGATGGCGACGCCGAGGGCGATGCCGAGCAGCGTCAGCAGCGTGCGGAGCGGGTTAGATACCCAGCTCCTGCAGACGACGAAAGACGTGAGCGACATCGAAGGGGCCTCCCGTGAGCGACATGCCGGCGTTCATGGCGCCGTCGTGCAAGAACAGCACGCGATCGGCAGCCGCCGCGTCGCGAGGGTTGTGCGTAACCAGCAGGATCGAGGTCCCGAGCTGCTTCCGCACCGTGGACAACAACTGCACGACCTCTTCGCCGTGCTTGCTCGACAGATTGCCGGTGGGCTCGTCCGCGAGCAGCAACGGCGGCTCGGCTGCCAGCGCGCGCGCGATGCTCACCCGCTGCATCTCACCGCCCGACAAGGCCTGCGGGTAGCGTTCGGCCAGCTTCCCGATCGACAGCATTTCGAGCACTGCGAGGATTCGCTCGCGATGGCGCTTCTGGCTCTGACCGAGAATGCGCAGGGGCAGCGTGACGTTTTCCCACACCGTGAGGTCGGGCAGCAGGTGGAAGAACTGGAAGATGAAGCCGATCTTGCTGCGGCGCACCGCCGCCAGGCGCTCTTCGTCACAGTCACCCAGTCGTTCGCCGGCGAGAAAGACATCGCCCGCCGACGGTTGCTCCAGGCCCG
>CAMBXM010000157.1 GCA_945871815.1 Singulisphaera sp. GP187
CGCTCTCGCCACGGCAACTCGACAGCGCCCGCATCGCAGAGGCACTGCTCCGCGACGATTGCCAAGAGTCGGCGACCACCCTCTCCACCCTTCGCGGTCGCGAATGCGGCGATCGCATCGCCTTGTTCGCAGGGGGCTGCGAGTGCGGCGCCACATCCTTGATCGAGTTCTTCCACGCTCCAGAGGAGATCCGATGACCATGCTTCGCGTCGCTCCTTTTCTCATGCTCTTCGCCGCGTGCCACAACGTGCCGTTGGGCTACGAGCCTAAGCCAGAAGACCCGCTCGACGGCTACAAGGGGACCTACAAGGAAGCCGGCGTCAACACCGAGGTCGACCTGGGCCCTAAGCAGGAGTACCTGCTGAGCGGCTACAAAGCGCTGCGCGACGATCACGCCAAGTTGGAGAAGGACTACAAGGACCTGCAAGACAAGTTCCTTGCGTCGCAACTCAAGCTCAGCGGCGAAGGCGACTCTCTCGTTCGCGAACGCACGTTGCGAACCCAGGCCGAAGCCGAAGTCGGGAGTCTGCAGCAAAAGCGCCGCGAACTCGAAGCCCGCATCCTGAGCCTCGGCATCGAGAAGGCCAAGCTCGAACAATCCGCATTGCTGGCCAAGATCGCCGAGATGCAACGCACTCTAGAGACGGTTCCTGGCGCCAGCGGCCTCGACACGCCGGCGGCGCCCGCGGGAGGCAAGGAGTGAGACTCAGCAGCAATGCAGTGCTCGTCGGCGTCCTGCTGGCCTTCGCCAGTTGCGCCCTCGAACGACCGCCAGAGAAGCGTGCCATCAACAGCTACCTGGCCGACGCGCGCGACCTCGCGTGCGTCCGCCGGATCATGGTGCTGCCGTTTTCGGAAGAACCTGGCGTTGTCGCTGACAAGACCCGCATTCGCGAGACCTACATCAACGAGCTGCTGAAGCTGCGCCGCTTCGAGGTGGTGCCGCTGCCGGCCGACTCCGTCGAAGTGGTTCCGCTCGACGCTTCATTGCGCCACGGTCGCATCTCCACCGACGAGATCGTAGCGCTGTGCAATCGCTATCGGCTCGACGGTGTGCTGCTCGGCACGATCACTTCGTGTCGCGCCTACACGCCGCCGCATCTCGGCATGCGCACGCAGCTCGTCTCGGTGCACTCGGGATCGATCATCTGGGCCGTCGATGCGCTCTACGACGCCAGCGACCGCAGCATGCAGAGCGATCTGCGCCACTACTACGACAGGGTGTTGACCCACGACGGCAACCTGCACGGCTTCGAGTTCGACACCATCGCGCCGACGCGCTTTTGCGCCTACGTGGCGCATCGCTTCGTCGGCACCTGGGAAGAAGACTGACCACGAACGGCGAGACTCCGGCTACGCCGCGTCGAGCTTCGTCAGCTTTCGCATCACCCCGAACAGGAGTGCGCACCCGGCGACGAGCAGTGCGCACGCGAACTCGGTCGGCATGCCCAGAACGCCGCCACTCGCGCGTACGACGTCTCCGAGCTTGGGCTCGCTCGCCAAGAGCGGCGTAACGAAGCCATCGGCCAGCAGCAGCAGACTGCCCATGGCGACGAACATGCTGCCGAACATGACCGGGCCGCGCACTGCGTCACGTCGTGCCGGCGTGAGCCGATGGACCAGCGTTAGCACCAATAGGACCGAGGTCGCAACTCCGAACGAGCCGCACAGCACGGGCACGACGACAGGCCAGATCATGTCGGCGCACCCTTCGGCGATACAGAGCAGCAGCAGGCCGAAGACCCAGGAAGTGCAACCGACCAGGATGCCCAAAACGGCACCGAGCGGCAGACCCTTCGCTGCGACGGCGCGAGAACCAGAGGACATGTCCATGCGCGCATGGTCCGTTACGAATGCCGTCGCGACAACCGTCACCGTCGCCATCGGCTACTTCACGACGCCTTGCTTCCGACCGCCGGAGCTTCTCGCTACCGTGGGGCACGTGCATCCGACCACTCACTACCTCTGAACCGTGCCAAGGTCCGGCGTGTCCGGGCCATCGCACGACGCCGACCCAAGCTGCGGTTGATGCATCCGCGGCAATGGCAGGCGGCCATTCTCGCGAGATCCTCATGACCTACGATTTCCATGCGGCCGCCGAAGCAGTCGCAGACGTTGCCCGCGAGCACGCCGGTGCAGTTGACGCCAACGCGTCGTTTCCCACGGCAACCGTCGAGGCGGCGCGCCAACACGGCCTGCTCGCGCTGCTGAGCAAGCCCGATGTCGGCGGCCACGGTGCGCCACTGCGCGCAGCGGCGCACGTGATCGAACGCATCGCTCGCGAATGCGGCAGCTCGGCGATGGTGCTGACCATGCACTACAGCGGCACAACGGTGATCGAGGCGCACGGCGACCTTGCCACCCGACGCGACATCGCCGCCGGACGCCACCTGTCGACGCTCGCGTTCAGCGAAGCGGGTTCGCGTTCGCACTTCTGGGCCCCCGTCAGCACGGCGACCAAGAAGGGCGACCGCGTCGTGCTCGATGCGGAGAAGAGCTGGATCACGTCGGCCAACCACGCCACTGCGTTCGTGTGGTCGAGCAAGCCAACTGCCGGCAACGAAGCCAGCACGCTGTGGCTCGTGCCCAACAAGCAGAAAGGGCTCACCGTGGCGCGACCGTTCGACGGCCTCGGCTTGCGCGGCAACGACTCGGCGCCGGTCACGGCGAGCGGCGTCGAGATCAGCAACAAGAATCGCCTCGGCGACGACGGCGCCGGCTTCGGCATCATGATGGGCACCGTGCTGCCCACGTTCTCGTGCCTGATCGCGAGCGGCGCACTCGGGCTCGCCGAGGCGTTGGTGCAGAAGACCGCAGCGCATGCTTCGGGCCAGAAGTACGCCCATCTCGCGACGCAGAACGCGCTCGCCGATCTGCCCACGATCCGCGCCTACGTCGCCAAGATGCGCATCCAGGTCGACATGGCGAAGGGCTTGTGGAACGACACCTTCACCGCGCTCGAAGAAGGGCGCGCCGATGCCGGCCTGCGCGTGCTCGAGGTCAAGGCCGCCGCCGCCGACACTGCGGCGCAGGTAGCGGATCTCGCGATGCGCGTCTGCGGCGGGATGGCATTCCGCAAGGACGTTGGCGTCGAGCGGCTCTTCCGCGACACGCGGGCATCGCTGGTGATGGCACCGACCAGCGACCAGCTCTACGACTTCATCGGCAAGGCGATCTGCGGTATGCCGTTGTTTGGCTGAGTCGCCGCCACCGAGCAGAACCACCATGACCGACACCCTGATCCTCGCTGCGGTTGCCTACGACGCCAAGGTCGTGACCATCTGGGATGGTTTTCAAAAGTGGTTTGCGGCCCGCGGCCTCGCCTTCGACTACGTGCTCTACAGCAACTACGAACGGCAGGTCGAGCAGCACTTCGATGGCGCCTTCCACGTTGCCTGGAACTCACCGCTCGCGTGGCTGCAGACCGATCGGATCGCCAAAGCGCGCGGGCGAACAGCTCGGGCGGTTGCCATGCGCGACACCGACATGGACCTCAGTTCGGTCCTCGTTGTTCGCGCCGACTCGAAGGCGCAGACGGTCGCAGACCTGCGCGGCACGACCCTCGGTGTGGGCGCAATGGACTCGCCGCAGGCGACGATGATCCCGCTCGAACACTTGGCGCAACAGGGTTTGCTGGCCGACCGCGACTTCCGCGTGCGGCGCTTCGACGTACTGGTTGGCAAGCACGGCGACCACATCGGCGGCGAGCGCGACGCCGCGAAGGCGCTGATGACGGGCGAGGTCGACGCCGCCTGCATGATCGACAGCAACCACCTGCTGTTCACTCAGGAAGGCACGCTGCCACGCGCACAAACGCGCGTGCTGTCGCAGACTGGTCTCTTCGACCACTGCAACGTCAGCGTCCTCGACGGAGCGCCCGAGAGCCTCGTTGCCCGCTTCTGCGACCTGCTCTTGTCGATGCGCTACGACGATCCGGTCGCGCGGCCGTTGCTCGACCTCGAAGGGCTGAAGCAATGGCGGCCCGGGCGCACCAATGGCTATGCCACGCTGGCGCGGAGTTGCGATCGCTTCCGCTGGATCGATCGCTTCGTGCAGTCGATGCAACCATGATGAGCAACGCCGCCATCGACCTCGCGGACCTCGGCCTCGACTTCGGCGCGACGGTGTTGCTGCGGCACGCGCTGCTGGCACTGGCACCCGGCGATCGATTGACGGTCCATGGGGTGGCGCCATCGCTCGATCTGCACTTGCGCGCCTTTGCGAGGGCCGAGGGTCACGGGTTCGAGAGCGCCGACGACGAACACAGCAGGGGCACGTTGGTGCGCGGCACCGCGACCAACGCGCGCTGGGTCGGGGCGCAACGCGCTGGCAGTGCAGCGCCCGACGGCGCGATGGATCACGCCAATGCCACGTGGGGCCTCGCCGCGCGCGGGGCTCAGGTCGAGGCCGGAGCGCCTGCGTTCGCCTTCGCGCTCGCCGACAAGGACGAGATCTGGAGCGACAACGCCGGCCAGCTCTACCGCGCCGCCGCCGCCGCGCAGTGGGATCCGGCGAGCGCCATCCCGTGGGACGCCCCGCGCACGCACCCTGCATTCGTCGAAGACGCGCTGGTGCAAGTACTGACCTACCTGATCGAGAACGAGACCGCGGCGCTGATCGTCCCGGCGCACTTCTGCGCCAAGGTGCACCCGCACTTCCGCGAAGTCGTGCAACTACTTGCGATCCAGGCTGCGGACGAAGCTCGTCACATCGAGGTGTTCACCCGGCGAGCCCTGCTCGCACGCGACCAACTCGGCCTCTCGACCGGCGGTGGTCAGGCATCGCTGCAGACCCTCATCGACGAGCCGGACTTCGCCCTCGCCAGCTTCCTGCTCAGCGTGCTTGGCGAAGGCTCCTTCCTCAATCTGCTCGGCTTCCTTCAGACCCACGCGCCCGATCGCTGCACCGCCGAAGTGATGCGGCTGGCGGCAGTCGACGAGGCGCGACATGTCGCCTTCGGCATGTCGCACCTCTTGCGTCATGCCGCGCACGACTCGACGCTGCGACCGCGCCTGCGGGTCGCCATCGAACGCCGCCATGAGATGCTGCGACACACGGCCGGGCTCAACGCCGAAGTGTTCGACGCGTTGGTGATCCTGGCGGCTGGTGCGTTGACGCCGGCGGCCATTGCGCGCGGTCACGCGGCGGTTGCCGATCTGCAAACCCAGATGGACTCCGGTCGGCGGGCACGCTTGCGGCGACTCGGCTTCGACGACCGCGAAGCGGCGCAGCTGAGTTCCTTGCACACGCGCAACTTCATGTGACGCGCAACGGCTGTCAGCAGCGCCCCAGTCGCGCGGAACTCAGGCAGTGCGGAAGTCGGTCGCGAGCAGGCGCGATGCGGCGTCGCGGTAGACGGCCTCGGTGTCGAGCTCCCCGCTCTTCAGCTTCTCCATCGCGCGGCTGACGATCGCGGCGCGATCGCTGCCTTCGGCGCGCACGACATCGACGTTGGCTTCGAACGCAGCCTTGGCATCGCGGCCATCGCTGCTGATCGCGGCCTTGTCCCCGGTCGAGCTGGCTGCAGCACTGCTCTCGCGCTTGCCGTCAACGCGGATCGGGCGGTCTCCACCGCGATCGACGCCACCACTGTTGCTCACGTTCCGGATGTTCATGGCTGCCTCCTGGCACTCGGCCAGTTCCTGCCTTGATGTATCGGAAGAACTCGATTCGGCTTGAGAGGCGGACCGCAGGAAAATCGTGCGACTCGCCGATGGCTGCGGCGATACCGAGCAAATCAGGAATCTCGCCCGGCATCCCTGGCGCGATCGGCGCGGTGTTCTTGATCGGCAGCTTCTGCCGGCCTCGATCCGGCAGCTCCTGCCGACCACTCCCTGCCCCGTGGCCGCACCTGACCCAATGGGCCCATGGCATGGGCACTTCCGTGTTCTGCGCCCACTTGGCACGCGCCGTGCAATGGACCAGGACGGAGGAAGGGGATCTTGGTCGTGATGCAGTTCAGCAAACTCGGGTTCGATCCGTTGAGCGTGCCAGTGGCCGCCAGCGGCAGCAACGCGGCCAGTGGCACGTTCGCCGATCGACTCGAGCAGGCCTCGCGCCGCGCCGAACCGGCGCCAGCGCGTGATCGCCAAGAGCCGACCGAGACCGCTCCTACGGACGCGTCGCTCGCGACCGCCGCAGGGGAAGCCCGCGACCGGGACAGCGATGCGGCCGAGGATGCTGCGATCGAAGCCGGCGCCGACGCTGCCACGGAAGCCGCGGCGAGCGACCAGGCCACGACCGTCGCCACCTCCCAAGAACTACCCTCGAGAGAGTCGCCGGTGCGGCAAGACGATGCAGGCGAAGACGCCGGCGACTCTCTCGATCCTTTGCCGTCGCGCGCGCCGCTCGCGATCCCCGTGGTCGCAGCTTCGACGTCGTCCGTCGTACTGCTTCCTGGCAAAGCGCCACTGAGCTCCGGCATCGCCCCACTGCAGGCCGCGGCACCGACATCGCGCGCCACCGTCGACCGCTTGACCGGCCCGCAACTGTCGGCCGAGTTCCGCACCGTTGCCGTCGAGGCCAAGGCCACCGGCTACCGCACGCTGAATGCGGCCGGCGTCGCCATGAACGAGCAGGCCCGCGATTCGGTGTTCAAGCAGATCCTGTTCAAGCTCGGCAAAGAGGGCAGCGAGATGCGTGTCCGCCTCGACCCACCGGAGTTGGGCGAACTCGATCTGCACATGATCGTCGACAGCAGCAACTCGCTGCGGTTGTCGATCGGCACCGAACGCGATGACCTTCGCGATCTGCTGCAAGGCGGCCTCGATCAGCTCAAGAAGGAGCTGCAAGACAGCGGGCTCACAGTCGCGCACGCCGAGGTGCACACGCGCCAAGGCGGCGATCAACGCTCCGCCGATGCGTTCGGCGACGCCAAGCATCCCGACGCAAACGGCAGCGATGCAGACGATGCGCTGCAGCTCGCCGCAAGCGCACCAACAGGCTGGTACACGGCCAACGGACTCGATTTCTGGGTTTGAGGAACGACAACATGACGACGACCAGCGGAATCTCCAGCCAGGGCAATCTCTCGACGGTGCTGTCCAACCAGGGCGGCAGCTTTGGTGAGAACCAGTTCTTGCGCCTTCTGACCACGCAGCTCCAGAACCAGTCGCCGCTATCGCCGGTGGACAACGAGAGCTTCATGAACCAGATGGCGAGCTACTCGTCGATGGAGCAGCAGCAGGACCTCAACACGAACATGCTGGCGCTGCTCGACTACCAAGGTCTGCTGGCGCGCAGTCAGGGCTTGAGCCAGGGCAGCTCGCTGCTCGGGCGTGAGGTCTCCTACAAGAACGCGAACGGCGTCGACACCTCCGCCACCGTCGAGTCGGTCTTCGTCGCCGAGTCCGGTGACGTGCGGCTGCGACTAGCCGGCGGCGCCGAGATCGGCCTGCGCGATGTGCACGGCATCGCCAACGTCAACGAAGCCTGATCCCGCAGCCAACGAGGAATCATCATGGTCAGTACCGCACTGTTCACCGGGTTGTCGGGCCTTCGCCTGCACCAGAGCTACATCGACGTCATCGGCAACAACCTCGCGAACGTCAGCACGGCTGGCTTTCGCGGCGGCCGCCCGACGTTCAGCGACCTGCTGAGCACTACGCTGCGCGCGGGCTCTGGCCCGAACGGCAATCTCGGCGGTCTCAACCCAGTGCAGGTTGGCAACGGCGCGATCATGACGACGGTCGACATCGACACGAGTCAGGGCACGTTCCAAGACACTGGTCGTCCCCTCGATGTCGCCTTGCAAGGTCGCGGCTTCTTCACCCTGACCGACGGCTTGCAGCGCTTCTACACGCGCGTCGGCACCTTCAGCATCGACAACGAACGCGCCCTGGTCGACGTCCGCACCGGCCTGCGAGTCATGGCGGCTGATGGCGGCACCATCAACGTCCCGGTGGCCGACACGCTGCCCGCCCGCGCGACCACGAGCGTGAGCTTCCAAGGCAACCTGCCGGCCCGAGTCGGTGGCCCCTTCGAGGAGATTGTGCAGTCGAGCGCCGTGCTCCAGGCCGGCCTCGCTGCTGCCAAGACGGCTCAGGGCACCGCCGGCACCGGCACGCAATTCAACTTGTCAGCCTTCGCCGGCAAGAGCGTCCTCGTCTCCGTCAATGGCGGCGCGCAACAGTCGGTCACCTTCCCATCCACTACGTTTGGTGCGGGACCGGTCAACGCTTCGACGGTGGCAGCCGCCTTCACGGTGGCCGGCCTGTCTGTCACTGCCGACGACGTCAACGGCACGATCGACTTCGACACGATCCAACTCGGCAGCAACGCGACACTGAAGTTCGACAACGGCCCTGGTGCCTCGGGCCTGCTCGGCGCGCTCGGCCTCGACGCAACCCTCGTCTCTGGTTCGCAATCCACCGCGATCGGTACGACCAACCTCGGTGCGCTGACGGCGCGCCGCAGCGCCTACCAGACCGGCGATCAGATCGTGATCAGCGGCACCAACCCGGATCGCACGTCGTACTCGGACACGTTCATCTACGGCACGGGACCGGGCACCGACGGCACGACGCTGCAGGACCTCGTCACCTTCATCAACAGCACCGTCGACAACACGCAGTCCACGGCCTCGTTGACCGCCGACGGTCACATCCGCCTGACGGCGAACAGCAAGGGCGACGCCGATCTGTCGCTCTCCATCGGTGACTCGATCAACAACACCGGCAAGAACAACTGGCCGAACTTCACCGTGTCGCAACAGGGCACCGGCGCCGACACCGCGATCACGTCGATCGAGATCATCGACGCGCAGGGTCTCGGCCACACGGTCACCATGACCTACACGCGCAGCGACACCGACCCGACTGTCTGGGGCATGGCCGCGACCATGGACCCCAGCGAAGGAACGATCACGCAGGGCTCGATCAACCAGATCCGCTTCAACGACAACGGCTCCTTCAACGTGATCGGCGGCGGCAGCAACACGCTGCAGTTCAGCTTCACGGGGATCAGCGCGGCCCAGACAGTCGCAGTCGATCTCGGCACCTCGGGCCAGTTCGACGGCATCGCGATGCTCGGCAACCAGAGCACGATCGCGGCGACGGATCAGGACGGTTTCGAGTCCGGCACGCTGCTCAACGCGGCCTTCGACACCAACGGCTCACTGGTCGCGTTCTACACCAACGGTCAGAGCAAGACGCTCGAGCAGCTGCGCGTGACGCTGTTCGCCAACGAGGCCGGGCTACTGCGGGTCGGCGACACCATGTTCGTCGAGTCGCCGAACTCGGACTCCCCCATCTTCACTACGGCCAACACCGCAGGCGCTGGCACCGTTCGCGCAGGTTCCCTGGAGAACAG
>CAMBXM010000158.1 GCA_945871815.1 Singulisphaera sp. GP187
CTGCACCGTGTAGCCCGGGCCGACCATTTCGCCTTCGGATGCCGCGGCCTTGCCGATCACTCCGTCGCATGGCGCGGTGATGCGGCAGTAGGAGAGGTTGAGCTCCGCGATCTCGACCTGCGCGCGCGCGGCGACCACGGCAGCCTTGGCCGCAGTGAGCTGCGCGTCGGACTGCGAGACCTTGGTCTTCATCTGGTCGAACGACTGCTTTGACACGCCGCCTGCGCTCGCAAGCGGCTCATTGCGTTCGACGTCACGCTGCGACTGCTCTAGCGCAGCCAGCGCGGCCGGAACCTGCGCTTCAGTCTGAGCAAGCGTTGCGTGCGCTGCGGCAAGCTGTGCTGCGAACGGCCGCTCGTCGATCGTGAACAGGAGTTCGCCAGCCTTGACCGTGGCGCCGTCCCTGGCGTGCTGCTTCGCCAAGAAGCCTGCGATGCGCGCGCTGATCGCGACCGAGTGCACGCTCTGCGCGACGCCTGGATACGTGCGGATGCGCCGCACGGGTTCGGCGACCGCGACCGCCGTGCGCACTGTGACCTCGGCGGGCGGCGGCGGAACGCTCGGCGCCTTGGCGCACGACGCGAGGACCACTGCCAATGCCAGGCCGAATCCCATTGCTCGTAACTTCGCGTTCATCGTGCGTTCTCGCTTTGCGTGCTCTCTGCCGAAATTGCGGCCTCGACCGCTTGTTCTTCTGCGTCCCAACCGGCTCCGAGAGCCCGTTGGAGCGCGATGTATCCCTGGACCACTCCGGCGCGTGCTTCGACGGCCGTGCTCTCGGCGCTCAACTTGCCGCGCTGCACGTCGAGCAGCGTCGCATAGTCGATGACGCCAGCGTCATACTGCTGCTGCGCGAGTGAGAGCGCCGCGTCGGCGCTGGCCAACGCCGAATCCGATCGACGGCGCGTCTCGCGCGCATGCACGAAGTCGCTCGCGCACGCGCTGACATCGCCCACCGCAGCGATCACTGCGCCGCGATACTGCGCAAGCGCGGCTTCTGCCTCGGCGCGCTTTTGGTTGACGGTCGCGTCGATGCGGCCGCCAGTGAAGAGCGGCAGGTAGAGCGATGGCCCGATCGAGTATGCCCGGTTGCCAAGGTCTGCGAGGCCATCCGTTCCCGTGGTCGCAATGTAGAAGTTGCCCGAGATCGTGAGCTTGGGATAGCGATACGCCTCCGCCGCGCCAATCGCCGCCGTCGCCGCCACGAGGCGCTGCTGCGCGGAGCGAACGTCTGGACGACGCTGCAGCAGTTCTTCGGGCAACCCAATACCCGCGACTTCGGGCGACTTGGGCATGGCCTGCTTCTCTGCCAGCATCGGCGCGAACTCCGACGGATTGCCGCCGCACAGCACCGCAATCGTCGCGATGGTCGATGCGATTCCGGCGTCGATCTGCGGTACTTCTGCGTCGGCGCCGTCGTATTCGGCCGTTGCGCGCGAAACGTCGAGCGCATTGGTTGTGCCAGCTGCAAAGCGAGCGCGCGTCAGTTCGAGCGTCGTCGACAGTGCCTCGCAATTGGCGATCAACGATGCGCGCTGCTCCTGCAGCATGCGCAACTGCACATAGGAGGCTGCGACCTGTGTGCGCACCGAGACGAGCGCGTCGCGCAATTGTTCGACGCGCGATTCGGCCGACGCGGCGGCAGCTTCGACTTGGCGACGGACCCCGCCCCAGAGGTCGATTTCCCATGACGACATGCCGACGCCATAGGCGTAGCTGTTGTATGGCTCCAGCACGACTCCATTGGCTGCGAGCAAGGCGATGTTGGTCAGCGTGCGCGTGTATTGAGCGCCTGCACCGACCGTCGGCCACAACTGGGCCTCGCTCACGCCGACCGCGGCATACGCAGCGCGCACATTGGCCGCAGCGGCAGCGAGCGTCTGGTTGGTAGCGTCCGCGCGCTCGATGAGCGTGTTGAGCAGCGGATCCCCCAGCGACGTCCACCACCGCGGCAACGGCTGCTGATCCGCGGTCACGCCGTCGCCGAGCGGCCCCCGGGACAAGGCATCCCTTGGCGGCGCTGTCGTGTCGGGCGGCGCATCCGGGCCAACGCGGCAGGACGCGAGGCCTAGCAAAGCGGCGAACGAGCAGAGGCCCGCGCGCGCGGAAAGGCCATTCGCCTTGTGGTGGAGTTGGTTCGAACGCTCGGGACGGAGCATCGGCTCATCCTAGAGTAGTGTCGCCGAACTTCCACCCTGCGAAAGCGTGCGCTTGCAGAGGCAGGGCACTCCGGACGACCAGCACCGAGACCCCCGACCATCGACCCTTCGATGTTCTCCGCTTGGTGCACCGCGGCGCTGGACCTTCCGACCTCGCGCCGTTCGGCATGCCGCCGCGCCACGAGTGCAGCAGGCCGCGCTAGCCGATTGCATTGGCGAGTAGCCGCGCCACGCGATCGACGCGCTCGTGGTCCGCGATCATCTCGGCGAACGGCGTGAACTCGCGCACGAGCAGATCGCGGCGCACCTCGAGGCACAGCGTGTGGCGCGGGTGGCGCTCGGCGAACGCGAAGGCCAGGGTGCTCGGATGCAGCGGATAGGTGTTGTTGGTCGCGACCTCGAGGCCGGCCGCGGCGCCCTCGCGACGCACTGCCGCGAGCAGGTTCTCGTCGGCTAGCGTGCGACCGTCCGGCGTCGCCGCGATCAGGTCGATCGCTGGCCGCAGCGGCCATGTGCCGATGGTCTCGGGTCGATAGGCCGCACGCAGGTGCAAGACGACGTGGTCGTCGACGGGCACGTCGATGCTGCGCGGCGCGTAGGTGTGCAGCATCACGCCGAGACCGCCACGTGCACACACCAGCGCGAACGCGCGCTCCGCCAGTTGGCGATAGGCAGTATGGCGCGCGATCAACAACGCGCGGTCGCGCGGGTCGCGCACCCAGGCATGCAGACCCGGCGTCATGCCGGTTGGACTCTGATGCTCGTCCGCATCGATCACGCGGTTGCAGTCGACGAAGGTGCGCGGGATGCGCGCGGTCAGCAGCATCGCGCTGCACGACGGCCGCTGCGCGACCAGGAACTCGGCCGTCCGCCGCGCCAGCTCCGGCGCGCCGACGTCGGTGTTGACGAAGAAGAAGTCGCGTAGGTCGCTCGGGTAGTCGCCGTGCAGTTCCGATCGCAGGTCGTCGAAGTGGGCCGCGCGCGTGGCGCCGTGCGGCATCTCGAACAAGAACTGCGGTGGCCCATCGGCTCGGGCGCCGCGCACGATCTCGACGTCGGCGACGCGTGGTAGCGAAGTCAGCAAGTCATCGGTCACAGGGTCATGCTAGGGCTTCGAGCGGCGATGGCGACGGTCAGCCGGCGGACCTGTACGAAGAGCATCATGGCTCCCGGCTGACCCGAGCACCGAGCGGGCGGGTGGTCGTGGTGGTTGGGTCCGCGACGTGGCCTGCAGGGAGCGCCTTCGCTGGCGGCCGTCGAAGCGAGAGTGCTCTGCTGAGGATGCAGTTCCCAAGTGTCGAGGGCCTTGGTGAACACCTTCGCATCGCGAGACCGGCTGATAGCCCATGGCGCGCGGGGCATTGCCGTGGCCTGATCGTGGCATGCGAACGTTGTCGGCCCAGGAAGCTGTCAAGTACATCAACTCGGGGCAGCGCGTGTTCGTGCACGGCGCCTCGGCCACTCCGCTGGTCTTGCTGCGCGCCCTTGCGGACCGCGCCAGCGAACTGCGTGACGTCGAGTTGGTGCACTTGCACACCGAAGGGAATGCGCCTTGTGCCGCGCCGGACATGGCGGCGGCGTTTCACCACAACGCACTGTTCCTTGGGGCCAACCTTCGTCAGGCTGTGGCGCGCGGCGATGCCGACTACGTGCCGGCGTTCCTGAGCGAGATGCCGTCGCTGTTCCGCGAACGCGTGCTGGCGCTGGACGTGGCGCTGGTGCACGTGTCGCCGCCGGATCGCCACGGCTACTGCTCGCTCGGCGTGTCGGTCGACATCGCGCGCGCCGCCCTCGACTCGGCGACCTTGGTCGTCGCACAGGTGAACCCGCGCATGCCGCGCACTCACGGCGATGGCCTCGTGCACAGCAGCCGCTTCACGGCCGCGGTGCTGGTCGACGAGCCGTTGCCGGAGTCACCGCACGTCCGCGGCGGTCCGGTCGAACAAGCGATCGGTCGCCACTGTGCGGCGCTGATCGAGAACGGCGCCACGCTGCAGCTGGGCATCGGCAGCATCCCCGACGCGGTTTTGGCCGAGCTCGAGTCACACGAGGATCTTGGCGTCCACAGCGAGATGTTCTCCGACGGCGTGTTGCCGCTGGTGCAGCGCGGCGTCATCAACGGGAGCAACAAGCGCACGCATCCGGGCAAGCTGGTCGCCGGCTTCGCGATGGGCACGCGCAAGCTCTACGACTTCCTCGACGACAACCCGCAGGTAGCGATGCTCGACATCGCCTACGTGAACGATCCGGGCGTCATCCGTCGCAACCCGAAGGTGGTCGCGATCAACAGTGCGATCGAGATCGACCTGACCGGTCAGGTGTGCGCCGATTCGATCGGCACGCAGATGTTCTCGGGCGTCGGCGGGCAGATGGACTTCATGCGCGGTGCAGCGATGTCGCAAGGCGGCAAGCCGGTGATCGCGCTGCCGTCGACGACGAGCACAGGCATCTCGCGCATCGTGCCGGTGCTGAAACCAGGAGCGGGCGTCGTGACGACGCGGGCGCACGTGCACTGGGTCGTGACGGAGCATGGCGCGGTCGATCTGCGCGGCAAGAACCTGCGCCAGCGCGCGAAGGCGCTGATCGGCATTGCCGCGCCGCAGCACCGCGAAGCGCTCGAACGCGCGGCGCGCGAGCGGTTCGTCAAGATGCCGGAGTGAGCGCTCTACGCTCGGCGAATGGTGGCGTGGTGACGGTGTTTTCACCCCGGCTTTGCGCCGCACGGCGCCGTCTCGCCGCGGCGCGGGGGACCGCCGGCGGGGGGAGGTTCCTCGGTGACTATCGTTGATTGCGTGACGACAACTCGTGCTCCCCTGAGGCTCGCGTCGACTGCGTTGGTGCTGGCCATCGTCGCCATCGTCGTTTCGACCAACGGGGCCGGGAGCGCGGCAACACCAACACGCGGCGTGCAGGAGTCTGTGACATCTCGGCCGGCGGTGCGTGACGATGGTCCCGTTGCGGCTCGAGTTGCAGCCGTCGAACAGCAGATCGGACCTCTCAGCCACCGTCGACCACGCGCGCATGTTCGAGATGAAAGCGCGTCAGGTGGTTCCGCAGTCGGTCGGCATCGTTGGTCGTGGTCCGCTGCTGTCGGGTCACCGCGAACAGCTAGCACCCTGCGGCCGACAAGGTGCTTCGGCGACGAATGCAGCGGATGACCTCCGCGAGCTCGAGTTCGTCGATCTCGTCGAGAAGCAACAGGCCCGTGTGCGCCGTGCATGACAGCCCGCTGCGCGCCTGCAGCGCTCCAGTGAACGCGCCCTTCTCGTGACCGAACAGCAGCGAATGGGCCGCATCGCTGCGGATCGTCGCGCAGTTACGACTTGCCAGCACCGGTCGGGCCCATAAGCAGGATCGGTGCTTTCGACAGGAGCGCCACCACCTCGATCTGTGCCTCTGGTTCGATGATCTCGAAGTGCTCGACGACCGCGGCATGCGCCTTCGCATCGACGACCTCGTCGACGACGGCCGGGCTTGGTGGCACGCCTTTCGAGCCGGCGGTAGCCGAACTCAAGGCCTCGGACTCTTCCCACTCTGATAGCGCCTGATCAGCCCTCCATCGGATACCACTCCTACCGACCCGATCGCATCATGGACTCGTTCGTCTCATTCGACACCGAAGGTGTCCCAATCAAGGCCTGGATCCGCGGCGTGGTCGCCGACGACAAGGCTCTCGCCCAACTGCGCAACGTGGCGCGGCTGCCGATCGTGCACGGCCACGTCGCGGCGATGCCCGACGTGCACTGGGGCATCGGCGCGACCGTCGGCAGCGTGATCCCGACCAAGGGCGCCATCATCCCCGCCGCCGTCGGCGTCGACATCGGCTGCGGCATGATGGCGGTGCGCACGACGCTCACCGCCAGCGACCTACCCGACGACCTCAAGGGCCTGCGTTCGTTGATCGAGCGCGTCGTGCCGCACGGCCGCACCAACGGTGGCGGCAAGGGCGACCGCGGCGCCTGGGCCAACCTGCCGGCGCGCGCCGAGGACGCCTGGAAACGACTGCACATGGGCTACGAACGGATCCTCGAACGGCATCCGAAGCTCGATCGCGGCTCGACCGCGCAGCACCTCGGCACGCTCGGCGGCGGCAACCACTTCGTCGAGGTCTGCCTCGACGAGGCGCAGCGCGTCTGGGTGATGCTCCACAGCGGCTCGCGCGGCGTCGGCAATCGCATCGGCATGCACTTCATCGATCTCGCCAAGAAGGACATGAAGCGAGAGCTCGGCAATCTGCCGGACAAGGACCTCGCCTACTTCACCGAAGGCGCCGAGCACTTCGACGACTACGTGTTCGCGGTGTCGTGGGCGCAGAAGTTTGCGCGCGAGAACCGCGATCTGATGATGGCCTCGATCCTAGAAGCGCTGCAGCGGTTCTATGGCCTGCCCAAGTTCGCGCACGGCGAAGTGGCGGTGAACTGCCACCACAACTACGTGCAACAAGAGGAGCACTTCGGCGCGTCGGTGTTCGTCACGCGCAAGGGCGCCGTGAGCGCGGCCAAGGGCGAACTCGGCATCATCCCGGGTTCGATGGGCGCAAAGTCGTTCATCGTGCGCGGCAAGGGCAACGTCGACAGCTTCCACTCGTGCAGTCACGGTGCTGGTCGCGCGATCTCGCGCGGCGAGGCGTTCCGGCGCTACACCGTCGAGGACCACATCGCCGCGACCGCAGGCGTCGAGTGCCGCAAGGACGCAGCCGTCATCGACGAAACGCCGATGGCCTACAAGGACATCGACACGGTGATGGCGGCCCAGCAAGACCTCGTCGAGGTCGTGCACACGCTGAAGCAAGTCGTCTGCGTGAAGGGCTGAACCGTGATCGCACTGGACGGAGCCGCGGGCGAAGGCGGCGGCCAGGTGCTGCGCACCGCGCTGTCGCTCGCACTGGTCACGGGCCAACCCTTCACGCTCACCAACGTGCGCGCCGGGCGGCCGAAGCCCGGGCTGCAGCGGCAACACCTCACGGCGGTGCTCGCGGCAAAGGCACTGGTTCTGGATCGAGGAGGGCGACTGGCTGACGAAGCGCGCGCTCACCGCGGTGATGTTCTTCTTCACGCTCGCGGAAACAGGTGGCAACGACAAGCTGCCGTTGATCACCATCCCCGCCCAGTGAACGTCACACTCTGGCCGGGTTCCGGTCCGTTTTGACGCATCGTTGGAGTGCATCGAGACGAACGGTCTGCGGGACACCAAGGTCAAGACCAACACCAACACCGCCGAAGCGTTGAATGCCGCGTCCGGCAAGACCAAGGTGACGCGGTGCGAACGGACGAAGCATCGTCTCGATGCACCAGAGGGGCTGAGCCCAGCGCCGATGGCGGTGGCCACGTAGCTCTCGCCAGCTACGCCATGCGCGGCATGGTCCATCCGTGGCGATGCCCTACCCTCTCCGTACCGCGATCTTGCGGCGTGGAGGTGAACCGTGTTCTCACGCATCTTCGTCGGCATCGACCGAGAAGGCGCAGGCGACCGCGCTGCCGTCGCGGCGGTGCGCCTGCAGCAGCGCTTTGGCAGTGAAGTGCACTTCGTGCATGCGATCTCGATGTTCTGGCGCAGTTGGTCCCAGGCGGCGATGGCCGCATGGGAAGCGACCAAGGTGCAGAGCCTCGCGGCCCGCAAGCAGGCGTTTGTCCAGCGACTCGCCGCCACCTTGCGGTGTCATGACCTGCCGATGGACGACATCGAAGGGCTTGTCGAGGTGAAGGAAGGTCAGCCTGCCGAGCTGCTGGTGCAGAAGGCCGATCGACCGACGGACCTGATCGCGCTTGGCGGCCATCGCGAACTCGGCTTTCTGCACTTCGGCGCCACGGCGCGATCGGTGCTGGCGAAGGCGCACTGCCCGGTTTGGATCCAGAGCCACGACTTCGAAATGCTGCGGCGCGTGACTGTCGGCGTCGACTTGTCACCGCAGACCGACACCGTGGTGCGTGCGGCGCTCGAGCTCGCGACCCGACTCGGCGCGTCGCTGAAGGTCGTGCACGCGTTCGAGCTGCCGACGCTGGCGTCCGGGATCGAGCCCTACTTTGCGGTCGACCAACTGCGCAAGGACAGCATGGCAGCGTTCGAACGCATCGTCGCCGATCTGCGCACCACGTACCCGTCGCGGCTGGAGGCCGAGTTCTCGGACGGTGAACCATGGCAGGTGCTGCAGAAGCAGAGTCGCGAAGGGGATGTGGTTGTGGTCGGCACGCACGGCCACTCGGCGCTGCTACGAACCGTGATCGGTAGCACTGCCTACCGAGTCTGCAAGCACAGCCTGCACCCCGTGATGGTTGTGCCGATGCCGGAGCGGGCGTTCCGCAGCGCATGACGCAGGTGCGCAACCGACCTTCGTAGCGCCATCGGAACTCCAAAGGCGCTCTCGGACCATCCGCGCGCAGAGCGAGATAGTAGTCGTGCGGCAGTGCGCGGGTGGTCGTCACCGCCGCGCGACCGGAACCATCACCGCGATCCGGTCGCATCGATCGCTTTCCGGTGAGACCTCTACGACGGTGGGCGTAGATCGCCTACGCAGAGGGCGAAAGCGAGCCTTGGCTACGGACTTCTGCGCGTGGGGTTCCTCGTGCCAAACCCCGAACAACGGGCATAGATCCCTTTGGGTCTCCGCAGCGAGCGATGCTCCCCACCAGTATCCGCGGTCGACTGACCGCAGCCTTTCTCGTCCTCGGTCTCGTGCCCGTCGCCGTCGTCGGCACCGTGGCCTATCTGCGTTCGAGCGCTTCGCTGGAGACCAACGCGGGCGATCGATTGCGGGCCGAGGCGCAGGGCGCGATCCAGAAGATCGATCGCAACCTGTTCGAGCGCTACGGCGACGTGCAGGCCTTTGCGTTCCATCCGTTCGCGCGCGGCACGAAGGAGGAGGTGGAGAGGGCCGCCAACTTCTACATGCAGGCCTACGTGCTCTACGACCTGATGCTCGTAGCCGACGCCGACGGAACGGTGATCGCAGCGAACACCGTGACGGAGACCGGGCAGCCACTCGACACGACGGCGATCGTCGGCAAGAACGTGAAGGGCGAGCCATGGTTCGAGGCGTGCATGGCGGGCGAGATCGCACCGGGCAGGGCGCACTGCGGGCCTCCGTGCCGTGATGCATTCGTCGATGAGCTGCGCGG
>CAMBXM010000159.1 GCA_945871815.1 Singulisphaera sp. GP187
CGAAGCCCCCGAGTACGGTGCCGCCTCGGTGGGCATGATGACCCTGGTGCGCATCCGCTATGCGGCAGCGCTGTACAAGCGCACACATCTGCCCGTGCTCACCAGTGGCGGGCGCCCGGGCAGCGACGTCGAACCGCTCGGATCGATGATGGCGCGAGTGCTCGAACAGGAGTTCGACACCCCGGTGCGCTGGCGCGAGGATCGCTCGGCCGACACTTGGGAGAACGCCGCCTTCAGCGCGGAGCTACTGAAGAAGGAGGGCGTGACCCGCGTGCTGCTGGTCACCCACGCGTGGCATCTGCCGCGGTCCGTCCGCGCGTTTGCCGCACACGGGATCGAGGCCATTGGCGCTGGGACGGCATATCGGAGTCCGGCGATCGTCGATTGGACCAGCTTCGTTCCCAGCACGACGGCGCTGCGGGACACCACCTTCGCGCTGCACGAGTGGTACGGCCGACTCGCCTACGCGTTCCGCGGGTGACCCGGCCCTCCGCAACCTGAAGGCCTCCGATACCTGATGGGATCCGCAACCTGATGGGGCCCGAGAAATCCCCGGGGAGGGGCTTGCACCTCGGCGGGGTCCGCATAAATATGCGCGCTCGAAGCATACTTATGCAGATTCGCACCACCCCAACCGAGACGCGCGACCAGCGCCGCCAACGGATCCTGGAGCTCATCCAGCACCACACGATCCGGAACCAGGCAGGCCTGCAGCAGCGGCTCGAAGAGGCCGGACTGGCCGTGAACCAGGCCACCCTCTCGCGCGACCTGCGCGATCTCGGGGTACACAAAGGGCCCGAAGGCTACGAGCTGCCCGCCGCCGCCTCGCTGACCCAAGCCGTGTCGGGTGGCAGCCTGTGGCACGCGCTGCAAGCATGGCTTCTGAACGCAACGGCGGCCCAGAATCTCGTCGTGCTCAAGACGCCGCCTAGTTGCGCGCAACCGCTGGCACTGGCACTCGATCGCGCCGTCCGTGACGCCCGCGCATTGCCCGGGCTCGTCGGCACCATCGCCGGCGACGACACCGTGCTGGCGATCTGCCAGGACGCCAACAAGGCGCGCTCCCTCGTCCGCCGCTTGCTGACACAAAAGGACGGCACCGCATGACCAAGAACGTGGCCATCGTCGGCGCGTCGGGCTACACCGGCCGCGAACTGCTCACGCTGATCTCCCGTCACCGCGGCATGGTGGCGACCGAGATCATGACCGCACGCGCCGGCACCACCCCGGACGCACCGCAGTTCCCAACGGATCCGGTCATCGCGCCGCTCGATTTGTCTCGGCTCTCCGCCTGCGACGGGGTGTTTCTCTGCACGCCGCACGGTGCCGCCGCCCCGATTGCAAAGGCCGCGCTCGACGCCGGCTGCAAGGTTGTTGACCTGTCGGCCGACTTCCGACTGCGTGACGAAGCGCTCTACCAGTCGACCTACGGCTCCGCCCACCCCGCACCTCTCTTGCTACGCGAGGCGGTCTATGGCCTCACCGAGCATGCGCGTACGGCCCTGCAGCATGCGCGTCTGTGCGCCAACCCGGGCTGCTACCCGACGTCGGTGCTGATGCCGCTGCTGCCACTGCTGCAGAACGGCATGCTCGACGACCAGGCGCCGATCATCGCCGACAGCAAGAGCGGCACGTCGGGTGCAGGCAAGGCGCCGGGCGAGCGCACCCACTTTGGCAATGTGCACGAGAACTTCTGCGCCTACGGCGTCGGCAACCATCGCCACGCTCCTGAGATCCGCCAGGAAGCTGGCACCCAGCGCATCGTGTTCACGCCGCACCTGCTGCCGACGTTTCGCGGCATCCTGTCGACGATCTATCTGTCGCCGAAGGCCGGCTCCACGGTTGCGGCGATGCGCAGCTGCCTCGCCGAACGCTACGCCAAGGAGGCCTTCGTCAAGGTCTACGACAACGGCTGGCCCGAGCTGAAGTGCGTGCAACACAGCAACCAGTGCCATATCGCGATCGGCCAGTCAGGTCCGCTCGTCGTTGTGGTTTCGGTGATCGACAACTTGGTCAAGGGAGCGTCAGGTCAGGCGCTCCAGAACATGAACGTGATGCTCGGCCTGCCCGAGTCGGAGGGACTGCAATGAGGATTCTCGTCAAGATCGGCGGTGCACAGCTCGAAGAAACGGGCCCCCGCGCGCAACTCTGCCAGGCAATCGCCGCGGCCCGCAAAGCCGGACATGAAGTCATCGTCGTTCACGGCGGCGGCAACCAGATCCGTCAACTGGGCAAGGACCTCGGCATCGAGGAGCGCTACCACGAGGGCCTCCGGATCACCGATGCGCGCACCGCGGATGTCGTCCTGATGGTGCTTGGTGGTCAGGTCAACCGCACGCTGGTGGCCGCGCTGCAACGCGCCGGAGTGCCTTCGGTAGGCATCAGCGGTGCCGACGGCGGCAGCTTCGCGGTGCGGCCGCTGGTCAAGCCAGGCGTCGACCTCGGGTTCGTCGGCAAGATCGACATCGTGCGACCGCAACTGGTGTTGACCCTGCTCCAGGGCGACTTCGTCCCGGTCATCGCGACGGTTGCGCCCGGCGTGCACGGCGACGCCAGCCAACCGTTCTTCAACATCAATGCCGATCACGCGGCTGCACCGCTGTGCAAAGCGTTCGCGTGCGAAGCGATGATCTTCTTGACCGATGTCGACGGCGTGCGCGGCAAGGACGGCACCATGATGCACGACCTGACGCCCACCGACTGCGACGCGCTCATCAAGTCCGGCATCGCGACCGGCGGCATGATTCCGAAGCTCGAGGCCGCGCTGCTGGCGCTGAAAGAGAACCCGAACGCGATGGTCAAGATCGCCCCCGCTGGCCAGTCCGATGCCGTGTTGGCGGCGCTCAGGAGCGACGTCGGCACCACCTTTCATCAAAACGCCTGCGCGACCACGGAGGACTGAGATGGACGAAGGCGTGATGAAGACCTATGCCCGCGCCGACGAGGTGTTCGTCGACGGTCATGGCGCGCGGTTGATCGACAGCACCGGTCGCGAATTCCTCGACTTCCTGGCCGGCATCGCCGTCAGCGCCCTGGGCCACGGACACCAAGGCCTGGCGAGCAGCCTGCGCGACCAGGTCGGCAAAGTCGTGCACCTGTCCAACCTGTTCCGCCACCCGTACACCGAACAGGTCGCGACGCGACTTTGCGCGCACGCCGGCATGGCGGCGGCCTTCTTCACCAACTCGGGCACCGAGGCCATGGAATGCGCACTGAAGCTGGCGCGCAAAGCGATGCACGTGCGCGGCGAGAAGCACAGGACGTCGTTCGTCGCAGTCGAGGGCGGCTTCCACGGCCGTACGATGGGCGCGCTGTCGCTGACCTGGAGCGAGAAGTACCGCAAGCCCTTTGCGCCGTTGATGGATGTCACCTGGGTGCCGCCCGACGACGTGCAAGCCCTCGAACGCGCCGTCGCAGAGAAACAGCCGTGTGCGGTCGTCTACGAGCCGATCCAGGGCGAAGGCGGCATCCGAGCGCTGGCGCCGGCCTTCCTCCGCGCGGCGCGCGACCTCTGCACGCGCACCGGCACCGTGCTCGTGCACGACGAGGTGCAGTGCGGCTGCGGCCGCACTGGTACCTTCCTCGCAGCGCAGCAAGTCGGCGTCCAGCCTGATGTCGTCGTGCTGGCGAAACCGATCGCGGCCGGCCTGCCGATGGGAGCCTGCCTCGCAAACGCAGCGTTTGCTGACACCTTCGAGAAGGGCGAGCACGGCTCCACTTTCGCTGGCGGCCCCTTGGTATGCCGCGCGGCCTTGGTGTTTCTCGACGAACTCGATCGCGGCCTACTCGCCAATGTACAGGCACGCGGAGAAGAGCTGCGCGCCGGCCTCGTGGCGATCGGCCGCGAACTGCCGATCGTACGCGAAGTGCGGGGCACCGGCCTGATGCTCGGCCTGCGCCTCTGGCACTCGGCCACCGAGTTTCAGAAGGCGCTCTACAAGGCTGGCGTCATCACCAACTGCACGGCCGGCGACGTCATCCGCATCGTGCCACCCTTCGTCATCACCAGCGCCGAGATCGCGCAGGGCCTGCGGATCATGCAGCAGACACTGGCGACCTTTCCCCAGACCCGCGAACTCGGCGCGGCGGTGAGCCCAAAGTCATGAGCGATTCTCTCGATCTCTCGCCACTGTCGCAGAAGGACCTGATCTGCACGTCGCTCCTCCCAGTGGCGGACATCGAGCGCATCTATGCCGTCGCGCGCCAACTCAAGGCCGGCCGCGACGTGCATACGCGCGTACTGGCCAACAAGCGCCTCGCGATGATCTTCGAGAAGGACTCGTTGCGCACGCGCTTCACCTTCGACATCGGCATGAACGACCTCGGCGGCAGCGTGTCGTTCATGGACCATCGCGATGCGCGCATCGGTTCGCGCGAGTCGGTCAAGGACATCGCCAAGAACCTCGAACGCTGGGTTCACGGCATCGTCGCCCGCACGTTCAAGCACAAGGTGCTCGAGGATCTGGCCGCGGCAGCCGGCATCCCGGTCATCAACGGGTTGTCCGACCACGTGCACCCGTGCCAGGCACTCGCGGATTTCTTCACGCTGGTGGAGAAGTGGGACACGCTTCGCGGCAGGACCGTGACCTTCGTCGGTGACGGCAACAACACGTGCCACGCGTTGATCCACACCGCGGTGAAGCTCGGAGTGCACATCCGCGTGTGTTCCCCAGAGGGCTATGAGCCCAACTCGCGAGTCGTGAATGAAGCGATGCGCGCGGCCCAGGAGACCGGGGCCGAGGTGCAGATTCTCAACGACCCGAAGCAGGCCGCCGATGGGGCCGACGCGATCTACACCGATGTCTGGGCCTCGATGGGCCAAGAAGATGAGATCGAGGAGCGCAACGGCATCTTCGCGGCCTATCAGGTCGACGAAGAACTGATGTCGCTGGCCAAGCCCGGGGCACTGTTCATGCACTGCTTGCCGGCGCACCGCGGCAAGGAGGTGTCGCAGCAGGTCATGGATGGCCCCCGCAGCATTGTCTACGACATCGCTGAGAACCGGCTCCACGTCCAGAAGGCAATCCTCGCACTCTTGATCCGCTGACCTCGCCCCCCATGCCGAAGCTCAAGATCGTCCTCGCCTATTCTGGTGGCCTCGACACCTCGATCATCATCCCGTGGCTCAAGGAGAACCATCCGGGCTGCGAAGTTCACTGCTACTGCGGCGACATCGGCCAGGGCGACGAAGAGCTGCAAGGCCTCGAAGAGAAGGCCAAGAGGACCGGCGCCGTAACCTGCCGCGTCGAGGACCAGCGCCGGGCATTCCTCACCGACTACGTGTGGCCATGCGTTCGGGCGATGACGGTCTACGAGGGTCGCTACTTGCTCGGCACCAGCATGGCGCGCCCCATTCTTGCCAAGGGTCAAGTCGACTACGCTCGCGCGATCGGGGCCAACGCAGTGGCGCACGGTTGCACAGGCAAGGGCAATGACCAAGTGCGTTTCGAGCTCGCCTACCAAGCCCTCGCACCCGATCTGCAGATCCTCGCGCCATGGCGCCACTGGGACATCCGCAGCCGCGAAGACGCGATCGACTACGCCGAGAAGCGCCAGATCCCCATCACCGCGTCGAAAACGAAGATCTACTCACGCGACCGCAATCTGTGGCACATCAGCCACGAAGGCGGCGCCCTCGAATCGCCACGCAACGCCCCGCCCGACGACGTCTGGATGCTCACTGCCGATCCGCGCAAGGCGCCGGACACGCCGCTCCAGATCACACTGTCGTTCGAGCACGGCGTGCCGGTGAAACTCAACAACGAGCTGCTGCCACCCGAACAGCTGTTGGCGAAGCTCAATGAGCTCGGCGGCCAGCACGGAGTCGGCCGTGTCGACATCTGTGAGAATCGACTCGTCGGCATGAAGTCTCGCGGGGTCTACGAGACGCCGGGCGGCACCATCGTGCTCGAAGCCGCGCGTACGCTGCGCGCACTCACGATGGAGCGCGACACACTGCGGCTGTGCGAGCGGTTGATGCCCGACTACGCCGACCTCGTCTACACCGGCCGTTGGTTCCATCCGGCGCGGCGAGCGATGGACGCGTTGTTTGCCGAGGCGACGAGGTTCGTCACCGGCGACGTGCGCGTGCGGCTCTGGAAGGGTGTCGCCACTTCGATCGGGTCCGAGAGCAAGTACAGCCTCTACTCAGAAGACCTCGCAACGTTCGGACAGAGCGCGTCGTTCGACCACGCCGACAGCTATGGCTTCGTCAAGCTCTATGGCCTGCCCGGCGCCGTCGCCTCCCGAGTGCAGGGCAGCGGCACCACCGAGGGCCACGTCCGGTGAGCGAAGCGGGCAAAATGTGGGGTGGACGATTCGCCGGCGAGCTCGACCCGTTCTTCGCCAAGTTCCAGAAGAGCCTGCCCATCGATCGCGTGCTCGTGTTCGCCGACCTCGAGACCAATCGAGCCTGGGCCAGCGCGCTCGGCCGCGCGTCCGTGCTGCAGCCACACGACGTGACCAAAGTGCACGCCGCGATCGACGACTTGGCGACGCACGTCCGCGCGCACGGGGTCCCGGACGACGACGACGCCGAAGATGTTCATAGCTACGTCGAGCGCGAACTCGGCAAACGGTGCGGCGACCTTGCCAAGCGCATCCACACCGGCCGTTCGCGCAACGACCAAGTCGCGACGGACCTCCGCATCCACTTGCGCGACGTGGGCAGTGAACTGCTCGCCGCGACCGTTGCCGTGCTCGCCAACCTCGTGCACCAGGCGGATCAGCACGCCGCTGCACCCATGCCGGGCTACACGCACATGCAGCGCGCCCAGCCCATCACGATCGGGCACTGGGCGCTGGCACACGTCGAAGCCCTGGCGCGCGATCATGCACGGATCAAGGACGCACTGGCACGCATGGATGTGTGCCCGCTCGGCAGCGGGGCGCTTGCCGGCACGCCGCTAGCTGTCGACCGCGAGCAACTTGCCACCGCGCTGGGCTTTCGCAGCGCCTCGCAAAACAGTCTCGACGCCACCGCCGCGCGCGATCATGCCTGCGAGCTGTTGTTCGCCGCGACGATGGCCATGACCAACCTGTCACGCATGTGCGAGGACCTCGTGTTCTTCGCCTCGACCGAGGCGCGCTTCGGCCGATTCGGCGACCGCGTCTCGACCGGATCGAGCCTGATGCCGCAAAAGCGCAACCCAGACGCCGCCGAGCTGGTGCGCGGCAACTGCGGCCTCGTTCTCGGCGGCCTCGTGGCACTGCTGACGACGATGAAGGGCCTCCCGCTCGCGTACAACCGCGACCTTCAGGAAGACAAGAGCGCCCTGCTGCCCGCGCTGCAGCGCACGATCGACTGCCTTCGAGTCGCCGCACTCGCCGTCGATGACTTTGCGTTCGACACGGACCGCTGCGCCAAAGAAGCGGATCGGGGTTTCCAGAATGCCACCGACCTCGCCGACTTGCTGGTCAGCCACGGCGTCGCCTTCCGCGATGCCCATGAACTCGTCGGCAAGGCCGTGGACCGTGCCCAGGTCCTCGGCTGCGAACTGCAAGACCTGCCAGCAGCCGAGCAGCGCCGTCTGCTGCCGCAACTGCACCTCGACCTGTCGCAAGCACTGGCCGCCAATGTGATTCTCGCCCGCCGCGACGTACTCGGCGGCACCGCCCCTCGCCGCGTGCGTGAGCAAGTCGCACGCTGGCAACAACTCGTCCTCGCCGCCAACCGTCCCGCTACCGAAACGCACCGCCGATGACCAAGGCTACTTCTGACAAGCAAAGGAAACGTCCCGCCAAACCCAAGGTCGTGATCCGTCCCGCGTTGGTCGCGGATGCGAAGCCGATCATGTCTCTCGTCAACGAACTCGCGATGCGACAGGTGATGCTGCCGCGGTCGCCGGCGTCGGTGATCGAGAACATCCGCGACTTCGTCGTGGCCGAAGTCGACGGCAAGTTCGCCGGCACCGGCGCCCTCGCGATCACCTGGACCGACATCGCGGAGATCCGCTCTCTCGCGGTGTCGCCGGAACTCCACAAGCTGGGGATCGGTCGCAAGATCGTCGAAGCGCTGGTCGTCGACGCCCGCCGACTCGGTTTGGCCCGCTTGTTTGCGTTCACCTATGTGCCTGGCTTCTTCGAGAAGATGGGCTTCTCGATCTGCGCGCACGACGAGCTCCCGCACAAGGTGTTCAACGACTGCATGCACTGTCCGAAGTTTCAGGCCTGCGACGAGATCGCCATGGAACGCGTGCTCGATGAGTCCGCGCCCGCACGCCTGTTCGGCAAGCCGGTGCGCGCCATCCCGATGCCGATCCGCAAGGTGCCAAACGAGCTGAAGCCCGGCTGATCGCCACGCCGCGATCGCCGATACCTCAGTTCCGCGCCATCGCCTTGGCCGCGGGCTCGTAACCCAGGACCAGCAAGCGCTCGTCCGCGGCGGCATCGTCGGTCACCACGACCAGGCACTCGCGGTTGTGCAGATGCGAGTCGAGTCGACGCGGGCCGCGGCTGCCAACCGCGACCTCAGCATCCCCATTTCCCATCACGCCGGCAGCTCGCGGCGCGCCAGCTGCGCGCGAACCGCTTCGCTGCGCGCGCCATGGTGCGGTGGCAGGTAGCGCCCTCGCTGACAGTAGGTCTGCGTGACCCACAGCGGCACTCCGCGCAACTTCGACAACTCGTCGAGCAACCCTTGCACCTTTGGCCTGAGGTCCGCGTTGGCCGTCACGCAGGACTGCGCGCCCGCCGTCGCATCGTGGCCGCGGTCGACGGCGATGGTGTGGTGCTCGCTCCCTTGCACGCGTGTGCAACCTGCGCCGCAGCGCTGACGAGGTCGAGCTCTGCGCCCACCTCGGGCCATGCGGCAATGGCGGCGAGAATCCGCGGCGGGAGGCGCCGCTGGCGGCCGAAGTACGTGACCATCCGGCGAGCGGGGAAGCGTAGGCAACGAGAACAGGGGGTCATGGTGCGGTGCTCGCATTCCGCGCAGGCGCATCGAAGTCGCCCACCGGCCCCCGCCGCGCCGAATCCCAGTCAGCGCCACCGGTTTCCAAGGAACGGCTCGCGCACCCCGCGTGCATTCGTTACCCGTGGAGCATGCGGCACAGAAGTCGCATGACCCCGCGCAGGACCCCTTGATGAATCTGCAATCTGCCCGTCGTTCCTTCTCACTCCCTTTTCTCTCGACCCTCGTCTTGCTGACCGCGTGCGGTGGCGGCGGTGGCGG
>CAMBXM010000160.1 GCA_945871815.1 Singulisphaera sp. GP187
CCAGAACCCCTTGCCGCCGGCAGCGCGAACGGCCCCTCCCCTGTTAGCATCCGCCCCACGGCATGAGCTACGACCCGCGCACGATCTCGTTTACCGCCGAAATCTTCTACCCGCCCATCCAGCTTCGGGCCGACCTAGTCCAAGGCGTCCACAACACGCTCTTCCGACAACCGGCGCTGGGCTACCAGAGCTTCCAGATTGCACCGGACGCCGTGCATCTGACCAATCTGCCGCAGACGCCGGGACAGGTGTCGTCGCTGTCGTTCCAAGCCGACCGGATGGTGTTTCGCGAGGAGTTCCGGGCTACCACCATTGAGGACTTCGCCACCAGGGTCGTCAACATCGCTGGCATCGCCTTCTCGGCACTGTCGATTCCGGTCTCGATTGCGCAGCAGTTCTGCGTGCGTTCGCTCATCGCGCCCAAGCACGTGCGCGATGGCCGTGAGTTCTTGGCCAAGTACCTGCTCGCCCGAGGCGACGCGCTGGCGGGCTTTGGTCGGCCCATTCAGAGCCTCGGACTGCGCTTCACCTTTCCGCCGACCGAGCAGGACCGCGCGCTGCACCACGTGCGCGTCGAGAGCTGGCCGCAGGATGCACGCTCACTGTGGCTTGAGGTGACCAGCACCTACCCGGGCGCTATCTCGGCAGCCCAATTGCCGTCGGTCGCCGACCTGCTCTACGCCACCTACGGGTTCCTGACCGGGCCAGTAGCCGACTACCTCGCGGGCCACGACCAGCCATGACCTACGAGCAAGCCTCCCCACCGCTGACGAACAAGCCAAAGCCCGCCGCCCGAACCTACGTGCGCGCGGCGCCAGCTCTGTTCGCGGTGTTCGCGTCGCTGCTCACCGTCATGATCGCGACGCGCGACAAGAAGACTGCCAAGAGTCCCGAGCTGTCTCCGACGGCGACCACTGCTGCCATCCAGCCCAATGACGTCTTGCTCGTCGTCGACGATGTCACGATCACTTACGGCGACGTCAAAGAACAAGTCGAACAGCTCGACTTGGTGGCGCCCGAGTACAGCCTGCGCAAGAAGATCCAGAAGGTACTGCCCGAGTACACGATCCCACTGATGTTCGCCCGTCGCGAGTTCGGTGAGAGCCGGGAGAAGCTGCTGGATCTCGCCAAGACCGTCCGCGCCGCCAGCGGCAACGTCAGCGAACTCGAAAGGAATGGGGTCGACCGTGCCTTCCGCCGCGCGACGATTTCGCGCGGCGACGTCGAGGTCCCTGTCGCCAGCTTTCTGTTCGAACCAACCAACGTCGGCGCCGTGAGCGCACCCATTGAGGTGCCCGCCGGCTACATGCTCGTAGGCGCTGTCGACCTGAAGCAGGCCGCAGTCCCGCTAGAAGACCTGTGCGAAGCGGTGCAGGTCGGCTTCTTCACTCACGACCAGAAGTTCTGGCGCGAGTGGAAGCAGGACCTGAGAACCCGGCTGCAAAAGCGCGTCAGCTACGTGCACCCCGACTTCCGCCTCGCGATGCCCCCGTGGCTCGAACTTCCATGACGATGACCTTGCGCCGGCTGCTCCTTTCTCTGCTCGCCTGCATCGGTGTCGCAGCGGTCGCGCAAGACCCAGGGAAGGCCCCTGACTCCTCCCCGCCTGCAGCCGCCCAGGACCCAAAGTCGTCCCCCACCGAGCTCCCGAAGCCGATCACGGCTTGGCCAAGCCTGTCGGCCACGGATCGAGAACGAGCAATCTCGCTGACCGGCCAGTTCAAGAAGGATGACGTCGCGCTGCGCGAGGCCGCACGGAAGGACCTGATTGCGATGGGGGCAGGAGCCGCCCCTGCGTTGTTTCAAAAGGTCGGCGACACCGACAAGGAACTGGCCGTCAACGACGAGATCTACTTGGTGTTCGACGCGATGCTGGCTTCCGAGCACCGCAATCTGATGGCCGAGCAGGCCAAGAAAAAGAAACTCGAACTGCGCAAGTATCTGATCCGACGGCTGTGCGAGATGGCCGACCCCGAGTTGAAGGACGAGCTCGCGCCCTTTGCAAAAGACGTCGACGAACAGACCGCGTTCTACGCCAATCTCGGCCTAGCGGCCCTCAAGGACAAGCCGGCACTGCTTACGGTGCTCGAGACCACCCGCAAGGACTGGGCTGATCACGTCGCCATGGTGAGCAAAGTGCTGCCAACCGCACGCAGCAGCGAGTGCGCGCTTGCGATCGCTGAGTTCATCGCCGGGAAGCAGCCACAAGTACAGGCAGCCGGCCTGCGCCTGCTGCGCTACGTCGCCACCGATGCAGACGCCGTCGTGGTCAAGAGCTATCTGTCGGCCGAAGACCACAACGTGAAGAAGGAGGCGGTCAATGCGATGCGCGTGATGCATGGCCAGCCCCCTCTCGAGATGCTCTCTGCCTTTGACACCATTGGCATGGCGCAGGAGTGGCTGACCAAATGATCACGACGATCCCGGTGTCGCTGCTGCGCCTCGCTGCAGCGACGATATTGCCGCTGATCGCACTCGTGGCCCAGGACAAGCTGCCCAAGTGGAAGCAGGACCCGTACACCAAAAACAAGCCCGAGGCGTTGCAGAAGGCAGGCTACGTCTCGTACGGCCCCTTTCCATTCGGTGGGCGAGGTGCCGCGGAGGCACAGACGACGGACATCGAGAAATCGCTCCCCTACACACAACTGCGCTGGATCGAGACTGCTCATTTCCGCATCGGCATGGACTTGCCCGAATGGGTAGTGCCAATGGACCCGGTTACGCGCGCCAAGATCCGCAGTGAACTCGAACGGCTCGCCGAGAAGTTGCCGGGCGTCGACCCCAAGACGCGCAAGCTGGACCCCTGGTTGCGCGCGCACTTGTTTGCGCAGCGCTGTGAAGACCTGCACGCCGAGTTTTGCGCGATGGCCGGCATCAAGGACGCCGACTTCCCCCAAGACGCCAAGAACGTCGTCAAGATGCCAGGCAGCGCCTACATGGGCTACGGGCCGCATCTCGGCATGAAGGACAAGTACCTCGTGCTGCTGTTCGAGAGCATGACGCCGTTCCAGACCTATCTGGACGAGTACCTGGGCCGCAAGTCCAAGTTCGGTCAGCGGTGGCACTTCAAAGACGTCGGCTGCCTCATCTTCTCCATCGCAACCGAGTGTGACGGAGGGCGACTCAAGCATGACACGGCGCTGCATTGCACGCTTGCGTTCAACCTGTCGCAGAACCTGCTCGACGGCTTTCGCTACTACAATTACGACCTACCGGTGTGGATTCGCGAGGGCGTCGCGCACTGGTTCGAGCGGCGCGTCGACGAGAAGTGGAACAGCTACGACCAGACAGAGGGTTCGCCCGCAGACATCCGCACGACCTGGAAATGGAAGCCGATCCTTCGCGGCATGGTGGGAAGCGATAAGTATCGACCCTTCTCCGAGTGCTACCAATGGCGCGACTTCGGCGACATCAAGTTCGAGGACCATATGGCCATCTGGTCGCGCATGGACTTCCTCCAATCGATGGGCCACGACAAGTGGCGCACCTTCCTGTTCGAGGTGAAGGGCCGCGTCAACGAGGACTGGTCGCCCAACATGAACGACTTGGTCGGCGCAACGCGCGACGCACTGCAAAAGGCCTACGGCATCTCGGTTCTGCAGCTCGACGAGAAGTGGGCCGAGTGGGTCAAAGCGAACTATCCCTCGCAGTGAGTGTGGTTAGGAGCGGGAAGGCAGCACGGTGAGTCACCCCACGAATCCAGAGAGCGAATTGCCGCCGAAGATCGGGCCCTATCAGCCGCTGCAAGTGATCGGCGAAGGCGGGATGGGGACCGTGTGGCTGGCTGAGCAGCCCACCTGAAGGGCGTCATGCACCGAGACATCAAACCGGGCAACGTGCTCGTCACCGTGAAAGACGGACATCCTGTGCCCAAGTTGGTCGACTTCGGCCTCGCGAAGGCAGTCGGCCATCGCCTCGTCGAGCACGTCTTGTTCACCGAACAGGGTCAGATCCTGGGAACGCCGGAGTAGATGTCGCCAGAACAGGCAGGCAGCTTGGGGCCTACCGATCACCCTACAGACCGCGACTCTGAGGCCCACCACCCCACTGTTGGCGCTCGGCAATGCCCGCGACTTCGTCTTGATGCCGTGACCGCAATCAGCTCGGCTCCCACAGCACGAACTTGTAGATCGGCAACAAGGCGAGCAGCGAACTCTTCACCCACGCTTCTGCCTCCTCACCCATCGACAATGCGTCCTCCTTCGGCAGCTGTCGCTGGATGTGCAACCAGTGATCGCCCGGCGTGTACATCGCCAGGGTCTCCTTCATATGGAGCGGCTGCGCCTGCGCGCACCAGTTGCTCTTCTTCCAGTCGTGCACGCGGAGATCGAAGCCAGGCGGCAGTGCGCGCAGCATCGAGCAGAACTCCTTCAACGCGGACTCGTCGCTCGCGCACTTCTTCTTGAGGTTGCCGCCGTCCCACCACGCTTGCGGGTGGATGCGCAGCGCGGCTTCGACGATCTGGTCGTCGAGGCACACTTCGAGAACGGTCTGGATGTAGTGGGTCTCGGCGTCCTTGCCGAGCGCCTCGCCGAAGAAGGTCGCGAGCTTCTTGCGCTCCTTGGTGCCGCGGCAGAGGTAGGCGCGCTGCTCCTTCACGCGGTAGGCGTTGAAGGTGTAGGGATGGTGCAGGCCGGCCTGGGTGCTGAGGTCCGCGCCGAGGCCCTTGGCCTCCTTCTGCACGGTGTCGGCGATCGACTTGAGCTTGCGCCGGACGGAGAGCCGGAGCGCGTTGTACTCCGGGTCGTCCTGGCGGTGCTTTTCGTAGGCCTTGAAGTCGCGTTCGAGGAAGGCTTCGGACATCGATGGGAGAGCCTAGCTGCTGGTCTCGGGGAAGACGATTCTGGGCCGCTGGGGTGGGGCAATCCCAGCCGCGATCAGCAGGCCGATAGTCCCGGGTGCAGAGTAGTTGGTGCGCTGTTCCCGGCTGAACAGGCCCTGACTGCACCGGTCGGCGACGACCAGGGTCGCGAGCGCACGTTCAACGCGCATCGATCGGACGGAGAATGGTGGGCCGTGCAGGAGTCGAACCTGCGACTTCGACCTTGTGACGATCGCACTCTACCAACTGAGTTAACGGCCCGTCCGAACGGGGCGGCGAAGCCTAGCCATCGCCCGCATCGGGTTCAAGTGCTCACTCCGCAGCTTCCTGAGGCGCCTCGATCGGCTCAACTTCGAGCTCCCTGACTGTCGTCTGCGCGCTGCGAGCCACGACCACTGCGGGCAGCACCACCACGAACGATGCGCCGCCAAACGGGGAGCGATCGCAGTGGATGGTACCGCTGAGTCGTTCCACGATCGCCCGGCAGGTAGCGAGGCCGATGCCGGCACCCGCAGGCTTGTCGGTGAGGTGGAAGCGCGACTGACTGAACTTCTCGAACACCTCGTCGCGCTGATCCGGCTCGACTCCCGGTCCGCTGTCATCGACGCGCAGACAGAAGCTGCCATGTCGGCTTTCGACGAGCATGCGCACTCGCCCACCCCGTGGTGTGAACTTCAGCGCGTTGTCGAGCAACTGCGCAAACACGTACGCAAGCCGGTTGGCGTCGACCGACACGAAGATCGGTTGATCCACGAGCTGGCAGGTGAGCTCGATGGTCGCCGACATCGCGCGGTCGCTGGCCGCAGCGCAAGCCTGCTGGACCAGCGCTGCCGCATCGACATCCGCAAGGACGAACTCCGTCTCCCCGCTCTCGAGTTGCGCGTAGTCGAACACGGCGTCGACGAGCCGACTGAGCTGCATCGATTCATCGTGGACGATGCGAACGAACTCGGGCCACTCCGCCGACTCGCCGGGCATCAGTCCGCGCAGGATCTCGGCGTAGGCGCAGATGTTCGTCAGCGGCGTGCGCAACTCGTGGCTGATGCCGGAAAGAAAGCGGTCCTTCAAGTGCGAAAGTTCATGGCTCCGCGTCACATCGACGAGCAGAAAGACGGTGCCAAAGTCGTGCCCCGACTCGCGCGAACGCACGCGCACTGCCGTGAGGTCGAACACGCGCTTCCCGGACGCGATCGACGAGTGCCGAACTGGTTGATCGATGCCCTCCTCGTCTTGCGCCAGACTCCCGAATGCGAGGCGCGCGGCGGCGGCCAGTTCGGGTACGAGGACATCCCAGAGGATCGCACCGATGCCATCCGCGTTCGGCTGGCGCAGCGCCGTGCGTGCAGCCGGATTGGCCAGCACAAGTTCGCCCCCGCCGTCGACCACGAACACGCCTTCTCGCAACGACTCCAGCACCGACCGCAGCCGGTCGACCGCCAACTCGAGGGCCAGAATGCGAGCGGTGTCGCCGCGACGGAGTTCGGCGTTGGCGGCGCCGCTCTGGCCCAACGGCTCCCGCGCTCTGACGGGTGGTAGCAACAGCGCCATCAGGACCGGAAGCGCGCCGACCATTGCCGCGAGATCGAGGTTGAGTCCGCCGAGGAACGCAGCCAAAGCGACGGCTGCGAACACCATCGAGTTGGCGATGGCATGGGCGACGAAGCGCTGCCACCGCGCGGCGGTGCGTCCTCGGCTGCTAGTCGCTTGTCTGCTCGCCATCCTTCTACTCACGCGCCAACTGTCGCCCCGCGCGGCCGCACTCACGTACAGGTACCCGCTGCAAGATCGGCGTACTGCCGCAGCGCTTGACCACGAAGTCGGTGAGTGCCGCAGTTCGCCACGCAAATGCGCCGCCGCGCGTTCCTGTGCAGCCAGTCGTCTTGGATGGTCGATCAAAGGCCAGTTCTGCGACCTGGAGACGACACCGATGCTGCACTGGATCTTTGCTGCCCTTACCGCGACCTGCCTCCAGGAGCCGCAGAACTCCGTCACACCACCGGCACCAACACTCCCAGCGGTACCGAGCGGCGAAGTGCAGCCGCAACCATCGAGGGAACCAGTAGCGCCTCAAGGCCAGGGTGACCCATCGCCAGAAGAACCGAGCTCCACTGAGGCCGGTGCGACCCTCCGTCGCGTCGAGAAGGACGGCAAGTCCGAGGTCAATATCGCAGCGGTGTTGCCGCTCATCCGTCACAGTGACGCAGCCATCGCAGCGCGCGCGGTGTGGCAACTCGGCGAATGGAACGCAACCGAGGCGGCGACGGCAATCGGTCAACTGCTGGTAACGCACGGCAACGCCGGACTTCGCCTGCAAGCGCTCTCGGCCTTGGACCGGCTCGGGGTGCCGTCGACCACCGACGCGATCTCACGCGCCACCGATGACGACGCAGTCGCCGTTCGCAGTCTCGCAGTTCAGGCGCTCGCTCGGCGCGGCGCCGCGGTCGCGACGCAGCCCCTGCTCGCCATGCTGGAGAAGCGCGGCAAGGCACGCTCCGAAAGCGCACCCTCTGATATCGCCGCAGCTCTCGTCGCCCTCCACGATCTCGGGGCCAAGAACGACCTGCTCACCGCTGCCACCTCGGTGCGCTTTGTCGCCCCGGAGACCGGCATTGCCTTGGCCTTCTTGTTCCAAGGACTGTCGCCCAGGCTGGCACCGAGGGACGAGGCCACCGCGCTCCTTGCCGTGCTCGACCACGCGGATCCACTGTTGCGTCGCTACGCCATCCAACGTCTTGGAGAACTGCGCGACCCGGCGACGACCAACGCACTGGAGGCCCGACTCGGCGTCGAGAGCGCCGAACTCGAACCGCTGATCCGTCTCTCGCTGCAACAGGCGCGGGGCACCGACACGGCAACCGAGAGCGACCTCGCCGAAAGGGCGAAGGCCAACGCGCTCGCGATCGGCCGCATGGTCGAGCGGCAATGGAACAGGATGGGCCCGGAGACCAAACTCTCGGCCGGTGGTGCATGCGCAGTCGTGGCGCTCGGTCTGGTCATGATCGTGATCGCACGCCGTCGCACCAAGCACGCGTCCGCGGCAGCGGAAGCGCTCGCCATGCTCGCACCTTCGTCGCCCGCACCTCGGCCACAACCGGCACGCGCTGGTTGGCGCACAGCGCCGCGGATGGATGGCAACCCAGCCGACCACGTGGCCGCCGGTGACGAGCGCAGCTCGCGCTACTGAGGACCAGAGTGGTGAGACTCCGCCGCACGACTGTTCTGCATCGCTCGCGGACCCGCTGCGGAATGGCAGTGGCGTTCGTGGCAGCGGCGGCGTGCACCGTTCCGGCGCAGGCAGCGCCGAGCCCGACTGCGCCCGCGATGGCCACGCCGCAGCCCGTGGTCAGTATCGCCTTTGCAGCGCAACGAGACCGCAGCGCGACGCCGGCGGTGGCATGGCTGCGCGACGAGGTTCTGACCCATCGCCGCGAATGGCCGCGCGAACGCGATAGCTCGCAGCCCTTCACGGTGCACGTCGGAGCCGGCAGCTTGCGCTTTACCGACGGTGTGGCGCTGCCGCCTGGCTGCATCGCCGCGGGCGAAGCAACTCTCGACGGGTGCACTCTTGGATTCGACTGCCTTGACGACGGCTCCGAATCGTGGGTCGTGGAAGGCACTAGAGTTCCTGCGCGCGTTCGCGCACTGCTGGCAGTTCTACATGTCGATCTCGATGGCGCACCACGCACCATCGACGTCGCCGCACTGGTCGGCAACTTGGCGGGCGCCGCGGTGGCTGATGACGCTTCGATGCAGCAACTGACTGCGGGCGCATTGCTGTGCGGGGATGCAGTCGTCACGGCAAGGCACGACGCGCGACGCCTGCACGTCAACGGGCGCAGCGCCGGTGGGTTGATGGTGCCCGCGTTCTTGCTCTGGCAGGCGCTCGCGCGCGAGGCCGGAATGCAAGCAACCAACGCGCTTCGCGAATGGCAACTACGCGCCTTCGTCGGACGCGACGGCGACCGGCTCGAAGCAGTTCGCCAAATGCAGCGGAGCGGTGGCAACTCGCTGCCAGCCCTGCGGGCGATGCTCCACGGCGATGAGTCGATTCGACTGTGCGCCATGGACGCGCTCGTGCGCCTGCAGGCCGCTGGCGAGTTGCCGCGGATCGTCACCGCGGCGGATGCCACGATGCCGCTCGCGACAGCGATGGCGACAACCGCGGTTCGCGAACTGTGGCCGCTCGCTGCCGCCGACACGCGCGAGCGCACGCGCGGGGCACTCGGGGCCAATCCCGTTCTCGAGGCCGCCTTGCAGGATCTGGGTCAGGAGAGCACGCGCGATCCGCGCTGGCGCCTCCTCGGATTCGCGAGCATCCTGCTGGTGTCGTTGTCGGGCTTCTGG
>CAMBXM010000161.1 GCA_945871815.1 Singulisphaera sp. GP187
ACCGTCAACCCGTTGCTCAGGTTGAAGTCGGAGAGGAAGGCACCGCCAGCGGGAACGAAGGATGCCGCCTGGAACGTGACTTCCCCCGGTAGCATGCCGGCCGGGATCGGCAGCGCGTAGTTGCCAAGACCGGTGCCGTCGGTCAGCACGAACCCGACCGACTCGAGGCCAAGGTTGTCGACGTACTGCGTGCAGCCACTGCCGAGCGTGATTCCAGCAGCGGTCGGCGACAAGAACAGGAACACCGGGGTGGCCGCGGCCGTGCGCGCCTGCAGCGCGAACGATGGGGCGGGCACGCTGGCGAGTCCGTTGCCTTCGAGAGTGAGGGCCGGCGAGCCGCAGCCGGCGCCGAAGTAGACGCTCGGGACGAGGCCCGGCACCTGCGAGGCGACGTTGAAGCTCAGTGCACCGGCGCCGATGCGGGCTTCGTCGAACGTGACGTTGCCGGCGACCGGAGCGGCATCGCTATCGAACCAGAAGTTGAACAGGCTGTTCCAGTTCAACGGGTTGTTGCCCGGGGCCGAGAACACCAGTTCGCCGCCGACGCGCGCACCGGTCCATTGGTTCAGCGCATCGCTGTCGATGTCGCGGAAGCCGATGTTGCTGATGCGCGCGTTGGTGCAGACCGGGACGCGGAACGAAGCGCCACCGCGACTGTTGTCGATGTTGTGGACTGCGTACTCGTAGTGCCACTTGCCGTTGGTTGGGCCGGTGACCTTGATGGCGACCGCCATGCGGCCGTCATCGGTGCCATTGCCACCAAGGCTGACGCTGGCGCCGGTCCACTGATTGAGCACCGAGCCGGTCACGGCGGTTGCCGCGTTGACTGCCGACCACGCCGTGCCGCTCCAGTTGTAATTGACCTGGCGGCACAGCAGGTTGTCGTTGCGCACCAGCACGGACTCACCTTCGTGGAGAAGGTGGATCTGATAGTGGTAGACGCTGCCGGCGATGATGTCCGATTCCTTGATCGTGACGCGGTTCTTCACTACGTCGCCAGCCGTCGAGACCGTGCTGCGAATGCCGTCCGTGTTGTTCGGCGCCGCCACCTGGGGGTCACCGCGATCGAAGTACGAGCCGACCATGTTCCACGTGCCGAGCCACGGATCGATTTCGTCCGGCGGGCCGAGGTAGTTGCGATCCCCGTTGTTGCCAGCCGCATAGACATCGGAGCAACCGATGCCCATGACCGAGCCGGTCCCCGGATTGGTGCACGGGAGGCAGACGCCGTTGTTCGTGTTGAGCGACGTGAACGCGTGCTTGCAGTAGCTGCGGTCCGAGATCTGAACCATGCGGTCGTTCAGGAGCCGCGTCACCATGAAGCCGAACTTCGGGTGGTTGTTCTGCGGCACAGCAAACCACGGGATCGTCAACGTCCCCGGGTTGCACATGGTGTTCGAGGCAGAGAAGCCGAACTCGCCGTTCGGGAAGGCCGCGCCGCGGCGACCCCAGACCGTGGGGCTAGAGATGGCGTAGAGTTTTCCGTCGAGACCCGCGACGGTGTTGGACTGCGCTGCGGCGTGGCCGGCGAGAACGCTGGCGGCCGCGATCAGGTATCGAATGTGCATACGGTGGCGATTTGGGTTTGGGGTGGCCGAAGAATCCTAGCACCGGGATGCCAATGGCAATGGCGGTAATTGAGTCGTGCTCGTCGCACCGTACGGCGCAGCGCCATGGCGCTGGCTGCTCTGTAGCGTCCCGTTTCGAGCCTGTTTCCCCATTCACCCTACAAGGCGCGCGCGATCAGCTTGCGGTGGCGGCGTCGCCAACGGTCCCTTCACCACTGGCGGGCTGCCCGGAGTAGAGCCAGACCTGGTTCTTGCCACGCTTCTTCGCTTCCTTGAGCGCGAGATTGGCGCGGCTGCGCAGGATCTCGGGGCTACTCGTCGAGCGGGCGTCGTGCGCGTCGATGCCGATCGACACGGTGACCTGGCGCGAGTACGGGCCTTGCTGAATCGAGGTATCGGCGATCCGCTGGCGCAGACGCATCGCAGTCTGGACCGCCTCCTTGGGGGTTGTCTGCGGGAGCAAGACGCAGAACTCGTCGCCTCCGATTCGTGCGGCGAAGTCGGTTTCGCGGAGTGTGGCGCGCAGGGTCTCGCCGATCTTGCGCAGAACCTCGTCGCCAAACGTGTACTCGGTGGAGTCGTTGACACTCTTGAAGTTGTCGACATCCAACAACAGCAGCGACATCGGGTCTTGATGTCGCCGGGCTCGCTTCCATTCGAGCGCGAGGATTCGGTTGAAGAACCGTTCGCTCAGCAGGCCGGTCTTGAAGTCGACGCTGATCTGGCCCTCCAAGTCGCGCTTCTGAGTCACCAGTGTCGCGTGCCGACGTCGATGCTGCAACGCGAGCTCAACGCGATGTAGGGTTTCGCGCGGTGACGCCGGCTTGCGCAAAAAATCTCGGATCGGCAGGCGCCAGTGATGGGCATCGGCAAAGAGCTGCAGATCCTCGAGCAGCACAAGAACCGGGACTGGGTCGTCGTCGCGTTGCAGGCTCTCGACGAGCTCGAGTTCGATCCCGCCGGTTACGAGGGTGAGTGGGTTGAGGATGACGGCTGCGGGACGAACCTCGCGCAGCAGGCGGCGCGTGTCCGCCAGCGATTCCGAAACCTCGACTCGAAGGCCGGCCCGCACCAGAGCGTCTACGAGTTCCTGCAGAGGGTCGCGACCGTGGTTGCAAACCAGCACCAGGTCAGGGCTAGGGTCAATGGGGGCTGCTTGAGTCACGATCCCAGTATGCGGCCGAACTCGCGGCTGCAAAGGGGGGTGTTGGAGCCGTTGACACACCCTGTCTGGGGTGGTCCTCGTGATGCCCATTGGCTGCGGTGGGGCGAATGGGATCCACGCTGCCTGGGCGTGTGCACGCCGTGGCGATGGGCGGCCCACTCTTGGCGCCGGCGGCGACTGCGATCGGTCGACGAGGCGCACGCAACATCGGTGACGACGGCGGTCTGGGCTGCGACCTCGATTTGTTTTTGTCTGTTGGATCGACCCGGCGCACTCTTGACCCGGAGTCGCTCGCGCCTATGCTCCCCGCCCCTACATTTCTGCACGCAGTCCCTTCGCAGGCTCAGGAGATGCCAGAGTGCCGCTCGTAACCGTCCAGCAGTTGATCGACGCCGGTGTTCACTACGGCCATCAGGCCAGCCGGTGGAACCCGAAGATGAAGCCGTACATCCACGGCAAACGGCACAAGATCCACATCATCAACCTGGAAGAGACCATCAAGGGTCTCTACCGGGCGACGCACTTCCTGCGGCAACTCGCCGCCACGGGTGCGCAGATCCTGTTCCTCGGCACCAAGAAGCAGATTCGCGCGGTCGTCGAGACCGAGGCGCAGCGCGCTTCGATGCCGGCGGTCACCGAGCGTTGGATCGGCGGTACGCTGACCAACTTCGCGACCGTTCGCGAGCGCCTCACGCGCCTGATTGAGCTCGAGAACCTCGAGAGCACGGGCACGATGGAGCGCTACAAGAAGAAGGATCAGTCGACGATGCGCCGCGACATGAAGAAGATCCGCCGCAACCTCGAAGGCGTGCGCGTGCTTCATGGTCTGCCCGGCGCCATGGTCGTGGTCGATCCTCGCCGCGAAGAGAATGCCGTCAAGGAAGCCGCTCGCATGAACGTGCCAGTGGTCTGCATCCTCGACACCGACTGTGACCCTGGTTTCGCCGACATCGTCATTCCTGCGAACGACGATGCGATGAGTTCGGTCCAGTTGATCCTTGGTCACTTGGCGGAAGCCGTGATCGAAGGTCACAAGCTGTGCGACGATTCGACGCTGCGCGATGCCCAGCGCGTCGCCACCGAAGACGTGCGCAATCGCCAAGCGCCTGGTCGTCGGGCCGAGGGTGGTCGCGATGGTCGCGGTGAAGGCCGAGGTCGAGGCGGCCCAGGTCGCGGTGGTCCAGGTCGCGGCGGTCCGAGCCGTGGTGGTCCTGGTGGCGGCGGTGGTGGTGGTGGTGGTGGCAGTGGCGGTCGCTTCGGCGGCGGTTCACGTGCTGGCCACGCTGACTCCGTGTCGATCGGCAAGGATGTTCCGGAAGCGGCTCCCAGCGCTGCTGCGGCGGACGCTCCGCCGGCGAGCTGAGCCGACGAACCGTTGGTGCAACTCCGGTTGTGCCAGCGGACATGCCGCAGGGCGCGGTGCCGCGCGTCTGCGGTGCCCCGCAGGAGATCCACCTGGGTGGGAAGAGAACGGCGGCCCTGGGATGCAGTGGCCGAGCCTGCGTGACCGGAAGCGACGTGCGCTGCACGCGTCCGCGGGCTGAGCGACTCTGATTTCGAACGGAAGTGCAACCATGACGAAGATCGATGCCAAGTTGGTGATGAAGCTGCGCGAATCCACCGGTGCGCCGATGATGGACTGCAAGCAGGCGCTGACCGAGAACGGCGGCGACATGGAAAAATCTGTCGACTGGCTGCGCAAGAAGGGCAAGGCCAGTGCGGAGAAGGCTGCGGATCGCGACGTCAAGGAAGGCAAGCTGTTCAGCTATGTGCATCACAACGGCAAGGTCGCTGTGCTGCTGGAGATCGTCTGCGAGACCGACTTCGTCGCTCTCAACCAGGATTTCAACATGTTCGGCAAGGGCTGCTGCCTCGCCGCCGCGGCCTACGCGCCGACCTTTCTCAATCGTGAAGCGGTCGATGCTGCAGCGGTAGAGCGTGAACGCGCCGTGGTGCTCGAGCAGACCATGCAGACGATGAAGGGCAAGCCGCAGCAGGTCATCGACAAGGCCATCGAAGGCCGCATGGACAAGTTCTTTCAGTCGAAGTGCCTCGTCGAGATGGGCTACGTGAACCCGGTCGATCAAACGGATACGCGCACGATCGAGCAGGTTCGCCAACAACTCGTTGGCAAGATCGGCGAGAACATCCAGATTCGACGATTCCACTACATGGTTCTGGGCGGCTGAGTCCCAGCGGAGGTCGGCGTGCCCCTACCGAGCAAGATCCAGCGAATCCTGCTGAAACTCAGCGGCGAGAGCCTTGGTGAGAACGGCGCAGGCGTCGATCCCGATGTTGTGGCGACCATCGCCGACCGCGTTGCGCGAGTGCAGCGCCTTGGGGTCGAGATTGCGATCGTCGTCGGTGGCGGCAATCTGCTGCGCGGCGCAGAGTTCAGCAAGCGCGGAACCAATCGCGCCACTGCCGACCACATGGGCATGCTAGCCACTGCCATCAATACGCTGGCACTGCAGGATGGTCTCGAACGCGCTGGCGTGGAAACGCGTGCAGCTTCGGCCATCGAGATGAAGACGCTGATGGAGCCCTACATCCGTCGGCGGATGATTCGGCACCTCGAGAAGGGGCGTGTAGTCATCTTGGCTGGCGGCACCGGCAACCCGTACTTCACTACCGACACGGCGGCGGCTCTGCGAGCCACGGAGTTGGGGGTCGACGCGATCTTCAAAGCGACCAAGGTGGACGGTGTGTACACGGCAGATCCGAAGACGGACAAGACCGCGACCAAGTACCGGCAATTGACGTTTGCCGAAGCACTGCAGAAAGACCTGCGTGTGATGGACCGCACGGCGTTCACGCTTTGCATGGAGAACGACATGCCGATCATGGTGTTCGACATGTTCGTGGCTGACAACCTCGAACGCGCAGTGCGCGGCGAGGACATCGGCACGTGGGTGATCTGAGCCGGGATCCGAGCCGCCCACGCTGCAGGCTCTTCCCGCTGGCTACGGCTCGGACACACAGCGCGGCCGCTTGCGACTTCGGAACCGTTCCTATCCCGCACCTCCGGCGCTAGCATCGCGCAACACCCAGGAGCCGAACCATGGACGCGACTGCGCAAATCCTCAATGACCTCAAGGCCAAGATCGAGAAGACGGTCAAGCACGTAAGGGACCAGTTGGCGGGCATCCGCACCGGCCGTGCTTCGCCGGCGCTCGTCGATACCGTCAGGGTCGACTACTACGGCACCCCGACTCCGCTACAGCAGATGGCCCACATCTCGGTGCCGGAACCTCGGCAACTGATGATCCGGCCGTTCGACAACTCGCCGGGCATCCTCAAAGAGATCGAGCGTGCCTTGCAGAAATCCGACCTCGGTCTGAACCCACAGGGTGACGGCAAGGTGCTTCGCCTCACGTTGCCGCCGCTGTCCGGGGAGCAGCGCCAAAAGCTCGCCGCGAAGGTCAAGGACTTGGTGGAGCAGAACCGCGTCGCGCTGCGCAACGAGCGCCGGGAGGCCAACAAGCATGCGGACCAGTGCAAGAAGGACGGCAAGGTGACAGAAGACCAGTGCAAGGGCCTGCACGAGAAGATCGACCAGGAAATGAAGGGCGCCGAGCAGAAGATGGACGATGTTCTGAAGGGCAAGCAGAAAGAGATCCTCGAGGAATGAGTGGGCGACGGCGCGCCACCTGGCGCGCACGCGCCGATGCGGGCGGTGTTTGCCGTGCGGTCCCGAGCCCGCAGCGAAAGACGGCTTGCGGCCAGCTTCCACTCGCGGTCCCGCGCCCAAGTACTTGCGCCGGCGCGTTCCTACCGCTTCACTGCTCGCCCCATTCGTGTGGGGCCTCTTCCGCTCAGCGCGGGGGCGTAGCTCAGCCGGTAGAGCAGCGGCCTTTTAAGCCGTAGGTCGCAGGTTCGAGCCCTGCCGCCCTCACACTCCAAAGCCATGGCATTCGATCCCGAGTTCCTAAAGTTGCTCGTCGCGCCAGCCACACGGCAGCGCCTCGTCGAACTGCCAGCCGCCGAACTGGCGGTGCTCAATCAGCGCATTGCCAAGGGCGCCGTGAAGAACCAGGGCGGGCAAGCCGTGACACGGCCGCTGGCAGCGGCACTTCAGCCTGAAGGTACGCGCATCGCCTATCCGATCGAGGAGGGGATCCCCATCCTGCTGACATCGGAAGCGATCTCGCTCGACGCCGCCGGGCCGGATGCGATGCGCGAATCCGCGCCGCGATAGTCTTTGAATCGAACCGCACAATCCAATGTCGATGACTAGCGAACAACTGCCCGTCGAGCCGCCGAAGACCGAGCACCACGACGAGTTCGCGGGCGCCTTCGGGTTCTTCCGCAAGTACCAGAAGCTGATCCTCTACACGGCGGGGCTCTTCGCCCTCGTCACCTTCTCGATCAGCACGGCGATGACGCAGTGGCTGCACGATGTGACCGATGGGCCCGGTGGGCCAATGCCGACGATTGTCGTCGACGGTGCCAAGACCGAGTTGCAGATCGAAGACAGCGAGATCGGTGGGCTGTTGTCTCGCAAGCTCGGGACCTTGCCGACTGGCGTGCTGCCGGAGTTCGTGGTCGGCAGCGATGCGAACGATCTTTCGACCAGATTTGCCATCCTGCGGCGGGCGGCAATCACCAGTGGTCTCGAAGTTTCGATGACCGAAGTCGACAAGTCGATTGACTGGCTGGTGCGGGTCAGCAACTCGCGCTCGCAAGCCAATGACAACGCGACTCAGCTGGCCTTGCAGCGAGGCTTTGGCTCCCTGAGCGAGTATCGGGCGCTGGTCAAGGAAGGGATGCGGATCGGCAACTACGTGTTGCTGCATTCGATGGGTATCGACACCTCGGACGCTGCCGCACTGCGCCAGCTTCTCGACGGCGAGGACCGGAAGAAGATCGTCTGCCGCGTCGCCACCTTTGACATGAAGGCCCTCGAAGCCGAGTTGAAGGCGCAGGGTGTGGTCTCCGAGGACGACATCCGCAAGTGGATGGAAGGCAAGCCCGACGACGAGAAGAGTCGCCTCGAGGTGTTCGACACGAACCGCGTCTCGCTGCTCCTAGGCGTGCTGCGCTTTGACGCCTTCGACGCGGCGCAATGGACCGAGGAACTGACTGGGTTCACGGTCGGCGAAGAGCAGCGCCAAATGCTCTACAAGCAGGAGATCGATCGCTTCAAGGACGACAAGGGCAAGCCAAAGCCGGTCGACGACGCTGAGGTGGCGGCCCAGCTCGAGAAGCTCCTCAAGGTCGACGAGGTCCTCAACAAGCTGCTGACCAAGCTTCGCGATGCCCAGCAGGAGATTCTGAAGCCCTTGGTCGAGGAGCAGTCGCGCAACCTGCAGGACAAGTTCCAGGCGCAACAGGCCAGGGACGAAGCCAAGAAGCTGCTGGCTGCCGACGAGGCCAACGAGGAACTGAAGAACAAGCTGCGTGAGGCTGAGAACCTCTTCGTCCAGATGGAGAACGTCGCGAAGGCGGCGGAGACTCGGCTCGACGAGGCGCGCAAGGGCTTCGATTTCCGCGCCAAGTGGACCGAGCTGACCAAGGACAAGGCTGGCGCCCAACTGCGCGAGCTGCCCGGCTTGAAGAACGCCAAAGAGCTGAAGGACCTAGCCTCTCTCGAGCTCGGCGAGTGGAAGACCGCGGAGCGCGCGACCTCACTTCGCGCCGCCGGCGACCTCGGAGTCATGCCGGAACGTGCCCAGAGCGGTGCATTCCTGCTGCAGGCGACGGAAGTCGTGGTGCGGCCGTTGAAGGCATGGGACGAGATCAAGGTGCATCTCGAGGACATGTATTTCCGCGAGAAAGCCAAGTCGACCGGCGATGACAAGAAGAAGCTGCTTGCCGACGAGCTGCTGCGTTTGGGCAAGGAAAAGGCACCAGACAAAGTTCTCGAGATCGAGAAGAAGCTCCAGACCGAGGTCGACAAGCGCTACGGCGAGTGGGAACAGAAGCTGCAGGCGGACCTTGTGGCTGCGACCGAGCAAGTCGGCAAGTTGCAGTCTGGCACGCAGGCGCACTCGGCATGGGATCGCAAACTGGCGATGGTGAAAGCCCAGCTCGATGCCAAGGACAAGCAGAAGGAGCAGTTCCAGTCGGTCGTAAAGAACGAAATCGACGCCGACTATCAGAAGCTCGCGAAGGAGCACTACGCGACGGTGTTGGAGGCTGCGGCACAGGTCGCCGGCTTCACCATGCAGAGCGTCGGGCCTTTCCGTCGCGACGTTCGCAACCTCCCGTTCTTCGACAAGCGTTTTGAGCGCAGCGTGGTGTTCCTCTGGGGTGGCCTCGTGAACACGTTGAAGGTCGGCGAGAGCACGGACG
>CAMBXM010000162.1 GCA_945871815.1 Singulisphaera sp. GP187
CACGTAGCGAGAACTCGAAGATGTCACTGCGGACGGTGTCGAGAGCCACCTTCGTGCGCGGCCCTTCGATGCGATAGCCGGCAGATGCTCGCAGGTCCAGATCGCCGACGACGGGAGACGCCGAGTGGCGTTCGGCCTTCACCGTAAAACGCACTTCTTCGCGCGAGGCCGGCAACAGCAGCATGCGCGGGACAACGGTCAGCTGCACTGGCGGCTTCAGGTCCACTGGCACGTTGACGATGGCGGGTAACTCGAGCGACCCGAGTTGCATCGAGAATCGGAGCTGCACTGGTGGCACGAAGCGGTCGCCCCGAAAGCGCGCGTCGAGTGCCTCGCCATCCGCGGGTTCGGTGCGGGGCACGCTGTAGGTCACAACCGCGTGAAGACTGCTCGTCGCTGCAATCGCAGTGCTATCGCCGTCGATTGGATCGAGACGCGCCAGTCCACGTTCGGCGCTGACGCTCACGCGATCGATGGCGCGTGGGCCGCCGACGCGGACGTGCACGTCGAACTCGAGTTCTTCACCTGGTACTGCTGCTGCTCCAGGTCGCGCGGTGACCTCGACCTGGATTGCGTCAGCGTGGCGTACCACGTCGAGAACGGCATCAAGGCGACGATCGCGGCGATGCGCGGCATCGGTGCCGGGGGTGCAGGACAGTGACCGAAGCTGCTCGGCGACAGCGATCGCTGACTCGATGCCGGCAGCATCCGCCTTGTCCCCGCGCAAGCCGGCCAGAGCATTCTTCAGGGACAGACGCTGTGACTCGGAAAGTTCTAGCTGGCCCGCGTCGAGCAATGTCGGCACGCCGTCGAACAACGACGAGGGTCCCGCATGAAGGGGCAAGGGAACCGCGGCGAAGCGCGTGTGCGACTCGAACAGCGATCCGATTGTCGAAGGGCGACCGGGACTCACGTGGTTGCGCAACAGCACGTCGTAGGCAAGCCGCCGCCACGTTTCGCCGCGGACGGCGTCGAACTCGTCGGCCTGGAGTGCAAATGCGACAGGTGCCGGGCTACTGGTCGCTCCGAGGAACAGCGTGCGCACGCGATGTGCCTGAAGCTGCGGCAGGAAGTTCACGTCCGCGGCGAGTGCGACGGCCTCAGGCAGGACATCGGCCAAAGCGAGGTCGTGGCCGTGCGTCTCCTCGCCGTGGTGCGTGCTCATCACAACGTCGGGGCGGATCGTTCTCAGCAGGCGTACGACTTCGCGAACGGTTTCTTCGCGGCCCCACTCTGCGAACGTCTCGGCGGCCGTACGGCGAAAGCCGCGATCTGGACGATCGAGATACCAGACGTCGCCACCGAAGCTCGCACAGCCAGCTTCGGCTTCCATCGTTCGGATGCGCTCGAGTTCGTCGCCAGTCTCGGGCCCCAGACTGTTCTGGCCACCACCACCGCGTGAAGCAAGGAGCACAGCGACCCGCGCGCCGAAGTGGTAGCGAAGGTACACCGCAGGCAGCACGTAGCGGTCGTCCGGGTGCGACGCGACCAGCAGCACGAGCGCGTCGTTGTTGGCGTCGAGTTGCGCCTGGTGCAGTGCAACGGCACCACTCTGCGTTCGACCCTGCAGGTCAGACCATCGCTGCGCGGGCAGCGCAGTGCACAGAACGAGGAAGAGCGGCAGCGGCTTCTTGTGGCGCATGTTCAATTGGCCCGCGCACACCGCAGGTTGCGTCGCAAGGACCGGACGACCAAGCGCCCAGAGGAGCATCCTTGCAGACAGCAGCCAGGATACCGAAGCGCCGCGTCCGGGGAGAACCACCGGTCGCGGCGCGCGCATTAATCCTGGCTGCGAGCAATCAGAAGTTTCGCATTGTCGCGCCGACCGCCACGCCAGCAGCAACCATCGCACCCAGCAGCATCATGACCTCGGGGCCAAATGGGCCCGTCGTCGTGGACAGGTAGCCGTTTGCGTCAGCCTTCAAGTAGCTCAGCGAGCCGTAGAGGTGCTTTGTCAGAGTCGAGCTATCCGGCAGCATCTGCCAGTCGAAGGGGATGTCTTCGCTGGGCGGCAGGAAAGCAACCAAGCTACTGACCGTCTGGTAGCCGCTCTCGAACTGCGTCTTCCAGTCGGTGAAGGAGATGCTCTGCACGCCTTCGGGGAGCTTCTCGGCGTAGGCCGCGAACTCCTTGTTGCCGCGGATGTCGGTCTTCGGGTCGTCTTCAGTGCGATCCATGCGCTGGAACGCGCGGCGGATGTCGCTCGCCGAGAAGGAGGCGACCATATAGCCCTTGTTGAACGCGAAGCTCGGGTTGATCGACTCGAGCGGGTTCATCGGCATGCCCTGCATGTCGATGTTCAGGCGAATTTGGTAGGTCTTGACGCCGCGCTTCTCTGCCTCTTCGAGCTCGACTTGGCCGTCGCTCATGGCCGAGAGGCTCTTCAGAACCTTGACGATCTTCTGCTCGTCATTGACCTTGATAAGGAAGGCCATCTCCGGAGGAGCCGTGATGCCCGCAAGCGGAAGGGACCACGTGATCATCGAATCGCCAACCGCGCCGAACAGGTCGTCGCGCAGATTGAATCCGATCTGCTTCTCCATCGCCGCGAGATGCGCCATGGCCTCTTCGGCGAACTTCGGGTCGTAGGCACGCATGGCGCCGACGATCCCCTCGTAAACACTCATCGGTTCGATGGTCATTGCCGAGAAGTTGACCGCGTCCTTGGGTACCCACTTGAGGAAGCCCATGTCGACGGTCTTGTCGCCACCAGCGAAGATGCCCTTTCGCTCAGGCGCAGGCACCGCCATGTAGGTGGTCGAGACGGCGCGGCCGTTCTGGTAGCTGCTCGAGCTGGAGACCGACTTGAGGGCACGGACACCCAGTGCATCGAGGGCCCGGCCGATACCTTCGACGTCGACTTCCGCCATGTCGGGGTTCATTTCGACGGCGATCTCGAGCGCCTGCATGGCGAAGTCGAGCATCGGATCAAGGCGCATGAACATCTCGACTTCCGTGCCATCGGTCGTGATGTGCTTGCTGCCGTTCTTGTAGCGGTCAGTCGCGGCGAGCACTTGCGTGCCCTTCTGCATGTTCTCGACGGTGCTCTTCACGTCCCCAAGCAAGGTGCCGAGGATGACGCCGTTCTTCACCATGGCGACGTTGAGCGCCATGGTCATCCCAGGCGGCGCGATCTTCGGCTTGAACGTGAGGATCTTCGTCTCACCAGCGAGCGACTCGCTGCGCTCCATCTCCCCGGTCTGAGAGAGCATTCCCATGCCCATCTCCATCAGCGAGAACCACTGCTGCGCGGTGTCGCCGAACTCCAACTGCAGCATCAAGCCAATCGTCGGCATTGGACCCGCATCGCCGATCGCCATCGACATCCGCGTCAGCGCAAACGAGGCACCCTTGACTCGCAGTGCCATCAAGCCACTCGGGTCGATCGGCATCTGCCCCTGCTTGTGCATCTCCTTGGCCTGATCCATGGCCTTCTGAATCTGCTGCGCCACCATCTCACGGGCGTCTTGGACGAAGTTCTGGACCTCTTGCTCATGCCACATCTTGGCCAGCGGCATCGACCCGAACTCGGCCATCGATGCGTCGAGGTCCGGCATGCTCATCGCCATCACGGTGTCGGCGGGCAGATAAGGCAGCATCGAGGGCTGCTGGGCGACACCAACCGCGGCGAAAGCGCCGAGAATCGGGAGGAGCATCAGTGGGTTCTTAAGCATGTTGGTTCTAAGTCTTTTTGGCGTCGTTGGTTCTGTTTGTCGTTGGCGATTCGCCGGAGTCTGGCGGACGGGCTGGCGTGCGCAGTAGACGAACGCGTATCGAAACCGTCACCCGCGGTGGAACTCAAGCCTAGCGGAGCTTCTTCTGCAGGTACTTCTCGACCTCGTCCTGCTGCTTGCCGAGGACCGCTTGCAGTGTTTTCACCGCCTTCTCGATGGCCGGCCCCTTCTCCTGTTGAAAGGCCTCTGTGATTGCAACCATCGCTGCCGTGGCGTCCTTTTCGCCGCCCGCGGTGCAGTAGTCGATCAACAGCCCGGCCTGGGTCAGGTTTGAACTGATGGCGTCCGGTTCCATGTCGCCGTCGATGCTGTAGCCCTTGAACCACTTGTCGAGGTTCTTCATGCCACCGGCTTTCGCCATCGACTGGCAGAACCATGTGCCCGTGTTCGCGGTTTCGAAACGGCTCCCGAGAGACGCCATACCGTGGAGAAACCACATGGGTACTTCGCAGTCGCTCGAAACGCAGAGGCCATTGACGTAGGCCAAGCCAACGGCGTGTGGCACGTAGTAGGGGCCCCAACTCTCGTCCCACATACAGACCGCGGGGCGCAACTCACTCTGGTTCTGCAAGTTCACCTTCGCTTCTTCGCGCGCGAGGAAGGCGCCATAGGCCGAGGTCTCGTCACCGATGCGCTTGCCGTAGTCTACGAACTGATCCTGGGTGGCTGCGACGATGATTGTCGGCCGCGAAGTTGGCAGTGGCTCGGAAAGGCCAACAACGGGTCGCAAGCGGGTGATCGCGCGGTCTGCGTGTTCGCGAAGCGCCTCGATCTTCGCGATCGGCAGCGTGCTGACCAGCACGTAGTACTGCGTCGTCAGCACCCAAGGCTGGTCGATCTCAGAGTGGAACTTGTCTGCGTCCTTCTCTTCGACCCAGCGCTGATCCGGACCGATTGGAAATGAACGGCCCCGCGCGCGGTCGAGTGCGTCTGCGGCAATCAGCTCACCGGTGATGGGGTGGCGGACTTTGCCTGCGCTCATCGCGCGGTATTCGTCCTTCGTCACTCGCTGGTTGTCGAAGTGAAAGAGGCCCCGCTTCGCATCCGCGACATGATCCTTTGCGACCCACTCCCCGCCGACTTCGACAAGTCCCTTCGCCTTCATCTCCTCGGCCCTTTTCGCAGCTTCGGCCTTGGCTGGCTCCTGCTCACTCTTCGCCGCGGCTTTGGTTGCCTCCTTGGGCTTCTGCGCTTCCTTTGCAGGCTTTTGCGCGTCGAGCGAACTGACGAAGAACGACAGCAGGACGATGCAGAACTTGGATCGCATGTGGCTGGCTCGCGGGTGGATCGCGGTGCGGGACGTTCTGGCGGAACCGACTCGGTCGCGAAAGGGGCGCAGTGGCTTACTGGACCGAGCGCCTATTGTCAGGGGCGAATCGCTGCCAGGAGTCGAGCCGCTGACTCGGGCGCAGGTTGACGTAGGGAGTCCAGCGCGGGCGGCATGGCGGACGAAGCAGGCGTAGCCCTGTTTCCTTGAGTGACCGGTCGGCTTTCCGCGCGTTGCAGGTCACGCAGGCCAACACGCAGTTCTCCCAGGTGGTTCGGCCACCGCGCGACCGAGGCATCACGTGGTCGACACTCAACCGGTCCGAGCTCGTCTGACGCCCGCAGTACTGGCAAGTGAAGTCGTCACGCAAGAACAGGTTGCGGCGGGTAAACGGTGCCTCGTGGCATGGCACACGGTCGTAGCCGCGCAAGACGATGACCTCTGGAACGGGAATCCGCAGCGACGGCGACCGCACGAACAGCCTCGTCGGCGGCTCGAGGAGCCTCACCCATTCTTCGAAGCCGTAGATGGCGAGGGTGTCGGGAGCGACTACGCGAGCAACGTCACGAACGAGCATGCACAGGGCTCGCCGAGCAGTCGTGACGTGAATGGGCATCCAAGAACGGTTCAGCACGAGAGCGGAACGCTCCAGCAACTGCGCTCGCATGGCATTCTCGGTCTGGTGCATCGCCGTATCCGCCGTAGTCCGGCGACAGTCTAGTCCCGACCTTAGATGCGGCAATGCCCCCTGATTGGTCCGTTGCCCCGAGCCGTGCATCTGGCTACAATCGCGCGGTTCCACCCGCGCCCACCTGCTTCTCCAGCGCATGAACTTGAATTTTGCCATCTGCGGCTTGCTCTCCGTCCTGCTCGCGTTCGGTTTCGGCGCCTGCCAGTCCGTCGAGACGGATCACAGTGGTGACCTCGGAACGTCGGCGGTCCAGTTTCAGGATCTTGCCGTGCCCGCCGGAATGAAGCTGGTCGAGCGCTTCCACGAGAGTCACTCCCGCGAAGCTGGCGGTTGGCGCTACGGGCACTTTGAGTACATCGGTCAGACGACCCTGCAGGATGCATGCGCGCACTTGCTGGATCGAATGCCGCAGCACAACTGGCAACTCTCCACCGACGATGCATCGCAGGTAGCAGTGCGACACCTGCAGTTCAAGCGGGGCACCTACGTGGTCGACTACCGGCTCGAACGCATTGACGGCGAGACGCACATGGTCATCGACTACGACACCAAAGTCGAAGGCCGCTGACCTTCTACCCACCATCTCTACATGACTGCCTCACCTCCACAGGGCCTCGCAGGCTCCTCGGCTCCTAGTGCCATCGAAATCCTCTGGGAACGCTATAAGCGCCTTGTCCAGGCTGCTTTCTGGCTACTGATCCTAGGCATGCTTGGGTTTTACGGCCTGAAGTACTACCAGCAGACTCAGCTCAACAAGAAATGGGGGGAGTTCTCCGCTTCGACGCTGCTGAGTTCGACCTACAGCCCAGTGAACGGCGACCCACGCAATGCCAGTAGCTTTGAGGCTGTCGGGACGATGCTCGACGAGTTGCGAGACACCCCGGAGGCGCACTTTGACAGCGCCTTGGCCAAGGCGGACGCCGCACAGAAGCCCTACCTGCTCTGGCTGAAGGCCTGCCGGGCCGCCCGTGTCGGCGACCTCGATGTGGCAACCAAGGCTGTGGCCCTGCTTAAGGCTGAGTATCCCAAGCACCCGTTGTGCGCCGAGTCGGGCTTTCCCGTCCAGGTTCGGCAGCGTGTCGAGAAGCCGGATACCGAAGTCAAGAAGCCCGAGGCCAAGGACGAGGAACCGGAACTGAAGCCAGCCCTTGCCGGCTCATCAGTCGAGTTGCTCCTCCAGAACCTCAAGGCTGCCAAGGAGTTCGTGGCGCCAACGCAGTTTGTGCAGCCGACCATTCCTGCCGATGCGCCGCGCTATCGGATCAGCCTTGAAGGCGAGTACGGTGAGTTCGTAATCGCACTAATGACCGCGAAGGCACCGAAGACGTGCGCCAAGTTTGAGGAGTTGGCCGCCCAGGGCTACTGGGAGGGCGTCAAAGTCGACGAGATCGTCCGGCCTGGCTCGCGGCGCAACCGCTTCATGGAGCCGACACGCGAGTTCCACTTCGGCTTCGAATCGACCAAGACAGAGGCGAACCGCACGGACTGGGACACATCGACGGCCAGTAAGGAAGAGCGCACGGTCGAGGAGTTCACAGGCCTGAGCCACTTCCCGGGAGCCGTCGCGGCGCGCATGCGAGACGGCAAGTCGGAAGTGGACCGCCTCTACATCTGCGAGTCGGACTCTCCGAGCCAGGACGAACAACGCCAGGTGTTCGCGTTCGTCGTCGAAGGCCTCGAGTCGGTTCGCAAAGTCTGCGACGCCAGCTACGACCGATCCGAGGACGAAGAGATGGGCCGCGGCCGTCCCGCCGAGAACATCGCGGTAAAGTCCGTCAAGAAGCTCTAGCGCAGTTCGGGGTTCCGCCGGTCGCGTGTTGCGCGGCCGGCAGTCGAGCCCGGCGTAAGGGGGAGCAGGGGAGGATGCCGCTGGGCTATTGCGACCAGCGTCCGGAGCGCCCACACCGAGATTGCGGCGGAGCCAGGGGGGCAACAGTGTGTAAGTACACTGCAGCCAACATCCTACGCCCCCACTTACCGCTACGGTTCAGCTCTCTTTGAGCCGCGCGTAGATACGTTCAAACTCCTCCCGCCCGGCACATGTGATCTCAATCACCGAGGACCTGCGGCCGTACTTGACCTTGATGCTCGTGCTGAAGGTCTCCATCAGCGTCTCCTCGATCTCCTTGAGCCACGCGGCTTTCACTTGCGATGCGTTTCGTCTCTTGGCGGGAGAACTGGCTGGCAAGCCGACAGCGTGCTGTCGGACCAGCTCTTCAAGGGCGCGCACCGAATGCGACTGTCGAATGACCTCGTCCGCGAGCTTAGTCTGCAGCTGTGGATCCTTGATCGCGAGCAGGGCTCGGGCATGCCCCATCGACAATGTTCCACGTGAAACATGCTGTTGGACCTCCGGGGCCAGGTCGAGCAATCGCATGAGGTTGGCGACGGTGGAACGATCCAAACCCACTCTCTGTGCAACCTCTTCCTGCTTCGCCCCCAGTTGCGCCTGAAGCTGTCGGAAAGCCGTAGCCTTCTCGATCGCGTTAAGATCCTCACGCTGGAGATTCTCAACCAGTGCGAAGACGGCAGATTCCTGGTCGGTTGTGGCGCGAAAGATGACCGGGACTTCGACCAGGCCAGCCAGCTTTGCCGCCCGCCAGCGTCGTTCACCGGCCACGATCTGCATGCTCGTGCCGACTCGCCGCGCAAGGATGGGCTGCAGGACGCCGCTTTCCTTGATCGACTGAGTCAGTTCCGTGAGGTCGCTCTGGTCGATGTCTGTGCGAGGCTGGTAGGGATTGGCAACAAGGCTGCCAACCGCCACCATGAGCAGCTCGCTACCGGGAACCACCTGGGCCGGCAGTGTAGCAATGGGCTCAGCCGGTCTCGTCTCCGATGGACCAGCGACCAGCGGTGCCTGCGGCGCTGCTGGCGCCGGCGGAGTCACCCCGCGGTTCGAAGGTGACAGGAAGAAATCGAGACCTCTACCGAGCTTGCGGTCCACCATCGCACACCTCTCTGATCAATTCGCCGTAGCAAAACGCTGCTTTCGAGCCGGGAGCATACTGGAAGACGGACACCCCATGGCTTGCGGCTTCGACAAGAGCCGAGTCGCGCAGGATGACCGTCTCAAACACCACATCCTTTAGGTGGGCCCGAAGGCTTGCGACGACCTCATTGCAGATCTGTTCGCGCGTATCCACCATGGTCGCCACGACGCCGAGAAGCCGGCAGCTGTCCTTCGCACTCTCGAGGGTGGCGAGGATCTGCGACAAGCCATGCATGGCGAGGAACTCT
>CAMBXM010000163.1 GCA_945871815.1 Singulisphaera sp. GP187
CCTCGTGACCGAGGCCGTCACCGGGGATCTGACGGATCTGACTGCCGAGTTGTTCGTGCGCCCAGGTTGGCCACAGCTGCAGCGAAACCGATTCCTCGGCGTGGACTTTCTCGCGGCGTTTCCAAGGGCGCGGCTGTTGCCGATCCTGGATGTCGAAGGCGCCAAGGAACCCGAGCCCGCCCTGCTTCGCGACTGGTTGATCGCAAACACGCGCCACGTGTCCTTCGAGCAGGGTGGCTCGGGACTGGCGGTGATCTCAGTGCGCGATGGGTTCGCACGAACTCGGAGGCTCGACGATTCGCGGCTGGTGGACTGTCTGCTCGAGAGTTCGGCGGTCCCGGTTGCTCGATCGCCACACCCTCCGTTGGCTGCCGACTTCGCGCACCTCTTGCGATCGCCGTACGGCGGCGGCTGTCTCGAACTGCGCGACGGTGTGTTCACGGATGGCGACGGCCGCGATTGGGTGGTTCGCGACGGCGTTCCCGACTTCTTCGATCCGGACGCACCTGCCTTATCGCGCGAGCGCTTCGCGCAACGCACGCAAGCGATGGCTCGGAGTCGCCGCGCTGCGCTCTTGGAGGTGCGCGATCGGCTCGATCTGCACGAACCCGTTGGTGTGGCGGACTTCGATTTCCGTCAGGTCGAGTCACGGCGCGGCTTCTGGCCCAACGAACAACTCGAACCCCGCTGTTCGTTCGATGGCATCGGCTTCAGTTGGCGGTCCACCGCAGAAGATCCGTGGCTAGCAACTCCGCGGTTGCATCGCCGGATCACGGCGATCGAACTGGAGCTGCGGGTCTTCGCCCCGGGGGTCGCATGCGAGGCTGGCGAGGGTCAGGTGTTCTGGCTCGGTTGTGGCGACTTCGAGTTCGCCGAGGAACGCAGCGTTCGGTTCTCGTTGCGCAACGACGGCGAGTTTCATGTCTATCGCGTCGTCTTGGCGGCCATCCCTGCCCTGCCAGAACTGGTCGAATGGCTGCGGCTCGACCTCGCCAATGGCCCCGCCGAGATCGATCTGCGCGCGTTGCGCTTGCGCTGATGGAGCGAGCGTTCGCTATCGATGGCGGCCGGGGTTAGCTTCGCACGACACCCTAGAATCCACCGATGACCGATCGCCACGACTGGGCGCAGCCGTTCCTCAGACTCCCCGTGTTCGCCCGCCTGACCCCGGCGGAGCAGTCGCGATTGCTCGCGCGCGTGACTGCGTGCAGCTACCGCGAGGGCGAGGTGATCTTCAGCGAGGGCGATCCGCGAGCGCGGTTGTTGTTGATCCAGCGCGGTCGCGTGCAGTTGTCGCGCGTCGATGCCTATGGCCAGCGGCGAAAGGTCGTCACGCTGGTGCGCGGTGACCTGCTCGGTGAGGGCATGTTCATCGAGGGCTCGGTGCACTCGACCACCGCCACCGTCGAGATGGCGACCGAGCTGGTCTATCTGCACCGCGACGACCTTGCTGCCTTCATCGCCGGCGACCATGTGCTCGAGAAGCGCATGCTATCGAGCTTGCTCAACGAAGTAGTAGGCCGCGTCGACCAGCTGCTGTTTCGAACGAGCGGGGTGACGCATGCGTACTCGACGGGCAAGACGCGCACCGAACACGATTTGCTCGGCGACGGACCTGTCCAGGCCGAGGCTTACTTCGGACTCCAGACCCTGCGAGCGCTGGCCAACTTCGACATCTGTGGGGTTCGGCTGAACGCCTACCCCAACCTCGTTCGCGCGCTCGCGATGGTCAAGAAGGCCTGCGCGTTTGCCAATCGCGACAGCGGCGTGCTCGATGCCGAACGCGCAACCGCGATCGCGGCGGCGTGCGACGAACTGATCGCGGGCAAGCTGCATGACTACTTCGTCGTCGATGTCATCCAGGGTGGCGCTGGAACTTCGACCAACATGAACGCGAACGAAGTGATCGCCAATCGCGCACTCGAGCTGCTCGGACACGAGAAGGGCGACTACGACCGGTTGCATCCGAACAATCACGTCAACTGTTCGCAGTCGACCAACGATGTCTACCCGTGTGCATTGAAGCTGGCCATGGTGCTCAGCAGCGAGAGTCTGGTTGCGGTCGTCAACGACTTGATCGGGGCGATCGAGCGCAAAGCCCTGGAGTTCCAGAATGTCGTCAAGATGGGGCGTACGCAGTTGCAGGACGCAGTCCCGATGACCTTGGGGCAGGAGTTTGGCGCCTTTGCCGCGAGCCTGCGGCAGGAGCTCAAAGGCCTCGGCAAGACGCGCGAGGATCTGTGCGTTCTCAACCTCGGTGGAACTGCGATCGGGACTGGCATCAACACGCCAGCGGGCTACCGCGACCGCGCCATTGCCCACCTCCGCATGGTCACCGGCTTTGACCTGTCGCTCGCACCGAACCTGATCGAAGCGACGCAGGACACGCAGGGGTTCGTGATGTTCTCGTCGTCCCTCAAGAGCCTCGCCATCAAGCTGTCGAAGATCTGCAACGACCTTCGCCTGCTGTCGTCGGGGCCGCGCGCCGGCTTGTTCGAGATCCAGTTGCCTCCGCGTCAGCCGGGTTCGTCGATCATGCCCGGAAAGGTCAACCCGGTGATTCCAGAAGTCGTCAACCAGGTGGCATACCGGGTGATCGGCAACGACCTCACGGTGACGCTCGCAGCAGAGGCCGGGCAACTGCAGCTCAATGTGATGGAGCCGGTGATCGCGGCGTGCATCCTCGAGTCGCTCAAGATCCTGTCGAGCGCCGTGGTCACCCTGCGCCACAACTGCATCGAGGGCATCGTCGCCAACGTCGCTCAGTGCCGCGCCTATGTGGCCAACAGCATCGGTCTGGTGACCGCACTGGTCCCAGAGATCGGCTATGAGCTATCGACGCAAGTTGCTGCCGAGGCGCTGAAGACCGGCCAGAGTGTCGCCGATGTCTTGCAGGGTCGAGGACTGTTGACCGCGCGCGTGCGCGAACTGCTCGCGCCCGAACGCATGATCGAACCGGCTTGATGCAGTTCGCAAGGACCGGGCTTCCGCTCAGAAGCTAGGTCGGATCAGCAGCGCCGTGACCGTCTTGCCTTGCAACAGTCGCAGGCGCTGGCCGTCGATCTCGACCGCGTCGGCCCTGCCGATCGCTTCCAGGAACGCGTGCTCCAGCGCCATCGACTCCTGCGGGCCCGCCATGCGCGTCGCCATCGCCGGGTGTGCTCGCCACTGCCCGCGCGCGAGCGCCGCGGTGTCGAGTGAGCTGCGGTAGGTGTTGACGCCGCCATTCCCGTGCACTGAGCCGTCGCGCTGGATGGTCAACGTCGGCACGCGGCTGCCGATCGGAATCGCAGCATCGAGTTGCCAGGTGCCGAGCAGGTCGTCGAGCGTTGCTGGACGCGGCGCCGAACTCGCGCATGCCGACAGCAAGAGGGGCAAGAACAGGGCAATGAGGAAGGAGGCTCGCATGGGTTAGCGCAGGATGGCTGCCGTGAACTCGGTCTCGGCATTGCTCGCACCGTAACCCCACGCTGCGAGCCCGCGCCACGGCGAAGGCAGCGCGGCTTCGATCCGAACGCCTTGCGCAACGACGGCGATCCGTTCCTTCGTTTCGGAAACGGTGATCGCAATCGTCACTGGCGAGGACCCATCCCACTCGATCGCCGCGCCGGCAAGTTCGCGCATGCCCTCGGCGCCAAGCAGTTGCAGCCGACGGCGTCCGAAGGCGATGCCGGCGCGGATGCGGGCGGTGCCGCCGTCTTCGCCAGCGCCAAGCTCCGTGGCGCCGTCGAGCACGACGTAGCCGTTCTGCTGTTGACGTCCCGCAAGCGGGCGCAGAGTCACGGTTACTGCGGTCACCGTATCGCTCGGCGGCGATTGCAACGCAAACCCGGCGGTCGCGTTGGCGAACACCCGGTAGCCGCCGTCGATGGGCAAGATGCGGGTGATGCCGGCGGTGCGCGGGAAGGCGCCGCTGGCGAGATCGCCCGTGGTGTCGTCGTACTGCGTGCGCAGTGCCTGTAGTTGTCGTTCGAGTTGCAGGCGCAGCTCACCGTAGTCCGGGTTGTCGGCGACGCTGTGCAGTTCGTTCGGGTCCTTCTCCAGGTCGAACAACTCGACGCCGTCGACCTCAGGCTCGTAGTAGCGAATCAGCTTGTGGCGGCTCGTGCGCACGCCGAAGTGCGCCGGCACTTGGTGCGTCGCCTTGGATTCGTAGTAGTGGTAGTAGATCGCCGTGCGCCAGTCGGCAGGTTGCTCGCCTTGCAGCAACGGCACGAGGCTCTTGCCGTGCATCGACTCCGGCACTGGAGCTCCAGCCAGGTCGAGGAAGGTCGGCGCAAAGTCGATGTTCTGGGTCAACTGCGTCACTTCCCGCGGGCCATTCACATGGCCCGGCCAGGACAGCAGCAGCGGCATGCGTAGGCTCTCCTCGTACATCCAGCGCTTGTCGTAGTAGCCGTGGTCGCCGAGGAAGAAGCCTTGGTCCGAGCTATAGATGACGATGGTGTTGGCCTTCACCACGGGATGCGCGTCGAGCCAGTCGAGCAGTTGGCCGACGCTGCGGTCGACACCGGCGACACAGCGAAGGTAGTTCTTGAGGTAGCGCTGCAGTTTCCAGCGGACGAGGGCCTGGTCCTTTGGCGGATCGCGACGAAACGCTGCATTCTCGGCAGCGAACGCAGCCAGGAAGGTCGTGCGCTGGGCGTCGGAGAGACGCGTCATCATGGGGTCCCACCACGTGTCCTTTCCCCTCGCCCGGGTGCGTTCGGCCTCGGTTGGCTCGACCATCAAGTCAGAGTGCAGATACAGATCGCGGTCGATTTGCATCTCCGTCGCAGCCGCGGCGCCGATGCGGTCGCGGTAGTCATCGAACAGCGTCTCGGGCTCCGGCAGTGTCGTGTCGCGGTAGAGCGCGAGGTCTTGTGGCGCTGGCATCCACTCGCGATGAGGCGCTTTGTGCTGGCACATCAGCACGAACGGCTTGTCCGCGTCGCGGCCGTGTTCGAGCCACTCGATGGCCATCGAAGTGGTCAGGTCTGTGACGTGGCCGTCCTTGCGTACGCGCCCGGTCGCGGTTTCGAAGTCGGGGTTGTAGTAGTGCCCTTGGCCCGGAAGCACGGCCCACGTGTCGAAGCCCTGCGGTTCCGACTCGAGGTGCCATTTGCCGAAGATCGCGGTGGTGTAACCGGCCTGCTGCAGCAGCTGAGGAAACGTCCGCTGCGCGCCGTCGAAGAGGTTGCCGTTGCGCATGAAGCCATTGGCGTGACTGTGCAAGCCGGTCAGGATCGTGGCGCGCGACGGGCCGCACAGGGCGTTACCGCAGAAGTTGTTGCGGAACAAGACGCCGTCCGCTGCGAGGCGATCAATGTTGGGTGTCCGATTCAGCTTCGACCCATACGCACTGATCGCATGCGCGGCGTGATCGTCACTCAACACGAACAGGATGTTCGGGCGCGTTCCCTGCAGCGACGGTTTCGCTGGGTCCTGGGCCAGCAGGAGGCTCGCGAACAACGGCCACGCTAGGACCGTGCGTCGCAGGCACGTTGGCACGTTCACGAGGCGCTCGGCGAGTCGTCGCATGGCCCGACGATAGTGCAGGACCGCACCGGCAGCGTCACTGACCGCGTGGAAGCCGGTCGCTGGTCGCAGAGCGGTAGAAGTCGGCGATGATCTGCCAGCACTCCTGCGCCGTCTCCGCGAAGCGGACGAGTTCGAGATCCTCAGGTGCGATCGTGCCCTCGTCGACGAACATCTGCCAATCGATGAGTTTGGCCCAGTAGTCGCGGCCGAACAGTACGACAGGCATCGGTTGCATGCGGTGGGTCTGGATCAGCGTCAGCGCCTCGAACAACTCGTCGAGGGTGCCGAAGCCGCCCGGAAAGGCGACCATCGCCTTGGCGCGCATCAAGAAGTGCATCTTCCGGATCGCGAAGTACTTGAACTCGAAGCAGAGCTCAGGGCTGATGAAGCTGTTGGGCTCCTGCTCGAACGGCAGCGTGATGTTGAGGCCGATCGACTTGGCGCCGACGTCGTGCGCCCCGCGGTTCGCGGCCTCCATGATGCCGGGACCGCCGCCGGTGCAGATCACGTTCTCGAGTTTGCCGTCGTGGTTGCCCTGGGTCGACACGATGCGCGCGAGTTCGCGAGCTTCCTCGTAGTAGTGTGCCTTCTTCAGCACGTTCTCGGCGATGCGGACGCTGCGCTGCAGCCGCGGGTCCGCGGGCTTCTTGGCCAGCTCCTGACGGCAGCGGAGGAGTCTCTGCTTCGCAGCTTCGGGCTCGATCACTCGGGTGCCGCCAAAGACGACAATCGTCGAGGCGATACCGTTCTCCTGCATGACCAGCTCAGGCTTCAGCAGCTCGAGTTGCAGGCGCACAGGACGCAGCTCTTCGCGGCCCATGAAGTCTGGGTCGAGGTGCGACTGGCGGTAGGAGGGGGAGTGCCGGAGGGCAGCGATCCGCTCGGCATGGCCGGTGGGGCTGTCGGCCGTGGCGGGGGCCGTCGGGTGAGAACGCATCAGTGAGGTGCCAAAGCGAGGCGACTTGGCCGTTCCCATCGGCATTTCCGCGGTTGGACGGGAGCGGATTTCTGCGGATCGCGAGTGGTGGGGCCGCACCGCTATGTTGTTGGTGTGCCCGAGTCCCGTTCGAATCGTCTGCGGTTGACCTACTGCGGCAATGTGCATGCGGCCCAATCCGTCGGCGGCTTCCTCGACGGGCTCGATCGCTTCGCCGTACCGGTGCGCGACCTTGGCCGGGTCGCTGGGCGTCCGTTTGGTCTTGGCGCGTGGTGGCCTGCCTCGGTCGCTGCCGAGATCGCGCGCGAACCGGCAGTGCAAGAACGCGTGCGCCGTGCGCTCGCCGAGCGCGACCTGCCGCTGTGGACGCTGAACGTGTTTCCGCACGGCGACTTCCACGACGACATCGTCAAGGAGGCGGTCTACCGGCCGGACTGGGGCACCGAAGAGCGCGTGGTCTACACCCGCGACTGCGCCGAGGCGGCTGCGTCCCTGGTGCCTGCCGGGACGGTAGTGCCACTGTCAACCTTGCCACTCGGCTATCGCGCCGCGGGGGCCGACCCGGCCACGCTGCGGCTGATGGCTTGCAACCTCGCGCGCGCTGCAACTCACTTGCACGAACTGCACGAGCGCACCGGTGTGCATTGCGTCCTGGCGCTCGAACCGGAGCCGTTCTGTCTGTTGGAGACTGCCGCTGCCGCGGCGAAGTTCTTCGAACAGTGGTTGCTGACCGCAGGCGTTGCGAATGCGGTGCCGGAACGCGCTGTGCGCGCGCATCTCGGCGTCTGCGTCGACCTGTGCCATGCGTTCGTCGTCGGCGAGGACCCACTTGCTGTGTTGCGCGACCTGCATGCGCGCGGCATTTCGGTGCCCAAGGTCCAGGTGTCGTCGTGTCTTGAGTTGCGCGCCCCATCGGGCCTCGACGAACTGTTGGCCTTCGACGAAGTCCGCTACTTGCATCAGACGATCGCTGCCAGCGGCGAACGAGCGCTCGATCTCGGCGAGGTCGCCGCACGGCGCTCTGAGTTCGAACGCGCGCTCGCGCACGGTCCGGTCCGGACCCACTACCACATGCCTCTCTGGTGGGATCGCGACGGCGCGTTCGGCTCGACGCGGGCCTTGCTGGAGCGGGCGCTCGACGGCCTGCGCCAACTACCGTCGCCGCCGCTGTGCGAGGTCGAGACCTACACCTGGTCGGTGCTGACGGGCGAATTGTGCAATGCGCCGCTGCCAGAACGCATCGCTCGCGAGCTCGACTTCGCGGCAAAACGACTCGGAATCTGACACTGCTCGTCTTCCGGACGTATCCTGTCGCGCCCGTGCTTCCGACCGAGCGATGATCCACCTGCAAAACGTCACCAAGAGCTACCGCCAGGGCGAGCGGTCGGTCCTCGCCTGTGAAGTCCGCGAGTTGCGAATCGAGAAGGGCGAACACGTCGCGCTGATTGGCCGGTCGGGCACTGGCAAAACCACGCTGCTGCATGTGCTCGCGGGCATCCTGCGACCGGACGAGGGCACGATCGACATCGCCGGCAGGCGCATCGACACCATGTCCGAGTCCGAACGCGATCGCTTCCGTGGGCAGCACATCGGCATGGTCTACCAGACCTTCAATCTGCTGCAGCCGTTCACGGCATTGGAGAACGTGCTGCTCGGCGCGCTGTTCGGGCGCGGTGCGAGTCACGCGGCCAGTCAACGAGCAAAGAGCCTGCTCGAACGCACCGGTCTTGGTGACCGCATGCACCATCGTCCGAGCGAGTTGTCGGTGGGGCAGGTCCAGCGCGTCGCGATTTGCCGCGCGTTGGTCAACGACCCCGAGGTCGTCCTCATGGACGAGCCCCTCGGCAACCAGGACCGTTCGACCGGTGGGCAGGTCCTCCAGTTGCTGCTCGAGCTTGCGCGCGAAGGCGGCAAGACCGTGGTGATGGTCACTCACGACCCCGATTCGGCTTCGCGCATGCAGCGGACCATCGACTTGGCGACGCTGCGGAGGCATGCGTCGTGAAACTCTGGTCGATCAGTGTGCGCAACCTGCGCATTCGCCTTGTGTCGACGATTCTGACGATGCTTGCGATCACGGTCGCGACCGGACTCTACGCGGCGATCATGCTGATGGCCCAGCAGACGCGAGAGCGCTACGAGGGGAGCATCGGCGGCTACCAGACCGTGTTCGGGCCGAAGGACAGTTCGCAGCTCGAGCTGTTGCTCAACACGATTTTCAACGTGGGTGAGGCGCCTGGGCAGATCCCGCTGAAGGTCTGCGATGACTTGCG
>CAMBXM010000164.1 GCA_945871815.1 Singulisphaera sp. GP187
AAAGGATGTCGCGACCGTTCGCGACACCGCGACGTTCGATGATGTGATGGAGCTGCTGTCGAAGGGCCGCAGCGACTCGATCTACGTGCTCGACGACCACGGCGCGCTCATTGGGCGCATCCAGCTGCAGGACGTGAAGAACTTCATCAACGACCCGACGCTGAGTTCGGTCGTGATCGCGGCCGACCTCACGCGCCCGGCCGTGACCGCGTCGCCCGACGACTCGTTGGCAGCCCTGCTGCCGCAGTTCGATGACCCGAACACCACCGAGATCGCGGTGACGCAGGCGAACCCGCGCAAGCTGCTCGGGTGCGTGCGGCAGCAGGACGTGATTGCTGGCTTCCGCGCGGAAGTTCTGGGGCAGAACCGGCGCGCGCGGTTGCGCTCCGGCGACCGCCGCAAGAGCGACCATGTCGACCTGCCGATCGGCTGGGAGCTGGCCGAACTCAGCGTGCCGGCAGAGTGGCACGGGCTCTCGATCGACAATCTGCCGGAGAACGTGTTGTCGTGGCTTGCACCACTCACCCTCGAACACCGCGGTGAAGACGGGACGATCGAGCGCCTCGCGGCGACCCAAGACCTCGTCGTGAAGCAGGGCTGGCAAATGGTGGCTTTGTGCCGAAGCCCGGAGCTGCAATCGTGGCGGGCCGCGACTGCTGCCGCCTTGGCCGACGAGTAGCGACCCTGGCCGCTGCGGGCGCAGCCCCGCGCGACGGCGAGTGGCACTCGGGGCTGAAACCTGGGACTGCCAGCAGTGCGCTCCACAATGGCCGCCGAGCGCCGCCGACTCACCGCGTCCGCGGGCCACTACGAACTCGCAGCGAGAGCCGCGGCGTTCGCGCAGATCTGGCGACGCCGTCAACAGCTGCCGGGGCCGGTTGCCGCGGCGCTGCACCCTCACTTCCAGACCTCAGGCAATCAGCATCGTGGCAAGACCACCGCGAAGCGACCAGGCCACCGTTCGGACCCAGTTGCTGCGCACCAGCCAGAGCCAAGTGGCGCGATCAAAGCCCAGCTCGAGTCGACGATGGCATGGCACCTGCACGAGGAACGTCGAGCCCCAGACGACGACGAGCAGGGCGAGGCCGGCAAGTGCGTAGGCTTGCTGCGCCGGGGGCGCACTCCACGCCAGCCAACTGGCCAGCACGGCCTCGACCAGCATCCAGGGCATGACGAGGAAGCCGATGCGGGCACAGTGGTCGCGTTCGTAGCCAGGAAACTCCAACGTGCCGACGCGCGCATACAGCGGGTAGTGCACGACCTGCACGATCCAGATCACGCCGCACAGCACCAGTGTCGGGACGGCGTGCCACTTCGCCAGAGTTGCGAACTCCATGTCTCAGGCTCCGCGAGCCAGCCGGTTCGGCGGGGTCAACGCAGCCGCGCGTGCCGCCAACAGGATGGCCGTGAACGGCCACCACCACACGAGGTCGTTGGTGACGATGACGAGGCCAAAGCTCCACGGCAACTCACCAGAACATGCGGCAAACACGAAACCGATCGGGCCGAACACCTTGCCGAGCAGCCCGACGAGAACGATCGGCCAGTGCACCTTGGGGGCGCTGGCCGCGATCCAGTAGCCAACACCGTAGACCCCGACAATCATGCCGATGCACTGCCAGAGCGCCGGGTAGTTGGGGACCGGCAGGGCGGCGACCTCGAACCACCACCTCGGAAACAGCACGGCGCCGAGCCCGAACGCAATGTTGTAGATCGCGGCGAGCCGCAAGATGGTCGAGTGCCGGGCCACGGCTCACCGTTCGCAGCCAGGAACAGCCTGGATGCGTGCCGTTGTGCTGCTGCACACCCCGCGCGCGAGTTCGCGGTGCCATCGGCCCACGGCCTCGCTACGCTCCCCGCCCCGATGAGCCGCCGCACCGCAGCCGCCCTGCTGATCACACGAGGCCAAGGGCACGACCTCGAGATCCTGCTCTGCGAGCGCAGCCCTGAGTTGCGCTTCTTCGGCGGCTACTTCGCGTTGCCGGGCGGGACCCTCGCGGACGACGACAAGGCCTACGCCAGCACGGCACCCGACGACGACGACAGCGCTGCGCTGCAAGCCTGCGCGTTGCGCGAACTGTTCGAAGAGACCGGCCTGCTGCGGCATCGCCTCCGAACCAAGCACAGCTCCCAAGCAGCCCTGCGGGCATCGCGCACTGCCCTGCTTGCCAGCGAACTGCACGGCGAGGCCAAGAAGGCGGCGGCGCAAGCGCCGACGAAACCTCCGCGGTCGCCGTTCTACAATCTCGTCGACGACGCCGAGCGACCCGCGCCAATGCGCATCCTGTGCCGCATCGAGACGCCACCGTTCGCACCAGTTCGTTACGACACCGTGTTCCTGCATGCACCGCTCGCCGAGTGCACTGCGGGCACCAACGACGGCGCGCCCGCGCCCGACATCTGGCCTGGCGAGTTGGTTGCCGGACGCTTCATGAAGCCGGCAGCGGCGCTAGCCGCGTGGCGAGGCGGCGAGCTGCTGCTGGTGCCACCGGTGGTGATCCTCTGCGAACACCTCGCCGCCCATACCGATTTCGAGGCGTTTGCACACGCAATCAACGCGACCGCGGAGAGCTACTACCAGGGCCGCTTGCACCAAGTGCGCTTCTCGCCCGGCATCGTGCTGGCGCCGCTGAAGACCCCGACGCTGCCGCCCGCCACCACGACCAACTGCCTGATCGTCGGCACCGACGAACTCTGGGTCATCGATCCGGGCAGCCCCGACGAACACGAGCAACAACGTCTGCTTGCACTGCTCACCGAGCTCGAACGAGGCGGCGCGCGCACCGTCGGCATCCTGTCGACGCATCACCACAGAGACCACACCGGCGGCATTGCCGCGTTGTGCGAGGCAAAGCAGCTGCGCGTGCGCGGCCACCCGCTGACGCTCGACCGCCTGCCACAGGGCGCAGTGCTCGGCGAGCCGATCCACGACGGCGAGAGCCTCGCGCTCGGCAAGGCGCCGGATGGCACGAGTGGCTGGGAACTGCGTGCAGTCCACACGCCAGGCCACGACCGCGGCCACCTCTGCTTCGTCGAGAACCGCTACGGCGCGGCGATGGTCGGAGACATGTTGTCGACAGTGTCGACAATCATCGTCGATCCACCAGAAGGTCACCTCGCGACCTACCTGCGAAGCCTCGAGCGGCTGCTGCAAGAACCACTCAACATGCTCTACCCCGCGCACGGCCCGGCGCTGCGCGATGGCGGCAAGCTCGTCAAGCAGTACCTTCGCCACCGCCGTCAGCGCGAGACGGCACTCCAGAACGCACTCAACGAGAGCCCGGGCACCGTGGAGCAACTGCTGCCCAAGGTCTACTGGGACGCAGACCCGCGGCTCTACCGCTTCGCCGCGCGCTCGCTGCTTGCGGGCCTGCAAAAGCTCCAGGAAGAAGGGCGCGCGGAGTCCGATGGCGAGGTCTGGCGCGCGCGCGTGTGATCGCGCTCGTGCGCCTCACAGCAGTGGCGACAGCAATCGGCAGAAGCCATCGACGAGCCGCCACACCGGGCGAGTCTGAGCCGGTGAGGTCACGAGTCGACTGCCTCCCGCGCGCTCGTCGAGAGTCGCCAGCACATCGCGCGCAAAATCCGGCGAGTCGGGCAACACGGCCGCGAGCTCAAAGTTGAGGTGCGCGCTCCGCATGTCCATGTTGGCACTACCGACCATGACCACGCGCCGATCCACGACCAGCAGCTTGGCGTGGTTGTAGTTCGACTCGGTCTCGAACACCTCGATCCCGGCCTTCAACCACTCGTCGTAGTAGCTTCGCTGCGCGTGGTAGAGCACGACCGCCTCACTGCGCTGGCCATTGGTGAAGATGCGAACGCGCACGCCGCGCGCAGCAGCGACCTTGAGCGCCAAGAGCAAGGACGGCGGCGGCAGCAGATACGGCGAACTGAGGTCGATGCGATCCCGGCTGTCGGTGATGGCCTGAAACATCGCCAACCACAACGGCTGGAAGTCGCGGTCCGGACCGCTGCCGACGATGCCGATGATGTCATGCCCGATCGGTAACGACGGCGGGAACCAGCGCGCATCGGTGAGTTCCTCGTCCGTTGCATGGAACCAGTCTTCGGCGAACACCTCGTGCAACGCCGAGACCGCAGGCCCTTCGATGGCCACCATGGCGTCGAGCCAGTGCTGCCGATTGCCGAAGCGATCCTTGGAGTACTCGTCCCCGACGTTGCGGCCACCGGTGAACGCGAGGCGGCCGTCGATGACGAGCAGTTTGCGATGGTTGCGCAGGTTGACCGTGAACGGCCGCCGCTTCCACAGCATCGGCAGGAAGGCATCCGCCTTGCCACCGGCCGCCCGCAAGGCCTCGAGGTGGTGGCTCTTGAGCCCCCAGCTACCGAACGAATCGTAGAGCAATCGTACCTCGACGCCGCGTCGAGCTGCCTCGGTCAGGAGCCGCAGCAGGTGCAGACCGGTATCGTCAGGCCGGAAGATGTAGACCTGGAAGTGCACGAACCGCTGGGCACTTTGGATCGCCAGACTGGCGGCGGCGAAGAAGTCGTTGCCCGACGGCAGCCAGCGCGCGCGGTTGCCGGCCGACAGCCCTTCACCCGCGACCCCTTGCAGCAACCGGCACATCGAGCGATCGGCCGCTTCCCCCATGGGGCTCGCGCTCGCTGCGAGTGTCGACGGCTCGGCGCCGCGGATGCGCAGTTCGCCACGCCAGCGCTCTTGACTGGATCGGATTCTGCGCAGACGGCGCAGCTGCAGTTGGCGCGGGAACAGATAGTAGAGCGCGAGTCCCAATCCTGATGGCAGCAGCAGGATCAGCACGACCCACAACAGCGTGCTCGCCGGGGCACCGCCATTTGCGATGATGCGCCAGACGAACACCACCGCCAACAGTTCGCCCACCGCCCACATGGCGATTGCGATCCAGTGCCACGGCGAACCCGAAGCCTCTTGTAGCAGCAGCGCGAGCATCAACCGAGACAGCATGCCAGCAGTGGCCGGGCAGAGGCCAGATGTGGCCGCGCAATGTGATGGCAAGCAGAGTTGTAGCGGAGCGAGACCGGCGGATACTGGCAGCGATGCCGAAGGGCCAAAATGCCGCGAACCGCGACCGTCGCCAAGCGCCACCGCGAACGGACGAAGACCGCACGTTCGTGGTGCGCTTCGTGCGCAACGGCTTCGGCGTGCTGATGCTGCTCGCCGGCATCGCCGGTCTCGTGCTGCCGATCCTCCAGGGCTGGCTGATGATCCTGATCGGACTCAGTCTGATCGACTTGCCGATCAAGCACCGTGCCCACGTCTACCTGTTGCGCTTGCGGTGGTACCGTTGGATCGCGCGCAAGCACGACGCCGCCTGGGTCCAGTGGCACGACTACCGCAAGAGGCGGCGGGCTCGCGAACGCGCAGCTACTTCGCGCCAGCGCTGACGTGCACGGCACCGTTGTGCGTCAAGACCTGCAGTGCGCCACCCGCTTCGCCAGCAACGAACCGCACGCGATCGTCCGAAGACTGCACCACGGTGCCACCGGCGGCTTCGATGCTGCCGTTGTGGGTCGAGGCCTCGACAACCGCAGCGCGCGCGCCGAGGCGGACATCGACACCACCATTGTGCGTCACCACCGAACCACCGACCGGCCCATCGCCCGTCATCGTGACGTCGATCCCGCCGTTGTGCGTTTCCAGCGTCAACTTCGAGGCGGACGTGCGCAGGAGGATGCCGCCGTTGTGCGTGCCGAGTTCGAGATTGCCGGCCACATCGAATGCCTCGATGTCCCCGTTGTGACTCTCGAGTCGCAGCACCACATCGGGCGGTAGATCGATCGAGTAGGAGAACGAGGACTGGTCGCGCCAGTCGTACGATTCGGGCTCGATGCCGCGAATGACCAATTCGTTGCCCTCTCGCTGGATCTCGACATCGAGGGCCGCAACGTTGGCTAGCGCTTCCTCCTCGCTGTCGCCGTAGGCCGTCAGGTGCGCCACTACTTCGACCATCTGCTGGCCCTGCTTGCCGCGAACCCGGATCGGACCGTTGTGCGTGGCGCACCGGAGCGTGAGCACGCCTTCGGCAGGGTGGCTGCGATGCAAGTCGCGGGAGGCCTCGAACTGCGTGAAGCTGCACGAGACCAACAGACTCAAGGCAAAGCACGGGAGCACCGCAAACGAACCAAGACGAGGGCGGCGCGCGGCGGAACGAGGGGCGGAGCAATGCATGTTCATGGCAATCCGAGGCTACGGCCCGGGAGCCGGAGATTGCAGGTTTGTGCCGTCGAAGGACTGCGGCAGCTGCACGGCGATCGGATCAGGGCTGGGTTCGCAGGGACAAGTACACCGCGGCGAGGGGCAGTAGCCGCCGCTCCATCGGGCCGCCGCGGGGCTCGATCTCGATCACCAGTACGGCGTACTCGCCGAGGACCGGCTCCCGGCCAAGCGGACAATCGACGTAGAACACGGCCCGCTGCTGCGCCTCGAGCTCGATCGATTGCGCGGGCAAGAACGGCTCGTAGCTGGACCTGCCCTCTAGCGCGCTGCCATCGATGCGCTGATGACGGACTTCCCCGAGCGCGGCGGTGCGGTCACCGCCACTCTGGGGGCTGAGCTTCACCCGGAGGACTGAGCGGCCTGGATTCTCGACGATCAGCAGAACGCGGGCGTCACGCCCACGCAGATCGACCGTCGCAACGGCACCGGCAAAGGAGGCAACGGCAGTGGCGCCAGAGGCCGTCCAGCCATCCGCATCTTCGAGGCGGTAGCGGAGTCCCGAACTCGCCCGGATCGAGCCGACTTGCGGCGGCATGCACGCAGCCAACGCGAGGGCCACAACAGAACCGAGGAAGAGCATGGTTCGAAGCGGCATCGCAGATCTCGGGTAGGCGCCCTCGCGCAGCCCAATTCGCCTAGTTCCGCTCAACTGGCTCGCCTCGAGTGGCCAGCTTGCTCGCGACCCGCGATGGCGAGGAGCGCGCTGCTGAGCGGAACAGGCGGTGGCAGGGCACGCGCCAGGGCTGGATGCGGACCGAGCCTCCTGTGCGCAGGAGACCGAAATGGAGCCGGTGGTCGGATTTGAACCGACGACCTACGCTTTACGAAAGCGTTGCTCTACCACTGAGCTACACCGGCAGGTTTGGGCGCGGCACGTTAGCGACCGCGGAGGCCGCGTTCCAGCACGAACATCGAGTCTGGGGCTAGCCCGCCTGTACGCGACCGCGGGCCGCAAGGGCCCAGCGGTCTGCAGGAAGCGTGGCGTCCGCCCCAGTTTGCAAGCAACTGCCTACAGACCACCGCCTGCAGGCAATCACTCGAACGACGATCAGTTCGCGGGGCTGCCGATCTTCTTCAGCGCGCTCATGAGCAGAGCGCGGCGCGCGTCATCGACCTTGGCCTTGCCGATCGCCGCCGCAACCGCGATCCGGATCTGGATTGGAGCATCGCTGCTGAGGACTTCGCCGAGGCCACTGCCGACCTCGTCGCTGCACACCGCGGCGCGGCCGAGGATCTGGCCGATCGAATCGGCACTGGCGACCTTCAGCTCGACACTGCCACCGCCCTTCAGGGCTTCGAGCAGGGCCGGGAGCTGCGCTTCGGCACCGCTGATCCCGAGCGACTTGGCTGCCGGGACCGCGACCGCATCGGCGCGATCGAGTTGCTTCTCGAGGCTACCGAGGGCGAGCTGGATCGGGGCCTTGCCTTCGGCCAGGGACAGCAGCGAGGAGCTGGCTTGTGCGGCGTAGCCCTCGGCACGAGCACTCTGCGGTTCGATGCCGACGCCATCGAGCGCCGTGTTGACCGCGGCGACCAGCGACTCGCTGGTCAACGGGCCGGCGACTACCGTGACCAGACCGGCGAAGGGTTCGAAGCGCGCCGTAGCGGACTCAACGTCCTTGGCGACGACCACGACCTTCGTGTTGGCCATCCGCGGATCCTTCTTGATGTTGTTGATCACGTCCTCGGGCAGACCGTCGGCCAGGATCTCCTGCATCACGACGACATCTGTACCCGGGTTGATCAACAGGCTCTGCAGACCCTTGATCGCGGTCGCGTCACAGGTCGCGGCGAGGCCGCGCTGGTTCGACGCTTCGCGCGTCGCTTGGGCGAGCCCTTCGGCGTTGCCAATGACCTGGACCACGCGAACAGCCTCTTCCGTAACGGCCTGAGCCAGCGCATCGACGACCTTGTCGACCGCCGGGACGCCGACACCGTTGCTGGCCTTGACCAGTGCTGCCGCCGCCGCGAAGCGGACGCGCTTGTCGGTGCTGTCGAGGGCCTTGATCAGCGAGCTCGAGCCGAGTTGAGCGCGCTCTTCCACATGCGCGAGTGCCTCGATCGCGCCGACCGAGACGTTGGGCTGGCCGCTCTTCAGACCGGCCTCGAGGGCCGACCTCAGGATTTCTGGACCAGTCGCCAGGGCCGCCATCTTGAACTCGGGGACCAGACCTTCGAGCGACTTGGCGCTCTCATCGCCTTGGGCGACCGACGTCTCGATCAGGTTGGCTTCGGCCAGATTCGCCTGCGCCAACAAGCTCCGCGCTTCCTTGCTGGCCGGGTCGGCCTTGACGCCGTCCAGAGCCGAGGCCTTGGCGAGTTCGACGGCATAGACCAGGGCCGGAACGTCGCGAGCAACGAGCTTGTCGTCAACCAACGTCCAGACCACGTCACTGAAGGCGCCGACGCTGATGCCGGCGGTCAGGTAGCCCATCGAGGCCTTCGCGTAGAGACTGACGGCGGTGCCGCTGCTCTTGTGCTTTT
>CAMBXM010000165.1 GCA_945871815.1 Singulisphaera sp. GP187
GTGGCATCTCGCTCGAAGGCGGGCATCGGCGAGCGATCAACGTCTTCGTCGACGCCGATCGCCTCGCCGCCTACGGCATGCCGATCACGCGCGTTCAGCAGGCGATCCTGCGCCAGAACAGCGACGTGCCCGGCGGCAACGTCACCGACACTCGCCGCGAGCGAACCCTGCGCACGATGGGGCGCTACGTCGATCCCGCCGCGTTCGCGGACTTGGTCGTCGAGACGCGCAATGGCGTTCCGATCCACCTCGCCGACATCGGTCGCGCGGAGGATGGCATCGAGGAGGTGCGTTCGTTCACGCGCCTCGACGGCGTGCCCTCCGTCGTGTTGGACGTGCGCCGCACCTCGGGCGCCAACACCGTTGCCGTCATCGCCGAGGTCAAGAAGGCGATGGCGAAACTGCGCGCGTCGCTGCCCAGTGACGTGCGTCTCGAAATCGTGCGGGACCAGTCGCGCTACATCGAAGCCGCACTGCACGAGATCGAGTTCCACCTGATCGCCGGAGCCCTGCTGGCGTCGCTTGTCGTGCTGGTCTTCTTGCGCAGTTGGCGAGCGACGCTGGTGGCCGCCGTGGCCATTCCAGCGTCGGTGATCACCGCGTTCGCGCTGATGTGGGCGTTCGACTTCACCCTCAACAGCATCACCATGCTGGCCCTGGTGCTGATGGTCGGCATCGTGATCGACGACGCCATCGTCGTGCTGGAGAACGTGCACCGCTGGGCCAACGAGAACGGCGTGTCGCCGTTCGCGGCCGCGCGCGGCGCGACCAAAGAAATCGGCTTGGCGGTCTTGGCGACGACCCTGAGTCTGGTCGTCATTTTCGTCCCCATCTCCTTCCTCTCGAGCATCTCGGGTCGGTTCCTCTACCAGTTCGGCATCACCTCGGCGGCGGCGATCCTGGTCAGCCTCGTGGTCTCGTTCTCGCTGACGCCAGCGATGGCAGCGCGCATGCTCTCGTCGGGCGCGTTGCTGCATTCCACGCGACGGACTTGGTCCGAGCGGTCGTACATGCGGTTGCTCGATGTGTGTCTGCGCTGGCCAAAGGCCACACTGGTGCTGGCGCTCATGGTGATGGCCTCCGTCGTGCCGCTCTACGGCATGGTGCGCCAGGACTACATCCCCAGTGATGTCGACGAGGGCGAGTTCGAGGTCCGCGCCCAAGGGCCCGAAGGCGCCAGCATGGAGGCAATGGCGCAAGTGTTCGTCGCCATCGAGGACGAACTGCGACAGGTGCCGGCGGTGCGAACGATGCTGACGAACGTCGGCGGTGGCTTCGTCGGCGGCTCGAACCAGGGCGAGATCTACGTGCGCATCGCACCGTTCGAACAGCGGCGGTTCACCGCTGGCCGCTTGTGGCGCGCACTGCTTGCCGGAGACCCGCTGGCAGCGTGGCGCGGAAACTACTCGCAGAGTGACGTGATGGGCGACATCCGTCGGCGGCTGCGCAAGTTCCCGTCGTTGCGTTGTTCGGTTCGCAACCAGCGCAGCTTCAACATCGGCGGCGGCAACTTCGACATCGACTTCTCCATCCGGGGGCCCGAGTTGCCAAAGCTCGCCGAGTACGCCGAGGCTCTGCGGCAGCGCGCCATCGAGCTCGGTGGCATGGTAGACCTCGATACCACGCTGCGGCTCGAGCGCCCGGAGCTCCGCGTCGAGATCGACCGCGAACGCGCCGGTACACTCGGCGTCGACACGCAGGACATTGCGCTGGCGTTGCGACTGCTCGTCGGCGGCGATCCCGAGGTGGGGCGCTTTCGTGACCCGCAGCTCGACGAGGAGTACGACGTGCGACTCCGCTTGCGCGACGAGGACCGCACCGATCCGGTGGCGTTCCGCGGCCTCCTGGTCGCTCGGTCGGATGGCGCGCCAGTGCGACTCGACAGCGTGGCGCGCAGCATCGACGACGTGACTAGCGCGTCGCGGATCGATCGTCTGGATCGGCAGCGTGAGTCGCGACTCCGTGGCGGGATCGCGCGAGGCTACGCGCTCGCTGACCGCATCGCGGCGCTGCGACAGGCCGCAACCGAGCTCGGCATGCCGGTGGAATACACCACCGCCGTTTCCGGGCGTGCGCGCGAGCTGGAGACCACGTTCGCCGAGTTCCAGGTCGCGTTCCTGCTGTCGATCCTGTTCATGTACATGATCCTGGCGGCGCAGTTCGAGAGCCTGTGGCAGCCGCTCGTGATCCTGCTGGCCTTGCCGATGGCCGCGCCGTTTGCGTTGTTGTCGCTCGTCGTCACCGGGGAGACTCTCAATCTCTACTCCGCACTCGGCGTGCTGGTGCTGTTCGGCATGGTCAAGAAGAACGCAATCTTGCAGGTCGACCACAGCAATCAACTGTTGGCCAAGGGCCTGCCGCTCGAAGAAGCGGTCCGCCAAGGCAGTCGCGATCGCTTGCGGCCGATCCTGATGACGACGCTCGCCTTTGTTGCCGGCATGCTGCCGCTCGCGATCGGCACCGGCCCCGGCGCCGAAGAACGCAAAGCCATCTCGGTCGTCGTCATCGGCGGTCAGATGTTCTGCTTGGTACTGAGTCTGGTGCTGACTCCGGTCGCCTACGCCTACGTGCAGCGCTATCGGTTACGAAGTCGCCCGGAACGGTGTGGCGACGAGGTGCAGGATCTCATTCTGCCGTAGCACGCGCAGTTGCACGGGGCGACCGATGGTGGTGCGCGGCAAGCCTTGCAGGAGATCCCCGGCGCCGCGGATGGCCCGGGCATCGATCGACAGCAACAGATCTCCGGTTTTGAGGCCAGCGAGCGATGCGGGTGAGTTTGCCGTGACCGCGCCGATCGCGAGTGCGCGCGACGACGGCAACTCCAACCGTCGAGCGATGGCCGGGGCGATCTCGACGCCTTGCACCGCGATGCCGAGCCAGCCGCGCTCGACCTTGCCGTAGTGCTGCAGCTCGGTCATCACGACGTCCGCAGTATGAGCTGGGACCGCAAAGCACAATCCCTGGGCCATCGGCACGATCGCAGTCGCGATGCCGATCACTTTGCCGCTGGTATCGAGCAGCGGGCCACCCGAGTTGCCGGGATTGAGCGGCGCATCCGTTTGGATCACGTCTTCGATCGTGCGGCCAGCGGGCGAAGGCAAGGTGCGGCCGAGTCCGCTGAGGATCCCGGCGGTGACGCTGTGGGCGAGGCCATGGGGACAGCCGACGGCGAGCACGAAGGCGCCGACGCGCAGGAGTGACGAGTCCGCAAGCGGCAACGGTGGGGCAGTGGCAAATCCGTCGGGGGCGCGCAGCAGGGCCACATCCGTCGCCGGGTCCGAACCTAGGACATCGACGATGGCAGTGCGGCCGTCGTGCATGGTCGCTTCGATGGCCACGGCGTTGCCGATCACGTGGCTGTTGGTCAGAACCAAGCCGGGCGAACGGCACAAGAAGCCCGAGCCAGTGGCCGTGTGTTTGCTGCCGAGCACGCGGAGATGCAGCACGGATGGTCGGACGGTCGCGACGACGCTGGCGATCTCGTCGGACAAGCTGTCGAGCAGTCCCATGGCGGTGCGTCTAGGCCGCTGCTCCATTCGTGCAAGGGCGGTGGACCGAAGCGGGTCGTTTCCCGGTCCGGCTGTCACAAGGTGGCGCACGTGCTACAAGGAACGCGCATGACCGCAGTGTTTGGCATCGTCAACGTCACGCGGGATTCGTTCTCCGACGGCGGCCACTACTTCGATCCGGCGGCGGCGATCGCGCACGCCGAGCAACTTGCGCGCGATGGGGCTGCGGTCGTCGATGTGGGCGCCGAGTCGACCCATCCGGATGCCGCAGATGTGACTGCGGAGGTCGAGATCGAACGGTTGCGGCCGGTGGTCTCGGCGCTCGTGCGGCAAGGGCTCCAGGTCTCGGTCGACACGCGCAAGGCGGCGGTCATGGCGGCGATGACGGCGCTGTCGGTGCACTGGCTCAACGACGTCAGTGGCTTTCGTAGCGAGGCCGCGATCGAGGTTGCCGCTCGTTCACAGGCGAAGCTGGTCGTGATGTTCGCGCGGCAACAGGACGGACGGGCGCGACGCGAAGGCGGTGGCGGCGACGCGGTGGCCGAGGCCATGCAGTTCTTCGCCCAGCGCATCGCGGCGCTGCAGTCAGCCGGGGTCCGGCGCGAGCGCATCGTGCTCGATCCTGGCATGGGGTTCTTTCTCGGCCCCGACCCCGAGGTCAGTTTCGCGATGCTGCGCCGGCTGCCTGAGCTGCGTTCCTTGGCGCTGCCGCTGCTGATCAGTGTGTCGCGCAAGTCGTTCCTCGCTGCTGTCAGCGGCCGCGCGCCTGCCGAACGGGGAGCTGCGACGTTGGCGGCCGAGTTGTTTGCGGCGAGGAAGGGTGTCGACTGGATCCGCACCCACGATGTGCGCGCGCTGTGCGATGGGCTCGCCGTGCAGCGCGAGCTCGAACCGCAGCGCAGTTTCGAGGGCGGCTGCAGCCCGGGCTATCACCAGTGATCCCTCTGCGCGACGACAATCCGACGACGACGCGGCCGGTAGTGACGATCGCTCTGATCGCGCTGTGCGTGATCGCATTCCTGTTCCAGGGTGCGGCGCGCGAGACTCTCGACGACGTCACCGCACACTTGTCGATGGTGCCGGCGCGCGTCAGCGGCGAGGAAGACGTCATTCTGCGCGTTCCGTATAGCCGTGGCCGCGCCGCACGCATCGAACTACCCGACGCGTGGGTGCCGGAGTGGCTGACGATGCTGACCTGCATCTTCCTCCACGGGGGCTGGCTTCACCTGCTCGGCAACGTCTGGATCCTGTGGATCTTCGGCGACAACGTCGAAGAGCGCTTTGGCCGCATGCGCTACTTGCTGCTCTACCTCGGCACCGGTGGGCTCGCATCGCTGACGCACTTCCTCAGTGAGCCGCACTCGACCCTGCCGACGGTCGGCGCGAGCGGCGCCATTGCCGGCGTGATGGGCGCCTACCTGCTGCTGTATCCGCAGGCGCGCGTGCTGACGTTGATCCCGCTCGGGTTCTTGATGCACCTGACCGTGGTGCCGGCGTGGGTGTTCCTCGGCATCTGGTTCGCGCTCCAGGTGGTGCAGGGTCTGTTCACCCTCGGCGTCGACGGCATGGGCGGCGTCGCCTGGTGGGCCCACATCGGGGGCTTCGTGGCGGGTATCGCGTTTGCTGCTCTGCTGCGCCGGCGCGACCGTCTGCAACCGCCGCCACGGGTGCTCGCGCTGCGCGGCGGTCGCTATCGCGGCAGCGGCCTTCGCTAGGCTGTTCCGCTCAACCGCCGGCCTTCTTCTGCGTCTTCTGGTAGCTGTCTTTCAGCGTCGTCGTGCGCAAGAACACGGGCGCGCCCTTGGTGCTCGTCTTCGCGTCGCAGACAAAGTAGGCAAGGCGTTCAAACTGGAAGCGCTGGCCAGCGGCCGCGTCCTTCAGGCTCGGTTCGAGCTTGCCGCGACGCACGACGCGCGATTTGGGGCTGAGGAAGTCGAGGAAGTCCTTGCCCTCATGGCCCTGTGGATCGGGCACGGTGAACAGGTGGTCGAGTACGTGCACTTCGGCGTCGAGTGCGTGGGCGGTCGAGACCCAGTGGATCGTTGCCTTGACCTTGCGGCCATCCGGCGCGTTGCCGCCGCGCGTCGCCGGATCGTAGGTGCAGCGCACGGCCGTGATGGTTCCGTCCGCGGCCTTGTCGATGCCGGTGCAGGTCACGAAGAAGCCCGAGCGCAGACGCACCTCACGCCCCGGACTCAGGCGGAAGAAGTCCTTCGGCGGGTTCTCCTGGAAGTCCTCGCGCTCGATCCAGAGTTCGCCGGTGAACGGTACCAGCCGGGTGCCGGCGCTGGCGTCCTCCGGATTGTTGGTTGCCTCGCACATCTCGACCTGGCCGCTCGGCCAGTTCTCGATCACGAGCTTCAGCGGGTCGAGGACCGCCATGCGGCGCAGCGACGTCTTGTTCAGGTAGTCGCGCACGTAGTGGTCGAGCAAGGCATACTCGTGCGTGCTGTTGAACTTGGCGAGGCCGACGTGCTTGCAGAATGCGACCAGCGCTTCGGGCGGGAACCCGCGGCGGCGCATGCCACGCAGCGTTGGCATGCGCGGGTCGTCCCAGCCGTCGACGTGGCCGCCTTCGACGAGCTGCAACAGCTTGCGCTTGCTGGTCAGCAGATACTCGACATTGAGGCGCGCGAACTCGATCTGTTGCGGCTTGTAGATCGCGAGCTTGTCGCAGAACCAGTCGTAAAGCGGTCGGTGGTGTTCGAACTCCAGCGTGCACAACGAGTGCGTGATCCCCTCGATCGAGTCACTCTGGCCGTGGGCCCAGTCGTACATCGGGTAGATGCACCACGAGGCGCCGGCGCGTTGGTGCGGCAGGTGCCGGATGCGGTACATGACCGGGTCGCGCAGATTGAGATTGTTGTGCGCCAGGTCGATCTTGGCGCGCAGGACCATGGTGCCATCCTGGAACTCGCCGTTCTTCATGCGGCGAAGTAGCAGGAGATTGTCGGCGGGGGACCGGTTGCGGAACGGGCTTGCGGTGCCTGACGAGGTCACCGTGCCTCGGTTCTTCGCCATCGTCTCGGCATCCTGCTCGTCGACGTAGGCATCACCCTGCTGCACCAACTGCTCGGCCCAGCGGTAGAGCTGATCGAAGTAGTCGGCGGCGTAATAGAGGCCATCCCACTGGAAGCCGAGCCAGCGCACGTCTTCCTGGATGGCGTCGACGTACTCCTGGTCCTCTGCCTCGGGGTTGGTGTCGTCCATCCGCAGGTTGCACTTGCCGCCGAACTCGGCGGCGATCCCGAAGGAGGTGCAGATGGCCTTGGCGTGACCGACGTGGAGGTAGCCGTTGGGTTCGGGCGGGAAGCGGGTGACGACGTGCTTGACCTTGCCGGACTGCTGGTCCGCGCGCACACGGTCGCGGACGAAGTCGGTCGGGGGAGTGGCAGCGGCGTCGGTCATGGGCCAGTGTGGTAGCGGCCACCGGCGGACAGGGCAAGTATGCTGCGCCGCTGATGACGACGCCGCCGCTGCCGATGCGAAACGATCCCCTCGCCGCTTTGCCGCGCCTGGACCGGCACAAGCCGAAGTTCGGTCCCGTGGCAAAGTCCAAGGCCTCGCGTTGGCGGGCCTACGTCTTGATCCTGGTGCACGTCTTGATCGGACTGCACGTTCTGCACTGGTCGATGACCGGTAGGACGGTGACGCCGGTCGAACCGTCGGAGGCGATGCAGACCTTCGAGCTCGGCACGATCAACGCCGGATTCCTGCTGTTCTTGGCGCTGATCGCTTCCACCCTGGTCTTCGGGCGTTGGTTCTGTGGCTGGGCCTGTCACGTCGTGGCCCTACAGGACCTGTCGGCTTGGCTCCTGGGACGCATCGGGCTGAAGCCGCGACCCATCCGCAGCCGCGTGCTCCTGTTCGCACCGTTCGTGGTTGCGGGCCACATGTTTCTCTGGCCGCACGTGAAGCACTGGCTCGACCCGGTGACGAAGCCGATGCCCAAGTTCGATGACTGGGAATGGCACCTGACGACGGACGCGTTCTGGGCCACCTTCCCTGGCTGGATCATGTCGAGCCTCAGCGTCCTGGTCGTGGGCTTCCTGATCGTGTGGTGGATGGGCGCGAAGGGCTTCTGCAACTTTGGTTGTCCCTACGGCGCGTTCTTCGCTGTCGCCGACCGCTTCTCGCCGGGCAAGATCAAGGTGACCGACGCCTGCGACGCCTGCGGTCACTGCACCCAGGTTTGCAGCAGCAATGTGCGCGTCCACGAAGAAGTGGCGATCCACAAGATGGTCGTCGATCCCGCATGCATGAAGTGCATGGACTGCGTCTCGGTGTGCCCGAAGGATGCGCTCTACTTCGGGGCGGCGTTGCCAAAGCCGTTTGCCGTCAGCCAGCAGCGAAAGAACGCGCGCGCCGACTTCACGTGGGGCGAGGACTTGGCGATCGGCGCCATCGCGCTGCTGGCGACCGAGTGGGGGTTTCGCCGCGCCTGGTTTGGGGAGCAGATTCCGTTCCTGCTGTCGGTCGGCCTCGGCGCGATCACGGCGACGGCTGCGCTGCTCGGCTGGCGCCTTCTACGGCGCCGCGATGTGCTGTTTCAGCACGCGTCGCTGAAGCAGGCGGGTTCGCTGTTGCCGCGCGGCCGCTTGGTCGCGCTCGCGGTCTTCGGCTGGCTCTTGTTTGCCTTGCACACGGGCGTCGTGAACCAGATGGCTCAGGCTGCACTCGACGAGAGCGCTGTCGTGCTCGGTGAGCAGCGAAGAACTCGAGCCGTCAAACCCGCTGATTTGCAGGCTGCGAGCGAGGCTTTGGCTCGCGTTGACCGCTTTGCGCTGTGGACGCCACCGGCCGTACTCGCACTGCACGGTCTGCTCTTGCGCGAAGTGGGACAAGATGCGCTCGCGGTGCAGCAGTTCGAGCGCATGGTCGAGCGTCGGGGGTTCGATCCGGCAAAGCACAACCTAGCGCCAGCCGACAATGCCCTTGCCCTCTACTACGCGGTTTCGGGGCAGAACGACCGCGCTGCGCTGTTGGCGGAGTTCGTGCTCGAGGCCAACCCGGGCGACGCCACCTCGCGCGAGATTCTGCGCCGCCTTGGGCGCGAGCCTCAAGCGAAGTAGGCCGAGCGCACGAGTGCCGGCGTCGAGCGAGGTGCAGGCCGAGGATCTCGGTACAGACCGACGGCCGGTGCGATGGTTCACACCGGCCGTCGTCGCGTTCGCAACTTGCGATCGCTAG
>CAMBXM010000166.1 GCA_945871815.1 Singulisphaera sp. GP187
ACGAGATGGTCGGGGTCGACCATCTCGAACAACGGCGTCGACGGCCCCACGTTGGCGCCGACCGATACGTGTCGCGAGGTGATGACGCCGGCGAACGGAGCGGCGATGCGGTGGTGCTCGAGCCGGACGTTCAGTTCGTCTATGCGGGCCTTGAGTTCTTCGATCGTGGTGGCAATTCGCTTCACTTCGAGTCTCGCCTTGCTGGCATTGAACTTCGCGACTTCCACGGTCTCGGCGAGGCTCTGCCACGCGAGTTCAGCATCCTGAAGGGCCTTGGGCGAGACGAACTCGGCTCGCGTCTGGCTCTGGCGGTCGAACTCGGCTCGCGCCTTCTGCACCTCGATCGAGGCCTGTGCGATGCGGCGGTCGGCGGCCTCGACCTCGAGGGCTGCGAGTTGTTGGTCGAGCTCTTTGCCGTCGCGCTGCACGGTGAGCTGTTGGATCGCGGACTTGGCTTCGCGGTCGTCGACGCTGGCGAGGAGTTGCCCGCTCGTCACCAGCGTGCCCTCATCGACATAGATGGCGCTCAGGCGACCCGACACGAGCGAGACGACCGTCGAGGTCTGTTCGGACTCGAGGAAGCCGGTGGTTCGGATTTCGCGGCGGACCTGGCGCAGCACGGCTGCGGTGGCGCGGACCAACGGAACCGGGGCCTCTTCCTTGTTCTTGTCGGCGGCTCCGGCCGTGCTACCGCTGCAGGCGGCCATTGCGGCCAAGGACAGGAGCCAAAGCGCGGGTAGTAGGGACAGAATGCGGGGTCGCGGCATGGTGGGCAGGTGCACGTGCAGGATCTTCTACGTTGCGCCGGTCTCTGGCGGCAGGGAGAACTCACGCACCGAACGCTCCGTCGCATTCGCAGGTAGCGGTCCCTGGTTGGGCGGCAGATCGGCAGCAAGAACTTTCATGGCGACGACGATCAGCTTGTTTGTGGCGTTGGGGCGCGTCTTGGGCGCGCGGTGTAGCCGCATGCCGGTGGAATCGGTTGGCCTCGACCGGGCCCGCGGGCGGTACCTCGCGGTGGATGTGGTGACCGAGGGGCCGTGGCCGTCGACGGACCGGTCGGCGATGGACGGCTTCGCGGTCGCTGCCGGCGCCGGTCTGGCCGCGCCAGTTCGGCTGCCGGTCGTAGGACAGAGTCTCGCTGGGCACCCTTTCGAAGCAGCGATGCCTCCTGGTTGCGCCATTCGCATCATGACGGGTTCGGTGCTGCCTCTTGGCGCGGATGCCGTCGTGCCGGTGGAGCAGACGTCGGGGTTCCAGGGAGATACGGTCGAGGTGCACGCTGCGGTCAGTGCTGGACAGAACGTGCGACCTCGCGGCTCCGAGGCGTCAGCCGGGGCGCTGGTGCTCGCCGCGGGCACGCGCATCCGCGCCGCCGAGATCGGGGTGCTCGCGGTGTTGGGCCGCACCCTCGTTCCGGTCTACCGACGGCCGCGCGTCGGGATCCTCGCGACTGGCGATGAGGTCGTGCCGGTCGATGCCGTGCCGCTGCCGCACCAGGTCCGCGAGAGCAACTCCTGGGCGCTGCAGGCACAGATCGAAGAGTGCGGTGCCGAAGCGACCCGGCTGGGCGTTGCCGCCGACGAGCCTGAGGCCCTGCGCGCGCTGCTGGCGAAAGGACTCGATGCCTACGACGTGCTGGTGACGATCGGCGGCATCAGCAAAGGGAGTCACGATCTGGTGCATGGCACGCTGTCGCAGCTCGCCGTTGCGACGGACTTCCACGGCATCGAGTTGAAGCCCGGTAAGCCCACGTATTTTGGCCAGCGTCGCGACGACGACCGGACCGTCTTCGTGTTCGGCTTGCCCGGCAATCCGGCGTCGAGTTTCACGGTGTTTGACTTGCTGGTTCGGCCATTGCTGCTGCGCCTCCTTGGCCAGGACCCTCGGCCTTGGACTGCGACCGCAAAGATCCGCGGCAGCTTCAAGCCCAACTCGCGCCTGCAAGCCATGCCGGTCGCACTCGCCGTCGACGGCGCCGTGTTGATCGCGGACTTGCTGCCGCCATCGCCGAGCGGCGATCCGTTCCGCTTGGTAGGCGGCACCGCCTACGCCTTGCTGCCCGAGAATGCGACGTCCGAGCAACTGAACAGCGCCACGGTGGTCGGCTACTCGGCGGGGGCCTTGCGCGCATGAATCGCCCGGCGGCGCCAGTCGAACCGAGGCCTCGACCGAGTGCGCCATGGCCGTGGATCCTGCTGGGCGGGCTCATCATGACGGCAGCGACGCCGCCGTCGTGGTGGCCTGGAGCCGAGCTGCTGATGCTGCCTGGGCTGGCGATCTGGTTCGCGCTTGTGACCGCGGAACGCCGGCCCGTGCTGGCCAGCTACTGGCTTGGCGCGTTGCATGTCGCAGCGTTCTCGTGGTCGTTGCGGCACGTGACGTGGTTTGGCTGGATTGCGGTCGGCGCCCTTGGCGGCTGCTACTACGCCGCCGTCGCCTTGGCGACGCGGACCGCGTTTCGTCCCGATCGCGCCCATCGACCGGTGGCGGCGTTTGCGCTGGCAGTTGCCGGCTGCTGCGTGCTGCGCGCCGAGATGCCTGGCATCGGCTATCCGCACGGTCAGCCGATCCACGCATTCTGGGCCTGGCCCCAGTGGCTTGGTGCGGTGCGTCTTGGTGGCGAAGTCCTCGGCAACGCGTTGCTGGCGGCGCTCGCCGCCGCATCCGTGCAACTCGTTCGCGCTTGGCGACTCGCAGTGCCGACGCTGCCGCGCGCGCGCGCCACGTTTGCGAGTGTCGCCGTCGTTGGCGCGGTCGCGACGTTCATGTTTGCGCCGAGTCCTCGCGGTGAACGCGGCGCGACGGTCGCGATTGCGGCGATCGAGCCAGGCTACCACTCGCTCGACGCCTTCGCGGACGTCGAGAATGCCAGCCGCGCTGCCTACCAACGACGTTGGCTCGAACTCTGCCGCACGCGCTTGGTGGCTCCGACCGAAGCCGTCGCCGGTCGCGGGGTCGCGTCACCGCCAGCACTCGTGCTCTGGCCCGAGAGCAGCGTCCCTTGGTCGGTGCGGCGCTCGGTCGATGGCGAACCCTCGTTCGAAGCCATGCGCGGCGCGTTCGCGCTGCAGCCGTCGGTGAGGGTGCTCCTTGGCGCCGCGATCGAACATCGGGAGGGAGGGTTTACGCCCGCGGCGGTGCTGGTGGATGCCGATGGCCGCTACCTCGGCCATCACGAGAAGCAGCGCTTGGTGCCGGGCGGCGAGTCCCTGCCGTTGGTCGACTGGCTGCCCGCAGGGCTCGCGGCCGCTGTGCGCGACTTTGCCGCGACCAACGTCGGCATCCCCGATGCGCGCCCGGGACGAGCGTTGCCGCCGCTGCGATTGGAGCCGACCAACGGCAGCCGCGAGCCGGGCTTCGGTTTCGCTGGCCTGATCTGCTACGACAACGCGTTCCCAGAAGTGGTGGCCGACGCCGTCGGCGCTGGTGCCCAGTTCCTCGCCGTGCTTTCCAACGAGGCCTGGTACCGCGGCGGGGCCGAGCGCGAACAGCTCGTCGCGATCACGGTGCTGCTGGCCATCGCCACGGAGACGCCGATTGTGCGGTGCACCAGCGATGGTCTTTCGATGGCGGTCGACGGCGATGGGTCCGTACTCGCAACCCTCGCGCCGGCGCCGGCGCCGCAGCCCGCTGCGCGCGTTCTTCGTGTCGATTTGCCGCTCGGCACGGGCAGGCTCTCGCCGATGGCATGGAGCCATCGCTGGCTGTCCTTGCTGGCTGCGGTTTGGCTCGCCATCGTCCTCGCTCACTTGGCCCTGATGTGGGGTAAGGTTCTGCGGTCCCGCAGGTTCCTTTCGGCGGCCGTCGGCGCAAGAGGCTCCGGCGACCCAAGAGGTGGTTCTTGACGGCTTTGGGTATGGAGTTAGGATTTCGCCTCCTTCGGCAGTTCTGCCGCGGCTGCGTCCTCAACTCTCGTGTCCGTTCGCCGCGCAAGGATTCGCTGCAGACCCCTTCCTCGCAAACCTTTCCTGGTATGAGCCAAGACGTCTGGATGATCCCCCCGGACGCCCTCTGGCAAGGAGCAACCTGGTAACCATGAGTCCCATTGGTCGCGTTTTCATCGTCCTCAACCTGATCCTTGCCGGCACCTTCGTTGGCTTCTCGGGCACGCATCTCCAGAAGCAGTTCCACTGGAAGTCGGAAGCCGAGAAGGTCCAGGCTGAATACAACTCCTACAAGAACCAGATGACGTCCGACAACGAGCGCATGCGCTCGGAGCTGTCGACGATGACGACGTCGAAGAGCACCCTGGAGCAGGAGCTCGGTCAGACTCGCAATGAGCGCGACATCTCGCGCGACGAGGTCAAGCGCCTCGAGGGTTCGAACGCGAGCATGGACGCGGACCTCAAGAAGCTCGCCAGCGAAATCGGCGGCATCAAGAGCAACGCCGACGCCGCCTTCACGCAGGCTCGCGAGGCCTACCAGGCATCGCTCGCTGCCGGCAAGGACAAGGACGACGCAGTTCGCGCCAAGGACTCGGCCGTCGCCGAGAATGGCGACCTGAAGAAGAAGGTTGCCGAGCTCAACGAAACGGTCGGTCAGAAAGACCTGCAGCTTGCCGACGCCGGCGCCGAGAAGGGCCGGCTGGGCCTGCTCGTCGATGTGGCCAAGGCCAAGGGCTTCCTCGAGAGCATGGCGGTCCCGGCCCTGGCTGGCACCGTCAGCAGCGTCACGGGCAACCTTTGCACGATCCTGGTCGAAGCTTCGGATGAAGCCGTCAAGCCGGGCTACAGCTTCGCCATCTACGATGCCTCGGGCTACAAGGGCGAAGCCAAGGTGACCTCGATCGATGCCGAGCGCCGCGCGGCGTTCTGCCGTCTCGAGATCAAGCAGGGCGAGATCAAGATGGGCGACAAGGCGTCGACCCACCTCGCGGGCTACTGAGACGCCGAGCTAACCCAACAAGGAGCGACATCATGGCACGCAAGAACAAGAACGAAGACGCGGCTGCCCCTGAGGTAGCGCTGGAGCAGGTCGAGAGCGGCGGGTTGGGCATCGACGAGGGCATTGTCCTCGCGACGTTCTTCCTGCTCGTCGGCTCGGTCGTGCTGGTTTACCTCGCCAATCAGACCTACCTCTGAGGCAGACCTACCTCTGAGGCAGGTTTGCTGCTGTGGTTGGCCTACCCTCGGGTTCGCCAGCCTGATGGAGTGGCTTGTATCGCTGGTTGGCATTGCACCGCAGTCGTCATGGAACCGCAGTCGTCATGGAACGGCAGTCGGCCTACCTGAGATGGGGGCCCTAGCTTGGAACGACGTGCGCGCGGGCGACCGCGTTGCACAGTAGAGGCCCGGGGAAACCGGGCCGGGGATATGCGACCCCGCTCGCCGGCAACGGTGGGCGGGGTCGCTTGCATTCCGGCCGACCGTTGCGAAGGGCTAACCGTGCAGCGATGGCGAATGGCACCCGCGGCTACGCTGCATGCCCGCGTGCCTACGGACTGCACACCCGGGCCAGCAACGTGGAAAGACTGCGGTGGACTCGCAGTTGCGCCCCGCTACGTTCCTTCGCGCCACCAATGGTCTGGTGGCGTGTTTCTGCTGGTCTTCGGTCCTGCCCTGCACCGTCAAGTCGGGGAGCCCCTGGAGGGGTTCATGGTCAAAGCGTTCGAGTGGCTTGCGAGCCGGTTCTCGGTCGATCTCGGTATCGATCTCGGCACCGCCAATACCCTGGTCAGCGTCCGCGATCGCGGCATCGTCCTCGACGAGCCCTCGGTCGTCGCTGTGCGCAAGGGATCGAACGAAGTGCTGCTCGATGGCATGGCCGTCGGTGATGCCGCGATCGAGTACCTTGGCCGCACGCCGCCGGGCTTCCAGGCGATTCGGCCGATGAAGAGCGGCGTCATCGCCGACTTCGAGATCACTGAGAAGATGCTGCGCTACTTCATCCGCAAGGCTGCGGGCGGCAAGCGTCTGATCGCACCGCGCGTCGTCATCGCCGTGCCCTGGGGCATCACGATGGTGGAGAAGCGCGCCGTCATCGGCTCTGCCGAGCGCGCCGGCGCCCGCCGCGTGTTCCTCGTCGACGAACCCACGGCCGCGGCGATCGGCGCTGGCCTGCCGGTACACGAGCCACGTGGCACCATGGTCGTCGACATCGGCGGCGGCACCAGCGAAGTGGCGGTCATCTCCCTGGCCAATGTCGTGACGGCCGAGTGCTTGCGCGTCGCCGGCGATGACTTCAGCGACGCCATCGCCCAGTACATCCGCAGCAAGTTCAACCTGCTGATCGGCGAGATCACAGCGGAGCGACTGAAGATCGCGGCCGGCAGTTGCGTGCCGCTCGACGAGGAGATCCAAGTCGAGATTCGCGGGCGCGATTCACTGACCGGGTTGCCGCGCCGCGCCGTGATCACGTCGATCGACGTGCGCGAAGCCCTGATGGATCCGGTCCGCAAGGTCATCGGTGCGATCAAGTCAGTGCTCGAGCGCACGCCGCCCGAACTGTCGTCCGACTTGGTCGACAGCGGTGTCGTGCTCTGCGGCGGCGGCGCGCTGCTGCGCGGCTTGCCCGAGATGATCATGCGCGAATCGGGTCTCGACGTCCGCGTCGCCGAGCGCCCGCTTGAATGCGTCGCGCGCGGCACCGGCATCTTCCTCGAGAATCTCGAGCTCTACTCGCAGTTCCTCGAGGGTGGTGAAGACCTCGGCTGACGGCGGTCGCGGTTCGCGGCGGCCGTCGTCGGGTAGCAGTTGATGACGACGCGCAATGCATTCCCGGTGGGGCTGTATGCAACGCTGCTGCTGGCGTTGTGCTGGCTGCTCCTGCCCGAAGTGCTGCGACCGGTGGAGCGGTTCCTGCTCGGCGTTGCGTGCTTGCCGCAGCGAGCGCTGTCGGTGCTCGGTGGCGCTCCGGCCTATGCACTGCCCCGCGAGCACCTCGCACGACTCGCACAGTTGGAGTCGGAGCTGCGGCGGCGCAGCACCCAAAACGACGTCGAACGGGTGCGACCGCTGATGCCCGCGGCGCTCGAGCCGATGGCGTGCGCGGTGCTCACCGCCAGCCGCCGCGGCGGCGGCGGTGTTCCGTGCGAACTGCTCTTGGATCGCACCTACCAAGACCTCGCAGGCTGCGCGGATCTCGTCACCTGCGGTGACGTGCTGCTCGGGTTCTTGGCCCAACCGGGGATCGGACCCGCCGCTGCCGACCTCGCGACCGATCCGGCGCGCGTCCTGCTGTTGAACCACCCAGACGGCCGCCAGGTGGCGGCGTCCCTGCCGTTGGCCGCTGGCAGCACGTTGCGATGCGTCGTCGGCCCAGCGTCGATCGTGGACCCGGCGCCGCTGCGCACGACCTTGCACGACGACCCGTATCGCGCGGCGGCGTTTGCCGAGGGTGGCGTGCCGCTGCGAACTCTCGCGCTCGATGCGCCATGGATCGGCGCCATGCCGTCTGGGCTCCTGCTGGGCACTTCGCGCGTGTGGGGCTACGAGACCGGCGGCGAGACGCTGACCATCGGACTGTTCGTCGAACTGGTTCACGACCCGCGGGCGCTGCCGCAGGTCGTCTTGTGGCAATCGGTGCCCGGCAGTGTCCCGACGCGATTGCAGCCAGAGCGCCTGCCTGCCCGCGCCGGGCCATTGCCTGACCAGGGCGGCGGCCGTTGGCTCGTGCAGGGCTCGCGGTCATTGCCCGATGGCGCCGCGGTGGTGCAGGATGGGGTGTGCCTTGGCACGTTGCGCAGCGTTGCGTTCGGACAGGGCCTGTGCACGCCGTTCGCTTCGTCGCGACACGCGTGGTCGCTGTGGCTTCTGCCCGACGATCCGGAGCTCGCGCCACTGGGGATCTACGGCGAGGTGGTCTACGCCAGCGGTGCGACTGCGTGGTTCCGTGAACGCGGCGGCTTCCAAGGCGGCGGCGGCGGCTTCGTCTTCACCGGCAGCAATGGCGCCGACTGCCCACCGGGTCTGTTGCTGGGACGGGCCGAACCAGATCTTGCGCGCAAGACGTGGCGCATCACGGTGCCGGCGTTGCATGGCAACCAGCGCGTCGAAGTGCTCAGCACGCGCATGTCGACGGAGGGCCGCTGATGCGCTGGCTCGTGTGGTTCGTGCTCGCGCCGCAGGCCTTCTTGCTCGCCGGTCTCGCGGCCTCGTTCGGCGTGCCGTTGCTCGACTGCGGCGCGCTGGTGTGCATGTTCTGCGCGCTGTTTGCCGACGTGCGCCTGTTGCCCGGACTGCTGCTCGGTGCCGCGGTCGGACGCGCCATGGTCGATGAAGCTTCGATCCCGGTGCAGATCCTCGTGATCGGCGTGCCCATCGCGCTGCTGCTGCCGATGCGGCCCTTGTTCGATCGTCACCACTGGTGGTGGCAAGCGATGGCCGCAGCCATGTGCTCGATCGCCGTGCCAAAGCTCGCGGGCCTCGGTGGCCTGTGGTTCGACCAACCGTCGGCGTCTGCGCAACTCGACTTTGCCAACGTGTTGTTCACGGCGATCGCCGGTCCGGTGCTGTTGTGGCCGTTGCGGCGCTTGCCGCCACTGCGCGCCCTGACGGAGAAGCTGCCGTGAGCACGAGTGGGTCGCGGCTCGTCCGCATCGGCGCGGTCTACTTGCTGGCGTTGATGGTCGTTGGCGCGCACCTCTTCGTCGTGATGGGCCATCAGCACGAAGACTGGCTGGTTCGCAGCTATCGCAATCGCTGGGCGTTC
>CAMBXM010000167.1 GCA_945871815.1 Singulisphaera sp. GP187
ATCAACCGGATCACGTCGTCGAAGTCGCGCGGCCGGTCGGGCGCGGTCATCGCACTCGCGACCTTCATCCCCACCAGCGTCGCAAGATCGACATACCGCTTGCCCACTTTCTCGATCGCCACGTCCTTCGGATCGGGGAACGTCATCCCCCTCATCACGCCGTCGCCCGGCACGCCGCCCGTCAGCAGGAAGTCGATCGGCACTTTCGTCTCCGCATCCTTCACCCCGCGACTGCCGGGGAACTTCTCGACGAAGCCGCGGCCCAACGCGTGCGCCTTGAACTGCGCGAGGCCCTCGGGTGTCAGCAGCACGTCGACGTCCTCGGTCGCGCGCCTCAACCCGTGCGCGTTCACGGCCATCGCCCCGCAGATCGCATACGGGATCCCCAACTCCTCCAACGTCTTGACCACGCGCGCCAGCGCTAGATGCACGTCCGAGGTGCCCATGAAGAACCTCCCGAGCTGTTCGATGCTGGCCAAGATCTCGGCGTCCTTCATGGTCACCGCAGCATCTTGGCTCAGCGGACCTGACGCCGAAAGGGGGCAAGCGAAGCGCGCGATTCCTGAGCACGCCCTCCGCCACACCCGAGCCCATCCCCCAAGATCCCCGCCCCCCCGCCAACCTTCCCCGTCGCGCCGCCCCCGCCTCCATGGCATCCTCTCCCCGCCATGCACGTCGTCCTCGTCGAGCCCTGCTTCCCCAAGAACCAGCGCGAGTTCCTGCGCGGTCTCCTCGCCACCGGCGCCACCATCAGCGCCATCAGCGAACGCGCACCCGAGTCGCTCCCCGACGAACTTCGCCGCCCTCTGTTCGGTTACGAGCAGGTCAAGAACGTCGTCGACGAAGGCGCCCTCGCCGATGCCGTACGCCGACTCGCAGCACGACGCCCGGTCGATCGCCTCGAGGCCACCGTCGAAGCCCACGTCATGGCCGCGGCCCACGTGCGCGAGTCCCTCAAGATCCACGGCACTACCGCCAAGACCGCGTGGCTCTGCCGCGACAAGCCGGCGATGAAGGACGCCGTCCGCGCGGCCGGCATCGGCTGCGCCGCCAGTGCGCGCGTGCAGAAGAGCGATGACGCGCGCGCGTTCGTGAAGCAGCACGGCTATCCCGTCATCGTCAAGCCGCTCGACGGTGCCGGTGCGTCCGGCGCCACGCGGTGCGACGACGACGCCCAACTCGAAGCCGGGCTCACGGCGTTGCACGTCGACCAGGGCCGCGCGATCGCGATCGAAGAGTTCCTCACCGGCCACGAGGGCTTCTACGACACCATCACCATCGCCGGCCATGTCGCCATCGACTTCGCCACGCACTACTACCCCAACGTGCTCGAAGCGATGCGCACGCGGTGGATCTCGCCGCAGATCGTCACCACCAATCGCATCGACCAGCCCGGTTACCAAGAACTGCGCGCGATGGGCCAGAAGGCGATCACGGCACTCGGCCTGTGGACCTCGGCAACGCACATGGAGTGGTTCCATGGCGACAAGGGGCTGAAGTTCTCCGAGATCGGTTGCCGGCCGCCGGGCGTTGGTGTGTGGGACATCTACAGCGCCGCCAATGAGTTCGACATCTACCGCGCCTGGGGCGAAGCCGTCGTCCACGGCCGCATCACGCAGCGCCCCAACCGCCACTTCTGCGGTGGCATGATCGCGCTGCGTCCCGATCGCGACGGTGTCATCTACAGCTACGACGGCGTCGAGCAGATGCAGCGGGACTTCGGCCGCCACATCCTCGACTCGCACTTCCCGACGCCCGGCACCAAGACCCAAGGCGTCGAGGCCGGCTACATGGCCAACGCCTACGTGCGCGTGCGCCATCAAGACTACGACGAACTCCGCCGCATCCTCGACCGCATCGGCGAGACCGTGAAGGTCAAGGCCCGCTGAGCGATCCCACCCACTTCCCTTCCCTGCGAACGATCCACCCACCGATGTCGTCCACGTCCCGTCGCGACTTCTTCCTCACCGCCGCTGCCGCCGCTGCCGCGTTCTCCGCCGCCTCGTGCAGCAGCGCTCGCGGTCGACGCCCCAGTGCCAATGAACGCCTTCGGGTCGCGCAGATCGGCTGCGGCGGCAAGGGTCTGTCGGACCTGCAGGCGGTAGCCAAACGCCACGACATCGTTGCGCTTTGCGACGTCGACGACGGCAAGGCGAGCAACGCGCGAGCAGAACACCCAAAGGCCACGTTCTACCACGACTACCGCGACCTGCTGGACCGCGAGAAGCTCGATGCGGTCGTCATCAGCACGCCCGACCACAGCCACGCGGTGCCGGCGTTGATCGCCATGCAACTCGGCTTGCATGTGTTCGTGCAGAAGCCACTGGCCCACACGGTCGAAGAAGCCCGTGTGATGCTGCAGGCCGCGCGCAAGTACGGCGTCATCACGTCGATGGGCAACCAGGGCACGTGCCTTGATGGCTTCCGCGCCGCGGCGGAGTTCGTCCGCAGCGGTGCCATCGGCAACGTCACCGAAGTGCACGTCTGGACCAACCGCCCGGTGTGGCCGCAAGGCATCGAACGACAGAAGCACATCGACCCGATCCCGGCCTCGTTCCGTTGGGATCTCTGGCTCGGCGCGGCCCCCTACCGTCCGTTCGCCGCCGCCCGCAAGGAAACGGGGTTCTCGGGCTACGCGCCGTTCCATTGGCGCGGCTTCTGGGACTTTGGCACCGGCGCGCTCGGCGACATGGCCTGCCACGTCGCCAACCTGCCGTTCTTCGCCCTCGAACTCGGTGCGCCCATCTGGGTCGAAGGCAACGGTGAAGGGCAGACCGACGACACCGGCCCCAAGGCCTCGACGATCCGCTTCGGCTTCGCCGCGCGCGGCAACCGCGGGCCCGTTGTGCTGCACTGGTATGACGGCGGTCGGTTGCCACCGGCCTCCGTCCTGCCCGACGAAGCCGAGCGCAAAGGCCTGCGCGCCCTCACCGAGGGCGGGTTCTTGCTCGTGGGCGACCAGGGCAAGCTGTTCTCGCCCACCGACTACGGCGAGAGCTTCGCGCTCTATCCCAAGCAGAAGTTCCAGAACGTGCCGAAGCCCGAGCAGACGTTGCCGCGGTCACCAGGCATCCACGACGAATGGCTCGACGGCATCGTCGCGGGCAGCCAACCGATGGCGAGCTTTGAGTACTCCGCCCCGTTCACCGAGACGATGTTGCTCGGCAACGTTGCGCTGCGCCTGGGTCGCCGCCTCGAGTGGGATGCCGCAGCAATGCGCGTGACGAACGACGCCAATGCCGAGCAATTCCTGAAGAAGGAGTATCGGCGTGGGTTCGAACTGACTCGGCCCTGAGCACGAGCCAGCCCTGAGAGGTGGGCGCCCGCGCCGGGGCGCTCGGCTCAGCGCCCGCCGTCGTCGGGCTTGATCGGATCGACGGTCGGCGTCGCGTCCTTCGGCGAAGGCGCGATCGGAGCCCGGCCCTTCACCTGTCGGTCCATCCAATCGACCATCTCCCACACACAGTGCAGCACGGACTCGCGGGCGTAGTAGCCGTGCGCTTCGTGCGGCAGCATGCACAGGCGGGCCGCGCCACCGTGACCCTTGATGGCCGCGAATAGCCGCTGGCTCTGCAACGGCCACGTCCCCTGGTTGTTGTCATCCTCGCCGTGGATCAGCAGGATCGGCTCGTTGAGCTTGTCGGCATGGGCAAACGGCGACATCGCGAGGTAGACCTCGGGCGATTCCCAGAAGGTCCGCTCCTCGTTCTGAAAGCCAAACGGGGTGAGGGTCCGGTTGTAGGCGCCGCTGCGTGCGATCGCGGTGGCGAAGAGGTCGCTGTGGCAGAGCAGGTTGGCCGCCATGAAAGCCCCGTAGCTGTGGCCGCCGACGGCGATTTGGTGCGGTTCCGCGACGCCGCGTGAGACCAGCAGATCGACCGCGGCCTTCGCATCGTCGACAAGTTGTTGCACGTAGGTGTCGTTGGCGCCGCGCACCGGACCGACGATCGGCATCGCGGTTTCGTCGAGCACGGCGTAGCCAGCGAGCAGCAGCCAGAGGTGGCTGATGCCGGCAAAGCGCGTGTAGCGCGTCGGCGCCGAGCGCACTTGGCCGGCGTCGGCCGCGCGCGTGAACTCCTGCGGATAGGCCCAGACCAGCGTCGGGTGCTTCTGGCCGGGCTGGTGCCCTGGCGGCAAATAGAGCGTCGCTGACAGGGCAACCCCGTCGCTGCGTTCGTAGCGGATCAACTCGCGCGAGATCGACTTCGACACTTCGAGGGCTGGATCCTGGAACGTCGTGAGCGGCGTGCGCGCACCCGTCGCGAGCACCACGATGGCGTAGTTTGGTGCGTCCTGCGGCGACTCGCTGCGGATCACGATGCGATCGTCGGCAAGGAAGCCCGCGAAGGTCTCGTAGCGACCAACAGCGCATTGCCACAATCGCACCGACGTGCCGGTTGCCGGATCCCAGCTGGAAAGGAATGGGCGTTCGCCATCCGGGCTCGCGCCGCGACCGCTGCGATACAGCAGCGCCCCACGCTGCCGCAGCGCCCGACGACCGTCGGGCAGCGTCTCTTCCACCGGCGAGCCGGGGTCGCCGTACTGGTCCTGCATGCTGCGCTCGAACAGCAACACCGGCTTCTGCGCCAAGTTGCTCGCCTCCAAACGCCACGTCCGTAGCTGCCGCGTCATGCGGTCCACTTCGGTGGCGATCGCCAGCTTGCCGTCCTGAGCCACAGACAATCCCATTGCGCGGTGCTCGGTTGCAAACCACAGCACAGGCTCTGCAGCCGGCTCCATGGCGACGTAGACGTGATCGCGAATCGGTGCCGGCTTCTTGGGATCACCACCGTCTTGGGCCTCCATCCAACGCAGTGCGTGGTCATGGCCCGGCAGCCAGCCGATGCCGCGCTTGCCGACCGGGACTCCGCCGATCGGCACGTTCTCGAGCAAGGGGGTCTCGGCGACCCGTCGCACCAGCACACCGTCGCGGGTCCACACCTCGGTGCGCCGCGGGAACTCGCGAACCCCGACCAGAAACGAGAACGGGCGCTGCAGCACGTTGACGAGCAGCAACTCGCCATCGGGTGATTGCGACACCCCGGTCGACATCGATGGCACGCCGAGCTTCTCGATGGCCGAGGTCGCGACCGTAATGCGCGCCAGCTGACTCGTGGCCAGCGCCTCGAAACACCGCGCGTCGTAGTCGCTCTGCAGCATGTCCGGATTGGTCCGCACCTGCGCCTTCTCGCCCGCGCGAGTCTCTTGCACGTTGGGCCCGATGGGCGCCGCCGGCTCGGGCGGCAGCGGCACACCAGCATCCAGTTGGCAGAGCAGACTCTGTTGGTCGCGCGACCATTCGACCCCCGAGCCGAGCACCAAGTTGAGAGCGACTCCGGGCACTTGGCGGACGGCTCCAGTCTCGGTCTCCAGCAACCAGAGTTCGATCGTGCGCTCCGACGTCCGCGTGAAGGCGACATGCGCCCCGGTAGCGCTCCAGAATGGCGGGCTGACGTGCCCCGGCGGGATGGCCACGTCGCGCTCGCCGTTGCTCGACAACGTGCGGAGGACGATTCGCGTGGTCTTGGCCTCCAGTTGGGGCCCGGCGGTCGTGCCGTCGAGGCGCAGACCGGCGAGCTTGCGGTGAGGCCGCGCCAAGACTTCGAGCTCGGGCATCGCCTGCTCGTACTGCAACACGAGGAAGCGACGGCACGGACTCAACGACAGCGCCGGCGCCGGCTCAGCAACGATCCACGAAGCCATCGGCTCCGGTGGTGTGCGGTAGACGGCGGCCTCCTGGGCCGGGAGCGCCGCGAGGATCGAGACGAGAGCGACAGGGATCGTTCGGTACATGCGAAAGGGCGGCCGAGCCGCCCTTTCGTTCTATGCGATGCCCCAGTCGAGCGCGATGGTTCGCGCCGCAGAGAGCCAAGTCCTCGGCTGCCTCAGCGCTTCTCGACCTGTCCGTAGGCACGAGGGGTCGCGCCCATGTAGATCTGCCGCGGGCGCGTGATCTTGGCCTCGGGGTCGCGCTGATACTCGAGCCATTGCGCAATCCAACCGGGCATGCGGCCGATGGCGAAGAACACGGTGAACATCTCCACCGGGATGCCGAGCGCCTTGTAGATGATGCCCGAGTAGAAGTCGACGTTGGGGTAGAGCTTGCGCTCGATGAAGTAGTTGTCCGACAGCGCGATCTGCTCGAGTTCGAGCGCAATGTCGAGCAGCGGGTCCTTGCGACCGAGCTGACCCAGTACGTCGTAGCAGGCCTTCTTGAGGATCAACGCGCGCGGGTCGTAGTTCTTGTAGACGCGGTGGCCAAAACCCATCAGGCGCACACCGCTGTCCTTCTTCTTCGCGAGCTCCATGAACTCGCGCGCACTGCGCTTGCCGTCGCGGATGCTCATCAGCATCTCGATAACGGCTTGGTTGGCGCCGCCATGCAACGGGCCCCAGAGGGCCGAGATGCCGGCCGAGACGCTGGCGAACAGATTGGCGCCGGAGCTACCGACCGTGCGCACCGTGCTGGTCGAGCAGTTCTGCTCGTGGTCCGCGTGCAGGATCAGCAGCAGATCGAGAGCGCGAGCCATCACGGGGTTCGGCTCGTACTTCTCGCACGGTGTCGCAAACATCATGTGCAGGATGTTTGCCGCGTACGACAAGTCGTTGCGCGGGTACATGAACGGCTGGCCGATGCTGTGCTTGTAGCTGTAGGCCGCGATCGTTGGCATCTTCGCGAGCAGACGGACCGCGTCGATCCAGTTCTGCTGCGGGCTGTTGGCCGAAGCGTTCTGGTAGAAGGTCGAGAGCGCGCCGACTGCGGCGGCACACACGGCCATCGGGTGGCCGGCCTTGGGCAAGCTGCTGAACAGCTGCTTCAGGTTCTCGTGCAACATCGTGTGGTGCGTCACCTCGTGGGTGAACTGCTCCAACTCGGCGGCCGTGGGCAACTGCTGGTGCAGCAGGAGCCACATGACCTCGACGAAGTTGCTCTTCTGCGCCAGCTCCTCGATCGAGTAGCCGGCGTACCTCAGTATGCCCTGCTCCCCATCCAAGAACGTGATCTTGCTCTGGCACGCACCCGTGTTGCCAAGGCCCGGGTCGTAGGTGATGGCGCCGGTCTTGGCGCGCAGCTGGCGAATATCGAGCGCGACTTCGCCTTCGCTGCCGACCATCACAGGCAGGTCGAGTTCTTGATCCCCGAAGGTGAGCTTGGCGGTCTTCGGAACGGTCTGGTTGGTCATTGCTTCGGCTGCCGTTGCAGTCGGTGGAGTGGGCGCAACTGGGGCAGAGAGACTAGACCTTGACATGCTTTGTATCCGCTGAAAAACGTTGGCTCTGGGCGGAACCATCGGCCCTCGACCCATGCCGGCTGCAGTCGAGCTGACGGATCGTCGGGACTTGCCCTCTTGGCCTGCCGCGGCGACCCGAGGCCCGCCAGTCGAATGGGATCGCCAGTCGGGGGGATCGCCTGGATCGACGCCCCTCGCACGGATGCAGGCATCCGCCGGTCAGTGGTCGTGCGGCGGACCGAGGATCGCAATCAGCTCCGCCTTCTTTTCGTCCATCAGCGCCTTGGTATCGGCCTCAAGACACATGCGCAGATAGGGCTCGGTGTTGCTCGGGCGGACGTTGACCCACCAGTCGGGGAACGTGACGGTCACGCCGTCCAGGTGGTCGATCTTGCCAGTCGCGTACTTGCGTTCGACCTGCTGCATCAGCGAGTCCTTGTCCGCGACCTTGAAGTTGATCTCGCCAGTCGGGAAGTACTTGCGCAGTTCATCCGCCGCCGCTTTCAGGCGCCGCTTCTCCTGGCTCATCTGGTTCATGACCATGATTGCCGCTAGCACGCCGCAGTCCGTGAAGTAGTTCTCGGCGAAGTAGAAGTGGCCCGAGAGCTCGCCACCACCAATGCAGTCCGTGCGCCGCATCGTCTCCTTCATGAAGGAATGCCCGACGCGCTCGCGTACCGGGCGACCGCCGAGCTTCTGGATCTCCTCGGGCACGACCTTGCTGCTGCGCAGATCGTAGATGATGCCCTTGCCCGGAAAGCGCTGCAGCATGCCGCGCGCCAGGATCACGGTGATCAGGTCGGCGTGCACCGTGCGCCCGTCCTCGTCGACAAAGGCGCAGCGATCGGCGTCGCCGTCAAAGGCCAGTCCGAGCGGCGCCTTGTGCTTCTTCACGGCGGCGCGCAGGTCGTCGAGGTTGGACTCCTTCAACGGGTTGGCTTCGTGGTTGGGAAACGTGCCGTCGAGTTCTTCGTACAGCGACACGACCTTGAGCCCCGGGATCTTGGCGAAGATCGCCGGCGCCTCATGCGCGCCCATGCCATTCGCGTAGTCGACGACAATGGTCATCGGCGCGATGCCCTTCTGGAAGTTGGCGATGTGCTGCTCGAACTCGGCCTTGACGTTGACGTGATCGCGCTTGCCGGCTCGCGCCGCGGTGGCGAGATCCGGGCCATGCACGAGCTTCTCGATGTCCTTGATGCCGGTATCCCCCGACATCGGCCTCGCTTCCTGGCGGCAGAGCTTGAAGCCGATGTACTGCTTTGGGTTGTGCGACGCGGTGACGATGAGCCCCCCATCGCAGGGGAGCTTGCCGATCGCGTAGTAGCCCATCGGCGTCGACGCGAGGCCGATGTCGATGACGTCACAGCCCATCGACAGGATGCCGCCGATCACAGCGTCCTGG
>CAMBXM010000168.1 GCA_945871815.1 Singulisphaera sp. GP187
GGCTCTGGTCGCCGACGAGCCCTTCGACTTCGAGCCGGGCTCGGACTGGCGCTACAACAACACCGGCTACTACCTGCTCGGCATGCTCTTGGAGAACGTCTCGGGCAAGACCTACGCGCAGCTCCTTCTCGATGAGATCGCGACCCCGCTCGGGCTCACGCGCACGCGCTATGACAGCAGCCGCGAGGTGATCAAGAATCGGGCGCAGGGCTACCAGTTCGAAGGTCGTTCGCTGCGCAATGATGGCGCCTTGGGCATGAGCCAACCGTTTGCTGCCGGGGCTCTGCTCTCGAGCGGCGGTGACCTGGTGCGATGGTCGCGGGCACTCAGCAGCGGCAAGGTCGTGACGGCTGCGTCCTATGCCAGGATGACGACGCCGACCGTGCTGCCGAGCGGGCGCGATACCCACTACGCGTTCGGTCTGGTGCGCGATGAGTTCGCCGGCAAGGTCCGCATCCAGCACGGCGGCGGCATCCACGGGTTCAACTCGTTCCTCTTGTGCATCGAGGAGTTGGGGCTGCACGTCGCGGTGGTCAGCAACAGCGAGCAACTGAGCGCGATGCGCGTCGCGGAGGACATCGCCTACGCCGTCGCCGGGCTCGAGCCACCGAAGGCTGCGGACAAGCCGACGACCAAAGAACTGCGTCAGAAGCTCGTTGGCGACTACGAGATTGCCGACCTCGACCTTGCTCTCGTCGTGTCCGAGGAGGACGAGAAGCTCATGGTGCAGGCCAAAGGGCAGTCGGCGTTCCCAATTCTGTGGCAGGGCGAGTTCGAGTTCCGCGCCGGGTTTGACCCAAGCGTCAAGCTGGTCTGGAAGGACGACGGCACCTCGTTCGATCTGCATCAAGGCGGCGGCGTGTTCGAAGCGAAGCGCAAGTAGAGCGCTCCGTCACGGTTCGCCTCGGGGGGGCGTGGTCTTGGCTCTGGGGCGCGATGTCCTTCTAGCGTTCTGTTGTAGAGCGCATCCTGCCTGCTTGCGCGGTAGCGGGTCCGATCTCTGCGTTGCACGAACTGCGGCGAATCTGCAGATTCGACGCCGTTCGCGCGCCTTGATCGGAAACCAGCTCCCGAGCCCTCGGCGACGGAGCCGTATCCCAGAGATGCCACTCGACCCGCAACATGGGGAGGTCTTGTTGGCTCTGGCCGCCGCCTCGCCGCCGCAGGCGACTCGGATCGTCACCTGCGCCCGCCCACGTCGTCGTCGTCACACCGCGAGGTAGCTCCGCACGATCGCACTCGCGCGCTCCATCGTCACCGTCCCACCCTCGGTCCGCAGATCTTCCGCCGTGCGGACGAACACCGCCGTCGCCGCTGCAAGGAGATCCGGCATGCGCGTCTGCGCGAAGGCGCGGACGTGTTCGACATCGTCCGTTGTCGCCGCGGCCTCGTCCTGCGGGTTTGACTGCGCGATGATGCAGACCTCGACGAACCGCTGCGACAACCACTCGCGATCCCGGATGCGCTGCGGCTCGGCCATCATCCACGCACATACGCCGCCTATCACTTTGCGATCGATCGCATCGAGTGGAGCGAGCAAGGCGCGGACTTGATCTCCGGTGGGCGGGCGCGACATCGGCGAGATTGTGCCACGACAGCCTCGCCGGGGCCCGGGGCTAGCATTCTGCAGATGCGTCGCCAGCCATGGATCTCGTTCCCGCCCCTACTCACCTCGCTGTTGGCGCAAGGATGTGGCGGGCAAGCAAAACCCCAGGGCCGGTGGTCGCTATGGCAACACGCTCTACGCCGTCGGCTTTGATCGCGCGTCGGTGATCCCGCGGGTGCTGCACGACGGACGTTGGCTGCGTTATCGCTTGCCCAAAGGTCCGCAGTCGTTTGACCACACCTGGAACACGGAGTGGATGCGGGTGCGCGAAGTCCAGATCGAGCGCTACCTGATGGACGCGTTCGGCACCTTCTTCGAGCTGCCGCCGCTGGTGTACGGCGGGCACGTGGCCGGCATCCGGCCGATCGCGACGCATCTTCGCATCTGCCCCGACATGGTGTCGTGGCGCGGCTTGTTGGTGCTCGCCGGCGACCAGACCGACAACGCCGTGGGGCAACCACAGTCAGGCTTTTGGTTCGGCCACCTCGACGAACTGTGGAGCTGGGGCAAGCCGGCAGGTCAGGGCTCGGTCTGGTGGCATGACACCGTCAGCCCGGGGCAGTGTTCGGCTCCCTTCTTGATGAACGGCTACGACCAAAAATGCGTGCACGTCGTGAATGGCGGCGAGGCGTCAGCGCAAGTCGTCCTCGAGGTCGATGTGCTCGGCAACGGCGAGTGGCACGAGTTGCACCACCTTGCGGTGTCCGGCGGCGGCTACGCGCACTTTGAGTTGCCGCAGGGCTACGGCGCGCAGTGGGCCCGCGCCCGCGCCCAACAAGCGGCCACGCTGACGGTCACGTTCACCTATTCGTGAACGACGCGCGCGACCGACCCGCGCTCAACTTGCCGAGCGACGTCGTGCGCGTGCGACCCAGTCGTGCGCGAGCGCGTGCAGATCCACCGAGTCTTGGGTCTGGGTTGCGAAGTAGCCAGCTTCGATGCGCTGCATCGCCGCGGCCAGTTCTTGCACCGTGGCGGCATCGAGCTCGCCGCTCGACTGGATCTGGCGCAGCAGGCCGAGCACCGTGAACGGAGTCACGTGCTCCGGCACTTCTAGGCCGGCGATCACCGCGGCCGCCGGTCGGCGGCGCATGGCGAAGCCGAGGCCGATCAAGAGCAGCAGCGCCGCAGCTCCGCCCGCATACCACGGCCAGTTGGAGCGCGGCGCGCCGTACTGCTCCAGCAAGTCGACGACTGGTTCGGCCGCCACAAGATCGGCATCGGCGTAGCGCTGCCGCAGCATCGTGGTGCCCTCCCGCTTGGCCGTCGGGAACGAGAACTTCGTCGGCCGCGCCGGCAGGTTCGGTTTCGCCGTCAGCGACAGTGTGAACGTCCGTTCGGCCAGGATCGTGTCGGTCGCACCGTCCGGGTCAAAGCGAGTGACCATCGGCCCCGAGTCATCGACGTTGCTGACGTCAAAGTCGGAAGGCGCAACGTCGACGAGGTCCGCGAGCTTCGCCGGCAGGCCGTGCGAGGTCGCCTTGATCTCGAGCACGAGCTTCCCCTGCGCGGCCTGCCGCTCGTCGAGGATCTGCGTGATCTCGAGCTTGTCCGACGGGCGCGTGGGCCCTTCCGCTGGCGTCGCATCGATTGCCAGTACGGTGGACTCGATCGGCAGCACGGCGTAGCCCGAGGTGTCGAGGAAGTCGAGGTCGAGGCGCAGCTGCGGAATGCGGTCCACCTGCGGTCCGCGGGGCTTCAGCATCAGGTAGGCGTAGGGCGTCACGCGCCAGCCGTACTGCTCGGTTGCGCGCGAGTGCACGCTGTCGTTCTGGAACGTGACCGAGAGCACGTCGAAGTGCTCGCTGAGCATCTGCTTCGCCATCTCCGCGAACTTGTCGCGGTAGTTCTCGGTCGGGCGGCCGTAGTTGTACGAGTTCGAGATGTCGTTCTGGTTGCGCAGGTATCGACCAAAGCCGCCTGATTCGCGCTCGATGTCACGCGTGTGCCGGATCTCGACGAACAGGCCGAATGGCTGGCCGTGGCCGACCTCCGTCGGGCCGTCGACGCGCGCAGTGAGCTCGATCTCGCTGGTGATGTCTTTGTAGTAGTCGTAGAGCTTCTTCGCCTCGAAGGCCTGCTTGTGGTCGCCCACGACATCGAGGCCGGCCTTCACATAGCGCAGCTTGACGGCCGGGTTGAGGCTGCTCATGCGCGTGAACAGCAGGTTGGCGAAGCGCGACATGTGGCGCTCGCTGGCGTCGCCCGGCAACGCCTTGATGCGATCTCTGACGGCGTCGATTTGCGACTGCACGTGGACGTGTTCGTGGCTGATGTTCTGCAGGTCGCTGCTTCCGAGCGCGGCGTAGAACCAGTGCTCGTAGACCTCCGTCGATTCCTCCTCCTTCGGCAGGTCGGCGACGACCTTGGCGTAGTTGTCAGCGGCGGCGCTGAAGTCCGCGAACGCGGCGAGGCGCTTCTCGGTGAAGGCGACTTCGTTGCCGATCTCTCGACGGTAGTCGATCTCGTCGTGTTGCAGCGTGGCACGTGCGAGCAGCAACGACCAATCCCCTTCGTGCTGCGCGAGGCCGCCGTCGAGGACCGCGCGCGCGACCTGGTAGCCGCGATCGACCTCTGCCTCGATGTCCTTCTGTCGGCGGCGCGTCTTGGCTTTCTCTTGCGTTGCTGGCAACCGCCACACCGTCGCGAGATTGGCGCGCATTTGCTGCGCCAGCGCGGCCAGGGTGCGCGGCTTGAGTCCGCCGAGAGAACCGAACACCTGCTCGATCGCCTCGATCCGGTAAACCTCGGCGCTGCTGTGGCAGGTCGTGAAGGCCTGGGCGAGCAGGTCCTCTGCTGGGCCCTTGATCGGCAGCTTCTTCATTTCTGCGATCCAGTGCGCGAGGTCCTTGATGTTGCGCTGCTGCTTGCTGCGCGTCAGCGGAATGCCCTCAGCGCGCTGCTCGTAGCCATAGAAGTAGTTGTTGCTGCGGCCCGCGTTCGGATCGTGGTTGCGCGTCCACACCTTCACGAACTCGTCGACCAGTTCCTTGGCTTGCACGGGGTGGGTCTTGGCGAGCTCTTGGATGTACGGAAAGGCCTGCGCCTCCTCCTGCATCTTCAGCCACAGTTGCGCCGTCATCATCGCGAACTTGGGCTGCATGCCGGCCTCGAGCTGCGCGACCCACTGTGGCGATGGCCGCAGGTCGAGGACGTCTGCGACCTTGATCGTCTGGCCGTTGGTGCCGGTCGAGTCGTCGTAGTAGAAGAAGTTGCCGAAGCGGTCGCGGCGCATCGACGGGTAGTAGCCACTCGACTGGTCGAACTGGTACGCCGAAGTGGCTTCGCGCAGCCAGTTGTCGGCGAGGATCGAGAGTTGCGTGCGCCACTCGGCGGCGCGCTCCGGCGCCGCGTGCAGCAGCGCGGCGATCGCGGTCTGCTGGAGTTGCAGCGTGAGCTGGCGGAAGTTCGGGTTCTGCGCCTGCGCGATCGCGGCGTCGGCAGCTGCGACGCCAATCGACGCGATGATGTCCATGCCGCGCTGCACGTCTTTGGTGAAGCTGCCATCGAGCCAGGACTGGCCGAGTTCCTTGCGCAGGCGCGGCGCGAGCCCGACGGCGGTCTTGAGCGCCGACTCCTTCTGCTTCTGCTCGACATCGTCGACGGCAAACACGTTCTGCAGCGCTTCCCACGCCTGTTCGAGCAGAACGGCTTTGCCTTCTTCGTCGTGCTTTGCGATCAGGTGCTGAGCCAACAAGTTGAGGCCCTCGAAGTCCTTGGCGGCGGTGGCGTCGACGACCGATGGCAAGAACTGTCCGCTCGCGACCTGCTGGCCGGCACCGAACAGCAGTTTCACGACTTCGCGGCGCGACAGCATCGCACCGTCACCGGTGGCGCTCGACACGGCGCCGAGTTGTTCGAGCATCGGTTCGAGCAACAGACCCCGCGTCATCACTTGGCCGAGCACGACACCGAGCGGCAGGAACGCCGCGTCCTCGCGCTTCGTTGGCGCCGCATCGCACATGCCGAGCACGTCGGTGAAGGCGAAGAAGGGCTTGAGGTTGGGGTCCTGCGGTGGCTGGCCCAACGCGTTCAGCATGTGCGTGTAGGCGGCCTTCTTCTCGTCGTCGGTCGGCAGGCTGGCGAGGAAGGCCTTCACCTTGCTCCATTCGCCCAGCGTCACGGCGCGGGCCCACTGCACCAGTTCCTGGTCGAAGGGATCGACGGCGGGAACGGGGGGTGCGATGCCATTGGGCGGCGGTTGACCGCCGGAAGTCGGTTGCTCGGCGGCGAGCGGATCGGGTGCGGTTGCGCCATCGGGAGCGATGGCAATCGGTTGTCCTGTGACCGTGGCTGGCCCGGAGCTGAGGCCCGTGAAGACGAACGGGGAACTCGTCGCCCCGAGAACGATGCTGTTGGTCGGTTCCTTGCTCTCGCTGGCGACGGGGCCGGCGTTCGGGGCGGCCGCCGCAGGCGGAGTCTCGCCGTTGACGACGCCCTTCTCTGGCGGTGAGGTCCACGTCCGCAGGATCGTCGTCGGGCGACGGTCGAAGGCGACCTGGGTGATCTTCTGCAGGCGCTCCTGCTTCTTCTGATCCTGCTCCGCCTTCTTCTGTGCTGCTTCTGCGGCAGCCGTGGCTACCGGATCTTGCGGCGAAGTCGGCGTGGCATTCGCTGGCTGGTTTGGTTGGCCGGGCGGGGCCGCGTTGACGGGCTGCTGCGTTGTGGGTGCTGCCACCCATAGCGGCTGGCCTGCGGCGCTGGTGGTCCTGGCCGCTCGCAGGGGCATCGCTCCCGCACCCGGTGGTGGCGGTGGCGGTTGGATCTGCGCCATGGCCGTAGCCGCGAGCGCGCTGACGAGAAGGGAACGGAGCAGAACGATCGAGGGGAATACCGGCTTCGTCATCGCGGAGTGTCCATGCTGCCCGCCCGGGTGCAGGCGGCGCGATGCCGGCCCCTCGGGACGCGCTTTTGTGTCGTGGTTCGCGCAGCTTCGATTGGAGCGGCGGGGTTCGCCACGGCGGCGCTAGGGTCGCCGTGCGATCCGGCGATGCTGCAGGGTGGCAGCATCGCAGTGGGACCGAGGAGCGGCTGGGAGCTCCTGAGTGGTGGGTTTCAGGACCCGGCGCCGTCGATCGGTGGACCGGAGCTCGCACCGCGAGCGTCCTGTGGCTTCTGACCTTGCTTTGCCTTGTTCTTGCCTTTCGAGCCGCGACCGCGGCCCTGTCCACAGCCCTCTCATTGAGAGGGTAATGGCAACCCTTGCAAGTCTTCGAGCTCGAGGCGTTCGAGCCGGATCGCGGCTTCGAGGTCTTCGCGCGTGTCATCCTGCGCCTTGGCATCGCCACTGCCCTCAGCCGCCTCGGCGAGCAGGCGGTAGTTCTGGCGCGCGGCCTCGATCTGCGGTTCCCATTCGGCGCGCGTCTTGCCTTCGAGGCGCAACAGCCACGTCATGTAGAACTGCGAGTTCGCCAGCGCGCGGCGGCTCTCTGCACGCAGTTCGGGGCTGGTCGCCGGATCGCGATCGAACTCTTCGACCAGCGACTGCAGATCGCGCGCGGCGGTCGGCAGTTCGTTGGCATTCATCTGGGCCTTCGCACGTTCGAGTCGCAAGTGGCGGGCTTCCCCGACGCGGTCGCCCGGCAGCTTGCCGATCGCTTCGCCATAGCTCTTCACGGCATCGGCCCAGTCCGAATCCGCGGCGGCGGATTCCGCGCTCGCCACGAGGCGAGCCACTTCGTCGAGCACGAGCCGGTCCTGGCCCGGCCCGTAGTGGTAGGCGACGCCGGCAACGGGCAACGCCAACCATGAGAGCAGCAAGAAGGTACGCATCGAAAACCTCTCCCCGCGGAAATGGAGTGCCGCGGATGGCGGCGGATCCTACCAGTTGTTCGGTCGCGAGGGCGGTTCGTGAACAGGGAACTGTGCACCGATCCCGTCTGGAGACGGTCGGTTCGGGTTCAGCCGCCGAATCGAGTCCAATACGCGTCGGCGCCGAGCTCGCGCAGCTGCGGTTCGCGGCCGTAGCCGTAGAGGCAGGCGATCGTACGCAGCCCGGCCGCGCGGCCGGCGTGCAGATCGGCTTCGCCATCGCCAACCATGGTGCCGGGCCCCGAAACGTGCGTGGGCGCGGTCCGCCCGTCGCTCGAGTCCGGCAATGGGCAACCCAACTGGCGCAAGGCGAAGAACAGGGGCGCGGGGTCGGGCTTTTTCTGCGGCAGCGTGTCGCCGCCGACCACGACAGGCAGCAGCTCGGCGAGGCCGAGGTGGCGGACGACGACCACGGCGAAGCGTTCTGGCTTGTTGGTGACGACTGCCATTCTGTGACCGCGCTCGGCAAGCGCCGTCAGGTAGGTGCGCACACCAGGGTAAAGCCGCGCGGTCTCGGTGCACTGGAGGTCGTGGTGGGCGACGTAGATCTTCAGCAGGTCGTGCCAGCGCAGATCCTCGTCGCCGTAGCCGAGTTCGGGCAACGCGCGGCGCAGTAAGGTCGAAGCGCCGCGGCCGATGCAGTTGCGCACGCCCTCAAGCGGCAGCGGCGCCAAGCCGCAGGCGGTGCGAACGTGGTTGGTGCTGGCGGCGATATCGCCAATCGTGTCGGCAAGGGTGCCGTCGAGATCGAACAGGAACGGCGGCGGGTGCGGCACCCGCTCCTTATACTGTGCCGCTGTGATGACGCCGCAGCATGTCGTGCTCCTGGTCTTGTGCCTCTCACTCGCGGCGTGCAGCACGGCCTACGAGTGGCAGGAGTTTCGCAGCGGACCGACGACGCAGGCGGATGTCTACGATGCCATCGACACGTTGGCGCGAGCCGACGGCTTTGGCCCCAGCACCGAGTCCGATCGCGGTCTCGCGGTCTGGGTGTCGCGCTGGCGCGTGCAGCAGTTGGGACTCGGTCGGCCTGGCCGCCTGCGGCTCCGGGCCGAAATCCTTCTCGACGAGAGCAGTGCCGAGACCGGGTTCACCATCCGCTACTACTTCGAGCGGCAGAAAGTGAAGGAACTGAAGCACGCGCAGAACCCCCAGGAAGACGATTGGTCCGATGACGGCCAGGATCAGG
>CAMBXM010000169.1 GCA_945871815.1 Singulisphaera sp. GP187
GTGAAGGTGTCTGCAGGTGGGTCCTGGGGCCGAACTCGCGGGGACACTGGCGGCGCTGACGCGTCCGACTGGTGCAGAGCACCGAGTGCTGCGATCACCATCGTGAACGATGCCAACGGCCGCCACACGGCGTGCATGAGGGCTACGAAGTGCTCCGCGGCACGGGATACAGTGGTCCGGATCCCACCGGTGCAAACGCTGCGGCGAACATCGCGCGAACAACGACGTCCATCGGCACCCACTGCGACGTGTCCGCACCCGGCATCGCTGCGCGATTGCTCGGTGTGTCGATGGTGCTGGGCACGATTGCGGCGGCTCGCACTCCGGTCCCCACGAGTTCTGCTGCAAGTGCTCGCACCCACTCGTGCAGAGCAGCCTTGCTGGCGAGGTAGTTGGCGACACCCGCGCCGCCCAAACCAACGCCGGCGCTACCGACACAGACGATGCTGCCAAGGCGGCGCTGCTTCATGGAACCGACCATGGCCCGGGCCAAGTTGGCGACCGCGAACAGGTTCGCTGTCATCAAGTCTTGCAGATCGCCAGTCGAATCACGGCCGATCTCGCTGGCAGCAAATGCGCCATTGCAGCACAGCAATGCGTCGATGGGTCCGAGAGCATCGTTGGCACCCTTCGCAAAGCCGGCGGCAGCTTCGCCATCGACATCCGGCACGCACCCGACAAGGACTGACTTGGTGCCGAACTGCGCTGTGGTTTTTTCGACCTGCCACGACTTGCGCACGGCAATGGCAACACGAGCCCCCGCCTCGAGTGCGTAACGCACCACTGCACCACCGACTTGGCCCGATGCGCCGCCGACGACCAGAACCTTGCCAGAGAGGGACGTTGGATCTTGGGTCATGACGGGCGATGCGCGCTCTCGCATGGCCAGCGCTGTGCGCGCTGGCTCAGAACTGGACCTTGACGACTTTGCGCTCTTCGGCCGCTTCGACCTCGAAGAACTCAGCGAGCTTGAAGCCCGACATGTTGGCGATGAGAGAACCCGGGAACTGCTCGCAGGTGTTGTTGTAGCGCATCACCGAGTCGTTGTAGGCCTGGCGAGCAAACCCGATGCGGTTCTCGGTCGAGGTCAACTCTTCCTGCACCTGCAACATGTTCTGGTTCGCTTTGAGCTCGGGATAGTTCTCGGCCACCGCGAACAACTGACGCAGCGAGCCTGCCAACGCGCCTTCGGCCTTGACGAGGTCACCGATGTTCCCGGCGTTGCGGAAGTCGACGCAGGTCTGGCGAGCCTTGATGACCGCTTCGAGCGTCTCGCGCTCGTGCTTCATGTAGCCCTTTGCGGTCTCGACCAAGTTTGGAATGAGGTCGTAGCGACGCTTCAGCTGCACGTCGATCTGGCTCCACGAGTTCTTGGTCTCGTTACGCCGACTGACCAGCCCGTTGTAGGTGCTGATCCACCACATGACGAGCACGAGGCCGATGGCGAGCGGGATGATCCAAACGAGGTTCTCCACTAGGGTCTCCTGAGCAGGGCGACGAAGGTGTGCGGATCGGGCAGAGAGGGTCAGTATTCAGATCAACAGGCCGATCTCACCGCAGAAAACCGTACTTGCCGGCCCCGCGATGACAAGGGACCGCTCTTTCTTGACGACGCGAAGTTGGCCCCCGCGAAGGTGAACCAGGACCTCAGGGCCGCGCACCAGACCGAGCTCGAGTGCACACAGAGCCGCCACGGCGGCGCCCGTGCCGCACGCTAGCGTCTCGCCGCTGCCGCGCTCGAACGTCCGCTGGAACAGGCTCCCATCGTTGCGGATCTGCACGAACTCGACGTTGACGCCCCCAGGAAAATCCCGGTGTTGCTGCATGCGTTCACCCAAGACGCCGACCGCGAACTGCTCGGGATCGGAGTCGAGCATGACTACTGCATGCGGGTTGCCGGCGTCACCGCGCCGGTACTCCACGCGACGACCGCACACCTCGATCGACCGCGGGGCCACGTCAATTGTGACCAGGCCGAGGTCGGCGTGGACGGCAACGAGCGCACCGCGTTCGTCGCGCTCGAGGCGCACGTCGCGAACACCGGCGCTCGTCTCCACCGCGAACTCGTCACTGGCGACATGACCGTGGTCGAACGCCAAAGCCGCGAGACAACGCAGGCCATTGCCGCACATCGAGCCCAGCGAGCCGTCGGCATTCCACATCGCCATCGCAACGGCAGCCGTACGGCTTGGGCGCATCACGATCAGACCGTCCGCGCCGATACCGAAATGGCGATCCGACCATGCGCGTGCGAGCTGGGGCGCGCGTGCCAACGGGAACTCGTCGCGGATCGCATCGACGAACACATAGTCATTGCCCGCTCCCTCCATCTTGGTGAAGGGGATCCGCATCACACGACCTCGAACCGATCGCCTTTCTGCGGGACCTCGACCTTGCTGAACCCGTGGTCGCGCAGTTTTTGGGCATACGATTCGGCCTGTGGACCCTCGCCGTGCACGACGAACACTTGCCGGCATGTCTTGCGCAGATGGCCGGTCGCCGCGAGCAGTTCTTCGTAGTCTGCATGGGCCGAGAACCCGGGCATGAACGCGACCTTGCAGGCGACGTCGTACTCGTCGCCATAGATGCGGACGCGCTCCCAGCCGTCGAGCAACTTGCGGCCCAGGGTCCCCTGCGCCTGGTAGCCAACCAGAAGCAAGCAGTCCTCCTTTCGCCCGACGCTCTGCTTCAGGTGGTGCAGGATGCGGCCGGCCTCGAGCATCCCCGAGGCGGAGACGATGATCCCCCGCCGCATTGCGTTGAGGGACTTGCTCTCCTCCATGTCGGCGACGTAGCGCACGCCGTCGAAAAAGAAGGGGTTCTCGCCGCGTTCGAGGATCGCGCGAGTCTCGCGATCGAACAGCTTGGGATGGCGTGCCATGATACTCGTCGCTTCGCGGCTCATCGGTGAGTCGACCCAGATGGGCAGCTTGGGGATGAGACCCTTCGCCATCAGTTGCCCGAGATAGAGCACGACCGTCTGCGTGCGGCCGACGGAGAATGCGGGGATCAGGATACGCCCGCCGTCCTGTTGCTCTCTGTTGATGATGCGCATCAACGACTCCCGCATGTCGATCTCCTTGTCATGCAGGCGGTCGCCATAGGTTGACTCTGTGATCAGCACATCGCAGCGTTCGATGCGGTCCGGATCGCGGAGGATCGGTAGGTTCTTGCGACCGTGATCGCCCGTAAACACGATGCGGCGCTGCTTTCCTTCGTGGTCCACGTCGAGTTGGACGATCGCGGCACCGAGGATGTGGCCCGCGTCGAGAAACTCACAGCGCACGCCGGGTACGACCTCGAACGGGTGGCGATAGGGCACCGGCCGCACCAGTTTGAGCGTTTCGGCAACGTCCATCTCGTCGTAGATCGGCTCGATGTCCTGGCCGTGCTTGCTCAAGTAGCCGAGGTCCTGCGCCTGGATCTTGGCCGCGTCGTACAACATCAAGTGCAACATGTCGGCCGTTGCCTCGGTGCAGTGGATTGGGCCGCGGAAGCCGTCCTTGACCAGCTTCGGAATCGAGCCGCAGTGGTCGATGTGCGCGTGCGAGAGCACGAGCACGTCGACCAGAGTGCCGGCGATGGGGAGGTTGCGATTGGCAGCCTCGGCAATCTTGCGCGGGCCCTGCACCATGCCGCAATCCAGCAGGATCTTGGTTGGCCCCACCGTCAGCAGGTGTTTGGTGCCGGTTACATGGCGGGCGGCGCCGAGAAACTGGAGCGCGATGGTCATGAGCGGAGGCCTTTCACTCGTTCGCTGTTCTTGAAATGGAGCTTGGCGATGCGACCCATCAATTCTCGGCCGCCGATCGCGAACGCGCGCTTGGCGGCGACGTCAACCGGCGCCCCACCGCCCTTGTGCAAATCGGTGCCACTCTCGGCCTCGCACTCCTGAAACCCCTCGACGAAGCGCACGCGCGCGACAACGCTGGCGGCTCCCACGACGGGATGGGCTTCGGCGCGCGGCACCTGCACGAGACGTCGAGGCGGCTTGCCACACCTGGTTGCAAGACGCGTGCGAATCAGGCTCTCGTCGGCGAAGCGGTCCACGATCACTGCAGCATCCGGATGGCGCATGAGCAGGGTCGCAATCGCGTCGGCATGCAGATCGGCAAGCACGTGGTTGACGTTCTTGGCTTCGGACCAGCGCGCGTTGTAGTCCACGGGCATCAGCACGCGCACTTCGCAGTCGAAGCTGCGTTCGATCAACTCTGCCATCGGAAACATGCGCTGATCCGAGAGAGTCTTGCTGTCAGCGACACCCATGGCCTTCAGCTCTGTGCTCTTGGCTGGTTCGACGTAGACCGATGCGACGACGAGCGGACCGAAGAAATCACCCTTTCCAGCTTCGTCGGAACCGATGGTCGGCATGTCGAATGGAAGGTCGGGGTCGCCGTCATCGCGCGGCTTCGAAGGCGCCGCCGCGGAGCCGACGAAGAACTCGTTGACGAAGCTGTCGAGTGACTTGCCTTGGAGCACGATCTTGCCGCTCGTGTAGCACACGAGGCTGACGCCCATCGCCTTGACTGCGTAGCGCGCATGATCCACGTGGCGCCATTCTGCATCCGGCGGCAAGGCTGCACGAAGGTGCTGCTCGAGCGCTGCCGCGGCGCGCGCATCGAGTGCGAACACCTTCGTCGTCGTCACGTCTTCACCGTGACGGTCCGACTGGACATGGTCAGTGGCAAGATCAGCGGGAACAACAGCAAGTCCGTGAACGAGAACTCGGTCTCGATCGTGTAGCTCGTCAGGTTGTTGGCGATGTTCTGCGCGTTCACCTCGTTGAGGCGAACGAGGCCGAAGAAGATGTAGTACTGACGAACCGTCGTCTGACCGATCCCGGTCGGGCCGAGGCCGACGATGTGCTCGTGCGCGACACAGCTGACGCACGGAAGAAAGCAGAACGCAGCGGCCAGTGGCCAGCGCCGACGAGTTGCAGGAAGACGCACGGTGCCGTTGTAGCGCGAGGCGCTGCTTCGGGCATCGGGTTAGTCTGCTCGTGGTGGCCCATCCCGATCTGGAGCGTGGAAGGGGGAATCGCCGAGCTCGTCGTCGGACCAGTCGTCGCGGGGCTCTTCAGCCAGACCGTGCGGTCCGTCATCGACCTCACCGGCGATCGACTCGCTCAAGGCACGCAAGTCAGACTCGTGGTCCGGCGAAGACTCCGCGTGTTCTGCCGCCTCGACGCCTCGGGACCCGGAGATCGCACTCGTCGCCGCCGCAGCCAGTTGATTCTGTTCGTCGAGGTCGGCCCGCCGCAGCCGTTCGCGCGCGGCGTTGTCGACCCTAAGTCGCTTGATCAGCGCCATCGCCAGCAAGGGCAGTGTGAGCACCATAGAGATCGAGAAGAACTGCTCGAGCAACGATCGCCACGCAGCACCAGAGCCGTGGACGACGTGCTCCCGCCACGCTTCCTGCAGCGCGGCGGTCGGGCGGTGAGTGGCGGCGACGAGCGCGCGATCGAACGAGGTTTCGTCATCGACCGCGGCAGCCATGGCGACCAGGGTCTTGATGTCGTACTCACGCTGGAGCCACGACACGAAGGAGTAGCTCTGCGCGTAGGCGATGCCGAGCATGTGCCGCCCAGACGGAAACACCGCCTCGAGATCGGAGAACGGGATCAACTGTCCAGTCGCGGCACGCCAGACGATCATCTCCTCGCTGGCGCCGAGATAGGTGTCGTTGGCTAGCACCTGCGCCAAGCCTTCATGAAACCAGCGCGGGAGCCGACCGCCGTGACGGCCACAGTGTTGGTCGAGCAGTTCATGCACGATTTCATGCATGACCACCGGCCGAAGGCCGCGCCCGTTTGCTTTGGTCTCGGCAAGCAACAGGTGGATCTCGTGGCGCGCGAGCAGCGCGAAGCCCGGCGAGCCCTCGTGGTGCATGGCTTGGAGTGACTTGGGTAGCTCAGCCCCGGATTCGTGGACGATGACGCGAAACGGCTGACGCGGGGCACCGGGAAAAGTCGCACGTAGGGCTAGCAGGCACGGCCCGATCTCTGCCTGCACCGCGGCGATCGACTGCGGAGCGACATCCGGACTCGCTGCGGATACGGTCACGCGGCCGCCGGACGGATCTTGCGTCCAGCAGCAAAGCAGCAACGAGAGAATGCCCGGCAGGATCATGCGCGGGCGCCGTCATAGGCCCGCTTCCCACACCGGAGAAGCCCGCTAACAACAACGAGCGAACGATGAAGACCTGGCAAGTGCTCCTTCCTGTTCCCTGTGTCCTGGCTCTTCTGGCGATGGTGCCGCAAGACCCCCAGGGCACTCAGGACCCCTCGGTCACCGACGTGTCCAACGTAATGCAGGTTTCGGAACTGCAGTATGTCGACCTGCAGGGCAAGACGAGTGTGGTGCCATCCCGCAACGTCTTCGAGGTGCGGTTGCTCGAAGACACCGAGCGCGGCATGCGGATCGAGATCCTCTACGACAACGGTGATTACTCGCTCATCGACGCACAGGCGATGCACATCCTGCGCAGCGGCAAGGACCCGATGGACGTCCGTTTTGTTCGCAGCGCGCGATCGCGCATGCGCTTCCCGAAGATGAAGTGACACAGCTTGGTGGCGGCGGGAGCCAGTGACATCGGTGCTTGGTGAGCGCTGTGTCGCGGACTTCACCACCTGGTGCGCGAACGTCGAAAAGCGTTCGCAGGATCAGGTCGGCTCCCAGGATCGAAATGTCCACAACGTCACATCGCCACCGCCAGAGACTCTTGACCCGCAGCGACCTCATCGAGCTCTCGGTGGCGGAGGATCGCATCCTGACTTGGCTCGGTAACGGCGAGCTCGTGTGCGTCGGCGAACTGACGGACGAGGCTGCTACCGACGAGGTCTACGCGGCGACCGCGGACTCCTTGGGCGACCAGTTGCAACTGCTGTTGCAACAGCACGGACGCAACGAGGTGGTCCTCGACCTCGAGACCGTTCGCACCCTGCTCGCAGATCAGGAAAGTGACCGGCGCGAGCATGGCGACAGCAGCAGCAACGAGCCTTCGTCCGAGACAACTGCGGAGGACGTCATCGCTGAACACGGAGCTGAAGAAGCACTGGACGTGACGATCGAGAACATCTCGTCAGCGATCGAGAACCTGATCGAAACCAGTGACCACCTGCCGGCGGACCTTCGCGACGACGCCAGCGAGAATGCACCGCTGGTGCTCACAGACAACCTCGACGAGGGCACGGACATCGTCGAGCAAGCAACCCACGCCGCGCCGCTCGAAGTGATCCCGACCGAACCCACCCCGCTTGTGCGGCCAGCCGTCGATGCACATCGTGCTGCACCGGTCAGAATCGCCGCTTCGGCAGCCCAGGTTCTGCCACAGACGATGGCGTCGGTGCGGGGAGCAATGCCGCCGTCGGTTCCATCGCTGACGATCGACCTGCAGCCCTTGCTCGAGTCGATGCAGCAGATTCACCTAGCTCTCCTGACGCTCGGTGAGCGACCGCAACCGCAGTTTGACGCGACACCAATCGTGTCGGCTCTCGATCACGGCATCCGCTCGCTCAACCAACACATTGCAGCCGCCGGTGACCGGACCACCGTGAGTGAGGGTCTTGGGCAGTTGCACAGTGCCATCGTCGCCGGCAATGCCGCCCTCGCGGAGTCGATCCTGACGCTTGGGCAGCGAATGGAAGCCGCTGTGCACGCGATGTTGTCGCGAAGCCCAGTGGCTATCGCCGCACGCAGTTTTGACGCCACGAGCGGTATCGCCGCCGCCACCATCGCCGCTGGCTGGGCGTCGTCGATGTGGCTCTATGGCAGTGACACGCGTCTTGCGCTCTCCGTGCTCGTCTGCGCCAACCTGGTTGGCTGCTGTGCGCTCTTGCTACGCCGCCGTTGAGAGGGAGTCGGCATTCAGTCGCGCGGGTGCGTCGGGCTCAGCAGGTTTGCGAGCAGGCGGACACTGCCTGGGTGCAGTTTCTTCAGCTGCCGCCACAACGATAGTGCGCAGTACACGAACTCGCCGTTGCCAGTTCGTGCATAGAGCAGTGCCGAGCGTTCCGGCGGCAGCCCTGGGTCGTTGAGTTCGAGCACTTCCTCGTACTCGCTGGCATAGACCGAGGGAAAGTAGAGCCCGCGCTCTTGCTCCCATCCATCCCAGTCGCCAGCCCGAATCGCGTTCGGTCGCGTCAACAGACAATGCTCTGGTGCGAGTAGCCGCACCGGTGCATCGGCACGCGTCACGCGACCACGACCGATCTCGAACGGTTGGAATGGCGCACCGCGGAAGCCCTCGCCCGGCGGCTCGTACTCAACGTCCTTGTGGTAGAAGACCACCAGTCGCTTGCCGCGTTGAGAGCAGAACTCGAGCAGGCGGCGGAAACTCTGCCGCGCCTGCGGCCGATCTCGCAGCGCGCGAACGTCGACCACAATCGTGTCGAACTCGGCGAGATCACCGACCGCAAGATCGATGTCGCTCAGGCCCGCCCAGTGCAGACCGAAGCCACCTGCACCGATGACGGAGGTCAGGGCATCGTCGAGGCTGCGCACGACTCCGACGCGCAAGCTCGGGTCGATCTCGACGTCGACCTTGTGCACCGGCAGAACGACGCGATTGTCGCCGAGCGAGATTCGCACGCGATCTACA
>CAMBXM010000170.1 GCA_945871815.1 Singulisphaera sp. GP187
GTGAACTGGATGGGGCACATCCCTCTCATGTGGGCGAACCAGTCCCTTCCCCAGGGAGCGGGGCGACGCAACCTCGTGGCGGTCCGCATCCTGCCGCAGATCGTCGTGCGGCCGACTCGGTTTCAGATCCAGCGAAACCTCGAGATCGCCCGCGCAGTGCAGAAGATGCTCACGCACTTCAACCAGAACGGCACCGCGTCGGTCTGGCGCCCGCCGACTCCCTCGTGGCAGGCCCTGGCCTCGCCTTCGCAACCCAATGGCTACCCCAGCGATCCCGCGCCGTTTACGTGCGTGATCGAAGGCGGGTCACTTGGCGGTGCAGTCTCGCTGTGGTCCGCGATCCTGTTTCCCTCCGACTTCCACGGCGCAGTCTCCAGTGGGGCATGCCCGTCCATGCGGGCCTGGGTCGGCGAACAGGAGTCCCACCGTTACCTCGGCGCCCTGTCCGGCTTCGTCGAGCAGAGTAGTAACTTCAGTCCGAACGAATGCCTGCACTATGCGTCGGCGATCTGGGGTGTCGCCAAAGACTACTACGGGTCGACCGCTCAGGGCGGCCCATTCACGCAGGCGCAGTTAGACACCTGGAGCCCGTTCTTCCACGTCTCGAGTACGCGCGCTTGGCGCGACGGCTTCTTGAAGCGGCCGGTCTATGTCATCGTCGCGGACGAGGACCACATCAGTTCCGGAGTCGAGGCGATTCCGTGGCTCACCGGAAATCGCTCGTTCGTGGCCAGCGGGCAGGCGACGAATGCACCCAGCGCAAGCGTTCCCTACTTCTTCTCGGTCGTGTCGAAGTGTGGGCACTTCGCAGACCAACGCCCGTTCAAGCCCTATCTGTCTGCCGCTCCGAAATCGATCCCAGCGCCCGCGACCTCCGGTTGGCTGGGCAACAACCATCTGTCCTTCGAAGAAGCAATCCTCGGATTCCTGGGGCAGGCTGTGCTATCCCGCACCGCAGCGCCCACGATTGCGTTCACGCCGCCCATGGTTCGACCCGCAGTCGACGCCACGCAGGACCCGTGGGACCACTTCCTGCAACCGACTTCGCCGCCTCCTCCCGCGCCGACTTCGCCCCTTCGTCTCGACGCGAACTTCCTCGGACAGGCAGGGCTCGGGTCGCCTGTCCGGTCCTTGATTGCCGAAGCCAGAAGACCGGGCAAGTCGTTCGGCATCGGGACTTACCTGAGTCCTGGCGATGCGATCTTGGTCAACGAAGGTTCCATTTACGTCGGTTCGGCTGAGGGTGTCGTGACCCGACTAACGCTCGCGGCGAACAATGAACTCGTTCCGCAGGCCATGAGTGAGTCGCTGGGCTATGGCGCGTGGACGCTCTGCAGGGCCCAGGCCAATGGCTCGGCGGCCAAGGAGATCATCGTCGGCACGCGGCGTGGTCTCCACGCGCTCAACTCCGAGAGCCTCTCAACTATCTTGTCCGTTCGTAACCTCGACTGGGAATTTGGGAATCCAAGACACCTGTGCAGGGCTGATGTGATCGAAGGCGGCTACGAAGAGGTCTTCTTTGCCTCCGAGCACGGCTGCATTGCATGTTTCAGCGCAGACCCATCGAACGGGGGGTTCCAGGAGATCGGGCGCTACGGAGAACCTGGCGTCATCGATATGATTGTGCTGGGTGTCGAGGGACCCTACGTGCGACTTTCGATCCTGTCAGAGCGAGGTCATGTCCTTAATGTCCTGTGGGATCCCACAGGGCAGGGACTGCCGTCGATGATCGTCGAGGCGACATCGCCGAGACTTAGCGGTACGCCGGTGGACATGGAACTGATGGGCACTCCAGGCTCTGGGGCCCAACTGGCCGTGCTCTGCGGGTCGACGATCCAAGGCCAATTAGAAGACGTGATGCTGTTCGATGCGGGGACTCTGGCCCCAATAGGAACTGGAGGACAGCACCGCGCCAGAGGCTGGAATCCGACGGCCACATTCAACCTTTCCACCTTCCTGCCGACGCGATCCACTGCGGCCAATCTCGCATGGGATGGCGTGGAGTTCGTCGGCATGAGGAATGGCCAGTTGGTGAGATTCGCGCCTGCGGCTTCGGGGCCGACCGGTTGGAAGGACCTGCAGTCCTATCTGCCATTCACGCGAGCCATCGGCATGGTGGTGGGCGACCTGGGGCCCAATAGCCCGGCGGGGCCGGAAGTCGTGATCTCGACCGAATCTGGATACGTGGGCTGGATCCCACTGGCCGAGCTGGGATCGGGGTCCTCGTCTGCATTCAGTTGGTCGCAGCCGCCGGCCGCTGGCTCGCGGCCTCTTGCGGCCAACGGACCGCATGCCTACACGAATCGCACCGTGGCCGCCACGTGGGCCATCCAGAAGGATCCTGGCTCGAACACCCTCGATCTGGTCGACCAGTCGGGGACTCGCTGGCGAGTTGATGGAGCAGGAAACGTGACCTATCGCGACGATCTTGTTGCGTTCTCTGAGCACGTGGCAACTGTCGGCTCCTTTCGGGCGAGTGCCTCGCGACCCGGGCCCTACCGCAACATGAAGAATATCGGCGGTCAGCCGACCATCTCGGGCTCGGGTGGGCCGACGGTCAACGTGAGCGGCGTCCCGGGGCCGAACCCGGCGATCCATCATCCGATATCCACTCCATCCAACTCAAGCGCCATCGAGAGCTGGCCCTATTGGCCGGAAGAGTCTTTCCACTACCTCAATAACGCCGGCGGCGTGTGGCGCTCCACCCCGGCCACTCCTGCGCGCATCATGGTGCACGACGGCAGTGCCATGTTCCCCATGGGCGGGGATGCCTTGGAGAACCCCGATGGTACTTTGTCGATGGCTTGGTGGGGCGGGGATCCATGGGCACGCCTGCAGAACCTCATCACGGATTGGCCCAACCGTGTCCAAGGAGTGGTGCTCGGTCCTATCCAAGCCGGCAACCCTCCGACCCGTCAGATCCTATCCTGGTGGACATCGTCGGGCCGTCCACCGGCGACGAGCGCACCTAGCACAGTGAGCGAGGCGAGCGGCTACGACCTTCGTAACCACGGGACCTTCCCGTTCGCCATTACGGATGCCCAGGCTCTTCGCATGTTCCGCGACCCAGTCTGCGGAGAACCGCGCATCGCCCTGAACACTCCGGGGGCCCGTCTGATGATACTCGAACCGGCGGACCCGAGCGGTGTTCCTCTACTAGAACGCAGCTACCCATCGAGCGGCGTCCTCGACTTCGGCACGGGTGGGATGGCTCTAGCGACGGCAGCCAGGGACAACACCTTCGCCGACATCTATCTCGGAGCGATGGCGGACTTCGCAGATGACGAGCACTTCTCGTCGACTTCACAGGCACCTCCACAGAATCCCAACCCGAGCGGAGCCGACGACATGACGTCGTGTATCGTGCGGATACCCTACCAAGGTGCCCAGACATACGCCGGAGCTCACCTGCTCACGCCGGAAATCTATCGTCTCGACGGGAAGGGTGGGCGACCCAAGGTGTATGGGGTCTGCGGACTTGCCGTAGTGGACGTGATTGCCTCTCCGCCGACGGCACCCGCGGCAGACGAGATTGTCGTCGGATCGCTGGATGGCCACCTGCTGGTGTTCGAGCGACTTCCAAATGGTGGGATCGGAGCGCTTCGCTACCAAGCCCAAGTCGAAGGTGCAGTGGGCGCCTACAACTCCATCCTGGCTCACGACCTCGATGGCATTGGAGGCAATGAACTCTACGTCGCGACGTCGTTCGGGCTGCGCCGTTGGGTTCCGTAGGGCGTTGCTACCCCCGTTAAAACATAGTCTTCATAGACGAGGTGCATGATGATCGCCATCCGCATGTGGTTCACACTGCTGCTCCTGTTCGCCACTCTGACCTCCGCCGTCGTCGCCCAGCGCACGTGGACGGTCGATCGGTGGAACCGCCCGGGGGCAGACTTCACCGACCTGCCCGCCGCGGTGACGGCGGCTGCGGACGGTGACCTGATCCTCCTGCGCGCGACCTCAGGTCAGGCGATTGCTTCGGACTACTACGCGGCCCCGACCGTGCAGGGAAAGGGGCTGACCATCTACGGCGAGTCGGGCGCTGGCATCCCCCCCGTGCAAATCACGGGGTGGGGTGGAGTCAGTGGGGTTCCGACTACCTCTGCCATGATCGTATCGAACGTCACTTTCGGGTACGCCCCATTCATCGGTATGAGCTTCCAGTTGTCGAACAATGGTGGCGCTGTCGTTTTCCGTGGAGTGACATTCACGGGCTACAACATATTCTTCGAGACGATTTGGTCCAACTGCAGTCTTATTGTGTTGGAGGGTTGCTCGCTGTTGCTTGGAGAGGGTCGTTTTACTTTCCGCCAGAGCAAGGTGATGATGAGCGACACACTCCTGACCAAAGCTGGGTCGCAGTACAGCAACGGCCAGCCCGGAGCCTGGGTGGACAACTGCGAAGTGCACATGAATGCGTGCACAGCGATTGGTGGGAGTGCGTCTGCTTCGAACCCGCTGACTTGTAGCGCCGGTCTGATGCTGATCGGCAGTTCAATCGTGCAGCTGAGCGGGAGTTGTCGCATTGAGGGTGGATCAGGCAGCTTTGGTGCATGCCAGGACATCCAAGCGTGGGACAACAGCTACTACATCTACTACGATGCCTCTACTATCTTCCCTCACGGCATCAATCCCGGTCCCCGGGACATCGTGACCCCCCGAACCGGCATCGCCACATCGACCGTCGGCAACACGATCCACATCGACCAATCCCAGCCTGCCGCGACACTGACGTTCCTCGCGATGGCGCCCTTGTTGACGTCCCCGTGGACCAACATCCTGGGCCCTGTCTACCTCGACCCCAACCTCGTGTGGACCGGCCTCGCTGTCGCGCCGTCAGCCGGTGTCCTCCGCCGCTCGTTCGTCGTCCCGCCAAGCATTCCGAAGGGCCAGTGGATTGGCGTGCAGGCTTTTGCCCTGCACCCGCAGACGCTCGCCGTGCTGAACTCCAATGCCACGATCGTCGGGGTCTGGTGATGCGATTGCGGACCACGGCGCGAGCCCTACAGCGGGCGTTCCAGACCTGCGCGGTCAAGTGCAACGCGCAAGTTGGGCCAACGTAGGTTCGCCAACCGGTTTCACCCGCCTCAGTATCCGGACGGATACCTGCGATCGTCGCCAAGCAGGCCAAACGAGCCAGCTCCGCGCTGACGACCGCTACCGAAAAGGCGTGGCTGCACCTCGATCCGGAAGGTGATCTCGTCGCTGAACGGGTCGTAGTTGAGCCCGGCCATCAGCGTCCAATCGTGGTCGTCGCGCCGCAGGCCCGCGTAGTAGGTCAGCACGCGGTCGTTGTCGAAGTCGTACATCACGTTGCCGCTGAGGTCCCAGTTGCCAAGCAGCTGCGTGCGGGTGCCGATGCCAGCGGCGGCATCGACGAGAGCGTCCGTGCGGTAGTCAAGAGTCCAGTCGAGACCTGCGATCTTGCCCACCGTCAACTCTGCATCGAGCGTGCGCAACCCGTCGTCCCAATCGTGGTCGCCGTAGATTCCAAACTGCAGCGTCTCGGTCGGCCACCACTGCGGCTGCGGCATGATCAGGAAGTCGTAATAGAGCAAACCAAGCGACTCGCCTTGGTTGTCGCGCTGCTTGTCGGGCCACACGTCCTGTGCGATGTCGAGGAACACGACGTCCTCGGTGCGCGATGGGCGATTCTCGATCGCGCGCGTTCGCTGAACCAAGTTGCGCACTTCGAAGCGCACCAGGTTCTGCTCGGTCAGTTGGTCGTTGGCGTCGTAGACGAACAGGTCGCGGTTGCCGCTGACGTGGTAGCGATCGATCACGGATACGACCGGCGACACCACGTGGCGTAGCGACTGCTCACGGCCGTGATCGTCGAGCCAGTTCCAGGTGCGCGAGAAGCGCGTGCCGGCGCGCACGCCGGCACTCATCGCGACGCGGTCGGCTGAATCGCCGTCCTGGGTGTCGTCGTAGTAAGTGAAGCGGCCCTGAGCGAACGGGCGGAACGTGATCGGGCCCAGGTGGAACGGCGCCGAAAGTTCGGCGAGTTGATCGGCGCGCGTGACCTGGTCCGAGCTGAGCCCTGCTGTCGAACGATCGTCGATCGCGCGGCGGCGCTGCCCCACTTCGGTCGCGGTGTCGAGCACGATTGGCGTGTCCCACGGCGTCGTTGCGATCGGTTCGGCGAGCCAGTGCACGGTGGCGACCGGCAGTTCCTCGACGTAGGCGTCCGCGAGCGCACGGTCATCGCGGTAGGAGAACTCGTTGGCCTGGAAGCGCCCCGTCGCGGTAACCAGCACGTTGTCGCTGGCGTGGTGCAGATAGACGCTGCTCTCGGGCAGCTCGCGCGAGCGGTAGTCGTTGCGGAAGAACTCGCTGTAGACCGCTGGATCACCGGCGAAGAACGCGGTGAGGTCGAGGTTGCTGGTCTTGCCGAGGAACACGCGGTTCTCGGTCCGCAGCAAGTTGCGATTGCGGGCGTCGATCGGCGTGCCGTCGATGTTGTCGACGATCTCGCGGATGTTGGGCCCATCGTCGTCCATGTAGAACGCTTCGGTCCGGCCCTGGTAGAGGTCTTTGCCGCGATAGTCGACCTCGCCGCGCAGGGACGAACCGCGCTTCTCGATCCAACCAAGGCCCAGGTTCCAGTCGCCGCGAAACTCGTGCGCCGGCCGACCGGTGAGCCATTCGTGCACCTTTCCGCCGCCGTCCTGCATCGGCATGCCTAGGTCGATCTCGGTGCGCACACCCTGGCTGTTCGAGTAGCCGGCCCGAACGCCGCGCAGAGGTAGGCCGCTCTGATCGGCACTGAAGAAGTGGGCGTCGGGCAACGGCAGCACCGATTCGCCACCGAGCTTGAGAACGTTGCCGCGGCTCCAGACTTCGAATTGACCTTCGCGTTCGACGAGCTCGAGTTCACCGCTCGCGATCGCCGCATGCGGCTTGCCAGCCTCGCAACTCGTGACCTCGAGGTCGCGGCCCGTCCAACGCGGTCCTTGCTTGATCAGCTTCTTGCCGCGGACGACGAACATCGGGCCAGGGTTGCCCTCGCTGTCGACTTGCTGCCAGCGGAGCTCGGCATCCTCGATGACGATGCGATCGTCGAGTGGCGAGATCCACATGCGCTCACAGCGCACCACTTCGACCCCGCCGCGGTAGACCTGCACGCCGCCCTCGAAGTAGAGGAATCGAGGCACGTCGAAGGAGAGTTGGCCAGGTGGCAGCTGCACCTTTGCGTTGCTGCCGGCGGCAGCAAGCAAGCGCGCCGCGCGTTGCTGCAGCAGTTCGGCCGACAGTGCGCGTCGCGGCTTGGGCGGCTCGATCTCGCGTCGCGGCAGTTCGTCGTCGTCGTCGTCGCGGGACCGGTTGAGCTTCTCGATCGTCGTGCGGTCGGATAGCAACAGACCGTTGCGGCCACGAATCTCCAGCGACAGTTCCGGCCACTGGAAGCGGAAGCCGCCGTAACCGTACGTCTCCCAGAAGTCGTCCTGCGGCCCGCTGCTGCCGAAGGCCCAGTCGAAGGTGTAGAGCGGCGCCCGTGGCGGGGGCGGTCCGATCGGCTCCTGTGCGCGCAGCGCAGCGAGTGCGGCGACGGCGACGAGCAACCGATGACTGTGGGTGCGGACGTTCATCGCTCGACGGTTACGGGCGCGGCTTGTTGCAGACGGCCGAAGTAGCTGCGAACCGTGTAGGTCGCGTAGTTGGCTTCGATGCGGCGTGCGACGTAGCTTCGTCCGCCGCCAAAGCGCACCTCAGCACCGTTGTCATCCTCGGCGATGCAGCGCTGCCAGCGGAGGTCGAGTTCGATGCGTGCGCTCTTCGCAAACAGGTCCCGCCAGTGCATGGTGACGCCGCCGCCGGCCTCGACCGTCAGTAGCTCACCGGTGTCGCGGTGGCGGCGCATGGTCAGTTCGCGCGCGTCAACATGCATGCCCTGCGGATCTCGCGAGCCGTCCGTGAGGATGCTGCTGACCTGCACCGGGCCGTGAAACAGAACTGCCTCGCGCAGCACTTCGATCTCGCCTTGGCACTCGCCGGAGAGCCAACCGAGCTTGCTGCCGCCGCCCTTGGTCGCCGATCGGAACGACACGCGCGGCGGCACCATCTGGCTGTGGCCAGCGTAGGTCGTGAGCACCGACACATGCTCGCCGTCGTCTTCGGCAAACCGGATGCGCGCACCTTCGGCGGTCAACACGCGTTGGTCCTGCTCGGTGCGATGCAACCGAGCTGGAGTTTCTGTGATGGGATCACCCGACAGGAACATCGAACGGGCGCCAATGCTGGCCGCCAGAGTTGCGGACTCGGCGTGCACGGCGCCGCTCTGTGGATCCTCGAAGTCGGCGACAACGCTGCCGGATGCCAACAGCCAAGGCTGCACGAGGTGGTTGGCGACGACGTCGAGGACGCCCGCCGGAAGGCCTGTAGCCAGGCGCAGCACGTTGGTCGGGCCGATGGCCCACGGCAGCACGCGAATGCGATCGGCCGTCGTGGTGACCTTGCTGAGCGGG
>CAMBXM010000171.1 GCA_945871815.1 Singulisphaera sp. GP187
TGGTCTTCACCGTGCGCGAACTCGTGAGTTACCTGAGCCAGTGCATGACGCTCGAACCCGGTGATTGCATCAGTACCGGCACTCCGGCCGGCGTTGGCCTTGGCTGCAATCCTCCCGAGTATCTGCGGGCCGGCGACGTCGTTCGGCTCGGCATCGACGGGCTCGGCGAGCAGCGCCAGAAATGCGTCGGCTACCCGCGCGTCCCGGAGTCGCTGCAGTGAGAGGACGGGCGCCCGGCGCGATGCCGCCGCTGCGCTTTGGCCAACGCCTCGGCCTCCGCCCCGACCGCTTCGAAGACTACTGCCGACACCACGCCCGCATTTGGCCTGAGATCGCCGCCGCCATCCACGGCGCCGGCATCCGCAACTACTCGATCTATTGCCTCCGCGTCGAGGCTTCGAGCGAACAGGGCGGCTACGAGCTGTTCGGCTACTACGAGTACGTCGGGCCGAAGGAAGAGTATGGCGCGCGCATGGAACGCTTGGGTGCGGCCCCGCGCATGCGCGAGTGGTGGGACCTGATGGAAGCCATGCAGATCCCCCATCCGCGACGCCAGACCGGCACGTGGTGGGCGGCGATGGAAGAAGTATTCCACCAGGACTGACAGCGGACCGGTTGCAGGCGATGCTGTGCCCTCTTCTGGACTGCATCGTTCTCCTTCGCCATGCGCATCACCAAGGTCGAGACCCAGCTCCTTCGCGTACCGCTGCAACAGCGCACGATCACCGATAGCCAGTCGACCGTCACCCACGTCGAGTTCCTGCAGGTCGTGTTGCAGACGGACGCTGGCATCACCGGCTATGGCATGAACTGGAGCTACACGCCCGGGCTCGTGGCGGCTCAGGTGATGGTGCAACAGAACTACGCGCCGCTGCTCGTTGGCAAGGATCCGGCGATGCGGAAGGCGATCGTGAAGGACATGTTCTTCAGCAACCACTTCATCGGTCGAGTGGGCGCCGCCCGCGTTGGCATCGCGGCGGTCGAGTACGCGTTGTGGGACCTCGTTTGCCGAGAAGCCAACAAGCCGCTCTGGAAGTATCTGGGCGCTTGCCGCGACACGGTCAAGGCCTACAGCACCGACGGCGGTTGGTTGTCATGGAGCCTCGACGATCTGTTGCGCGACTGCCATCGCCTGATCGAACGGGGTTTCGACGCGGTGAAGATCAAGCTCGGTCGGCCGGATCCGCGGGAGGACCTGCGTCGCATCGCCGCCGTTCGCAAGTCGATCGGCGACAAGATCGACATCATGACCGACGTCAACTGCGCCTGGACGCTGGCCACCAGCAAGCAGTACGGCAGCCGGCTGCATGACTACGACGTGCGCTGGCTGGAGGAGCCGATGAAGCCCGAGGACGTCACCATGCACGCCGAGCTTGCGCGCGCCATCGAGACGCCGATCGCCGTCGGCGAGACGATCTTCACGCGCGAGGCCTTCCGCGACTACATCGCTGCCGGGGCTGTCCATTACGTACAGGCTGATTCGACCAAGCTGCTGGGCATCGACGAGTGGCTCGAAGTGGCGGCATTGGCGGCGAGCTACAACCTGCCGGTGATCCCCCACACCAATGTGCAGCACAAGCTGCACGTCCAACTGGCGGCGGCGACGCCCAACTGCATCATGGTCGAGAGCTGCTACGAGTCGATCAACGAGATGTGGGAGGAGCCCATCTACGTGACGAACGGCTTCTACAACCTGCCCCAAGAACCGGGCGTCGGCCTGCGCATCCAGGATGCCTACCTGAAGGCGCACCGGATCAGCTAGCGCGATGCCGACGCCGCGACTCGACAGCCACCAGCACTTCTGGCGCTACACGGCCGCCGACTACGGGTGGATCGACGACACGATGGCCGTGCTGCGGCGGGACTTCCTGCCCGTCGACCTCAAGCCCGTGCTCGATCAGACGGGTCAGGATGGCTGCATCGCTGTTCAGGCTCGGCAATCCGAGGCCGAGACCCGGTGGCTGCTCCGGCTCGCCGACGAAGCCCCGTGGATTCGCGCCGTGGTCGGCTGGGTAGACCTGGCCTTGGCGGAGGTCGCGGACCGGCTCGATGCGCTGCGCCACGAGCGTCTTCGCGGCATTCGCCACGTGCTGCAAGCCGAACCTGACGACTACAGCAGGAGTTCGGCCTTCCGCCGCGGTCTGGCTGAGCTGGCCCGACGAGGTCTGGTCTACGACCTGTTGGTCTACGCGCCGCAGTTGCCCGTGGCGATCGAGTTGGTCCGCGCCTTCCCCGACCAGGCCTTCGTCCTCGACCACATGGGCAAGCCCCGGGTTCGGGCCGGGGAGCACAGCACCTGGGCCCGCGACCTTCTCGTGCTGGCATCCTTGCCCAACGTCGCATGCAAGCTCTCTGGACTGGTGACGGAGGCCGAGTGGCGGACCTGGACGAATGCGTCGCTGCGACCCTACTTCGAGACGGTGCTCGAGGCCTTTGGGCCGAAGCGGCTGATGTTCGGCTCCGATTGGCCGGTCTGCCTGAGCGCTGCGACCTACGCGCGCTGGCACCAGGTGGCGGCGGCCTGGACGGGGCCGTTGTCGGCGTCGGAACGGGCCGCGATCGAGGGCGGCACGGCAGCGACTTGGTATCGGCTACCTCAGGCCTGAATCCGAGGCACGTTGCGGGCCGGAAGTCGGGCGGGATTTGGCCTCTGGTTTTGCGAAATGCTTGCCATCCTGACCACTGCGGGCGACGGGCGTCGGGAAGCCCAATTCGCTAGCTTTGGCGTTGCATCTGACCGGAAATCACAATACGTAGTGGCCCCCTGTGACTGACCGGCGGGTCTCCCCCGCATCGAATGGAGACCGGCGCAAGCGCGCCGGTCGACGTTCGAACGGACGGTTGCGGGACCTGGAGCAGCTCGGTCAAGCAGCTCTGGGTGCACCCCGATTTTCGGGGCGGTTGTCTCTGCTGGGCGGTCCCTTTGAGGGGGGTCGCGATGGTCTCGGTCAGTCCCTGGCATATGCGGGCCGCGTGCGCGGCACTTGCCGGAGGTCCCGACTGGCGGCCCCGGCTCGGACTCCCGCCGCGGACGATTGCCGGTGCGAGTCGGTTGTCGTTCGTTCCAGTCCGTTCATTTCTGAGTAGTTCCGTCTCGGCGCACCGGTCGCGGCCGCGACAGCAGTGCCGTTCGCTTCGGCGGCGGCGAATCGAAACGACTGCCGTAGCAACGGCAGATCCAGGAGGAGGTAAGGCGTGAAGATCCAACGGCGGTTCACCAAGCAAGGCAGCTCGCCCTACGCGGGCATCGCGTTCCACAAGCGCACCAGCGAGATCCGGAATCCCAACGGGTCCGTCGTGTTCGAAGCGCGCGACATCGATGTCCCCGCGGCCTGGAGCCAGGTCGCCGTTGACATCCTGGCGCAGAAGTACTTCCGCAAGGCAGCGGTGCCGCAGCGCGACGAGAACGGCAAGCCGATGCTGGACACCGCCGGCAACCCGGTGCTCGGCGGCGAGACCTCCGCCCGTCAGGTCTTCGACCGTCTCGCCAGTTGCTGGCGCCACTGGGGCGAAGAGCACGGCTACTTCGACACCAAGGACGACGCCCAGGCCTTCGAGGCCGAGCTTTGCCACATGCTTGCGGCGCAACATGCCGCGCCGAACTCGCCACAGTGGTTCAACACTGGCCTCCACCACGCCTACGGCATCAGCGGCCCGGCCCAGGGTCACTGGTATGTCGACCCGCACACCGGAAAGCTGCACCGCAGCAAGTCGGCCTACGAACGGCCCCAGCCGCACGCATGCTTCATCCAGGCCGTCAGCGACGACTTGGTCAATGACGGCGGCATCATGGACCTCTGGACGCGCGAGGCGCGCCTGTTCAAGTACGGGTCGGGCACCGGCAGCAACTTCTCGCAACTGCGGGGCGAAAACGAGCCGCTCTCGGGCGGCGGCAAGAGCTCCGGCCTGATGAGCTTCCTGAAGATCGGTGACCGCGCGGCTGGCGCCATCAAGTCGGGCGGCACCACGCGTCGCGCCGCCAAGATGGTCTGCCTCGATCTCGACCACCCAGATATCGAAGCCTTCGTGTCGTGGAAGGTCATCGAGGAGCAGAAGGTCGCGGCGCTGGTCACCGGCAGCCGAGTGATCGGGCGCATCCTGAAGCAAGTCGTCAACGCCTGCCACGTCAAGGCTGAGGACGGCACGGCTCAGATCATCACCGCGGCGGCCGACAACGGGCAGTTGCGAGCCGTGCTGCTCGAAGCCCGGAACCTGCAGATTCCGGACAGCTACCTGCAGCGCGCGTTGCAACTCGCCGGCCAGGGTTTCCACGCCGTCGAACAGCCCGAGTACGACACCAACTGGGATGGCGAGGCCTACGCGACGGTCTCTGGGCAGAACTCGAACAACTCGATCCGCATCCCCAACGCGTTCTTCCGCGCGGTCGACGAAAGCAGCAAGTGGCAGCTGATCCGCCGCACCGACGGCAAGGTCGACAGCGAGCTCGATGCCGTCGAGTTGTGGGACAAGATTGCCTACGCGGCATGGGCCTGTGCGGACCCGGGCGTTCAGTACGATACGACGATCAACGAGTGGCACACTTGCCCCGCCGATGGTCGCATCAATGCGAGCAATCCGTGTTCGGAGTACATGTTCCTCGACGACACGGCGTGCAACCTGGCGTCGATCAACCTCGTCAAGTTCCTCAACGAGGACGGCTCCATCGACATCGATGGGTTCCGCCACGCAACCCGCCTCTGGACGGTAGTCCTCGAGATCAGCGTGTTGATGGCCAGCTTCCCCAGCCAGGAGATTGCCAAGAGGAGTTACGAGTTCCGCACGCTCGGACTGGGGTTTGCCAACCTCGGCACCATTCTGATGCGTTCGGGCATCCCGTACGCATCGCCCAAGGCCTACGCGATCGCCGGTGCGATCAGTGCGGTGATGTGCGGCGAGTCCTATGCCACGTCGGCGGAGATGGCCAAGCAACTCGGCGCGTTTCCGGGCTACGAGCGCAACAAGGATTCGATGCTGCGAGTCATCCGCAACCATCGTCGGGCCGCGTATGCGGCGAGCGCCTCGGAGTACGAAGCCCTGTCGATTGCGCCGGTTGGCATCGACGCGCAGTTGTGCCCGAAGGACCTGCTCGAAGCGTCGCGCTCCGCGTGGGACAAGGCGCTCGTGCTGGGCGAGAAGCATGGCTACCGCAACGCGCAGGTAACCGTGATCGCGCCGACGGGCACCATCGGCTTGCTGATGGACTGCGACACGACCGGTGTGGAGCCGGACTTCGCCCTGGTGAAGTTCAAGAAACTTGCCGGCGGCGGCTACTTCAAGATCGTCAACCAGAGCCTGCCCCCAGCGCTCAAGAAGCTCGGCTACTCACCAGCACAGATCGACGAGATCGTGGCCTACGTCGTCGGGCGCAAGACTCTCGCCGGCTCGCCGGCGGTCAACCACGAGACGCTGGCGCAGAAGGGCTTTGACAGCGCGTCGCTGCGCAAGATCGAGGACTCGCTCAAGTCGGCCTTCGATCTCAACTACGCATTCAGCAAGAACGTGCTCGGCGAGGAGTTCCTGCGCCGGCACTTCGGGCTCACCGATGCGCAGATGAGCGACTGGACCTTCGATCTGCTGCGCCACATGGGCTTTGGCAAGGCGGAGATTCAGGCCGCGACGGACTACGTGTGCGGCATGATGACCGTCGAAGGCGCTCCTCATCTGAAGGACGCGCACCTGCCCATCTTCGATTGCGCCAACCGTTGCGGGCGCATCGGCAAGCGCTTCATTCCGTTCGCGGCGCACATTCACATGATGGCTGCGGTCCAGCCCTTCATCAGCGGCGCGATCAGCAAGACCATCAACATGCCGAGTGACGCCTCGATCGCCGAGGTCAAGGAGGCGTATCGCCTCGGCTGGCGTTCGATGCTCAAGGCCGTTGCGCTCTATCGCGACGGCAGCAAGCTGAGTCAGCCGCTCAACACCAGTTTGGTCGATGACTCGGCGGTGTCGATGCCTGCAGAGACGCAAGCCGTGGCGCAGCGCATCACCGAGCGCGTGGTGCACCGCTACCTCGCCAAGCGCCGAAAGCTGCCGCAGCGCCGAGCCGGCTACACGCAGAAGGCGATCGTCGGTGGGCACAAGATCTATCTGCGCACGGGTGAGTACGAGGACGGCACGCTTGGCGAAGTCTTCCTCGACATGCACAAAGAAGGCGCCGCCTTCCGCAGCCTGATGAACTGCTTCGCGATCGCGGTGTCACTCGGCCTGCAGCACGGCGTGCCGCTCGACGAGTTCTCGGACGCGTTCGTGTTCACGCGCTTCGAGCCCAACGGCGTGGTCCAGGGCCACGATCAGATCAAGATGGTCACCAGTGTGATCGACTACGTGTTCCGCGAGTTGGCGATCAGCTACCTCGGGCGCACCGATCTATGCCAGGTGCAGAACGAAGATCTGCGCCACACGACGATGGGCGCCAAGAGCCCGGAGTACACGGACGAAGAGGTGATTTCCGAGGAGGTCTACGAGGTGGACGCAATTCGCCCAGACCCTCGGACGGATCGCCTTCATCCGCAGAGCCGCGGCATCGAGCGCAACAACCCTGACGAGGTGATCGCGCCCCAGGCTCACCAGAACCAGCAGGCCCCGAGCCGAGTGGCAACCAGCGAAACGGCCCACCGCGGCACTGCGCAGGTGGCTTCGGCGGTAGCGGCGGAGAGCCAGAAGCTGCGCCGCAAGATCGCGGAAGCTCGGCTGAAGGGCTACGAGGGTGACCCGTGCGGCAGCTGCGGCGCCTTCACGCTGGTTCGCAACGGCACGTGCCTCAAGTGCGTGTCGTGCGGCGGCACGAGCGGCTGCAGCTGAGCTGCAACTCCGCCAGAGAATCGAATACGTCCAGACTGCGGTTCGGCATCCGGATTCGTCCGGTGCCGGACCGTGGCCTTTTTCAGCGCACGCGTTCGAGCTTGCTGACGCGACCGTGGACGTTCCAGTCCATGACGTAGAGGTTGCCCTTTGCATCCGCACACACGGAGTGCGGCGCGAAGAAGACATCCTTCTGCCACAAGTCCGAGGCGATCTGGTTGGTGGCGCGCTTGTCCGCAGGGGCTGCATCCCCCAACACCAGTACGGGCTTGTCCTCGCGATCGAGAATCGTCACCCGACCGGCGAGGTCCGCTACCGCCAGCATCTCGTCCGCCAACGGCCACACGTTGCAAGGTCGCCACAGCCCGTCCTTGCTCTCGCGCACGAAGGCGCCGTCGAGCGTGAACCACTGCAGCCGATGGTTCTCGCGGTCGCAAACGAGCAGTAGCTCCGTACCGCTACGCGAATCGACGAAGAGGCCGTGCGGTGTCTGCATCCTTCCTGGCTCGGTGCCAGGGCCGCCGAAGGACATCCTGTGCACGCGTTCCTTGTCGTAGACATGCACCCAGGACTTGCCGTAGCCGTCGGCGACGAAGATGCGCCCGTCCGAGGAGGTCACGATTGCTGTCGGATGGAACTCCTCCGCCTTTTGGTAGATCCCCGTGCTCTCGGGCCAGCCGAGGGTCCAGATCACCGCGCCGTCGATCGTCGTCTTCAGCGTCTCGTGCCGCGACGTATGCGCGAGGTAGAGCACCTCCTTCTCTTCCTCAAGGCGCAGCGTCATGCCATGCAGTCCACCGCGATACTCCTTGCCCCAGCCACCCACGACGGTGCCTTCCGGCGAGAAGATCAGCACAGCCTCCTCGGTATCGGTGTTGGCCAAGAGCCGGCCCTTGCTGTCGATCACTAGGCAGCCGTGCGTACTGCCAAGCTCCTTGCCGTTGTCGCGACGTCCAAAGCCGTCGACCCAACGGAACTGTGGTGGCTTCGGCAGGCCCTTCGCTTCTTCTTTGGTTGCCGAGCTGGTCTCGGCTGGCAACGGCGTTTGCACGGGCTCCTGGCCCTGCACTGCAGCGACCAAGGTCGTGAGCGCCAGAACGAGCCGCCGTGGAGCAGCGAAGAACAGATCGAGCGAATCGTCAGTGCGTGTGGCCATGGTCCTTGTCATCGAGATGGGTAAGCGAATGCAATGCGGACGCTCCAAAGATCGAGTCCGAAGCGTCTTGGGCGAGCGACTGCAGCACGACACGAGCCTCGGCATCGCGACCGCATTCATGCAGCGCTTTCCCCAGATAGAGACGAGCCCGCAGGGCCTCGTCACCGAGGGCGGGATCGCGTGCTGGACCGGCCAGTAGCGTTGCTGCCTCTACGTGCTTCCGTTCCTTGAAGAGAACGTAGCCGAGCGTTACGTCAGCTGCCGCGGACGGCAGGGCCGCTCGCAGCCACTGCCGCGCGCGTTCGCAACGCCCGTCCAACGCAAACAACCGCGCCAGGCGATGATTGGCATCGACTTCGCCCGCCTGCGCCGCCCGTACCAGCAGGTCCTCGGTGCCTACCCGGCAGCCGAGATCGAGAAGCGCGCAGCCGAGGGCGAGGTTGGCTTTGCCATCGACCGGTGCACGTGCCAAGGCCGCCCGCAACTGCAGGACCTGTTGCCGCCGG
>CAMBXM010000172.1 GCA_945871815.1 Singulisphaera sp. GP187
GGCGGGTTCGTCAAAGTCCCGCGCTGACGCGTACACACATTCTCCCTCGTTCTCGATGAAAGCCGTGCGGACCGCGTCCGTCGGCCAAGCAGCAGGAGTCCAGCGATGATGAAAGGCCCCGGTATCTTCCTCGCGCAGTTCATGAGCGACCATGCGCCGCTCGACCGCTTCGCCACCGCGTGCCGATGGGCAAGCGACCTCGATTACACCGGCGTGCAGGTGCCGACGTGGGACGCGCGTTGCCTCGACCTCAAGAAGGCCGCGGCCAGCAAGTCGTACTGCGACGACATCCGCGCGATCGCCAAGGACAACGGCGTCGAGATTAGCGAGTTGAGCACGCATCTGCAGGGGCAGCTCGTCGCCGTGCATCCAGCCTACGCCTCGATGTTCCAGGTCTTTGCGCCGGCCGGCGTCACCACGCCGCAAGCGATGTGCGAGTACGGCAGCGAGCAGGTCAAGCTGTGTCTCAAAGCCAGCGAGCACATGGGGCTCGAGGCGATGCCGACGTTCAGTGGTGCGCTGATGTGGCACACGGTCTATCCCTGGCCGCAGCGCCCCACAGGGCTCGTCGAAGAAGGCTTCAAGGAACTCGCGCGCCGGTGGCGGCCGTTGCTGGACTACGCCGAAGACTGTGGCGTGGATTGCGCTTTCGAGATCCACCCGGGTGAGGACTTGCACGACGGTGCGAGCTACGAGGCGTTTCTCGATCACGTCGACGCGCATGCGCGCGCATGCATCCTGTACGACCCGAGCCACTTCGTCCTGCAGCAGCTCGATTACTTGGCCTACATCGACCTCTATCACGACCGCATCCGGTGCTTCCACGTCAAGGACGCCGAGTTCCGGCCGAACGGCCGCGTTGGCGTCTACGGCGGCTACCAGAACTGGCAAAACCGCGCCGGCCGCTTCCGCTCGCTCGGGGATGGGCAAGTCGACTTCACGTCGATCTTCACGCTGCTCACCAAGTACGGCTATGCCGGCTGGGCGACGCTCGAGTGGGAGTGCTGCTTCAAGGACAGCCAACAGGGAGCCGAGGAAGGTGCGCCGTTCATCGCGCAGCACATGATCACTCCTCCCGAACGCGCCTTCGATGACTTTGCCGGCGGCAAGGTCGACAAGGCCGCCGTGCGCCGCGCCCTCGGTCTCGAGTAGTCCCGGTCGCCGGAATCTGGGCTCGTTCGAGCAGAAAGAACTGGTCGACGTCAACGCGCGCGCAGCGGGCTCCGTATGCCGCCGTCGACATGGAACAAGCTGCTCCCTTCCCCTCGTCGTCGTCCGCGGCGGAGGGCGCCGCTCCGGCGGTTGCCTCGACGCCCGCGGCCCCAGTCATGGAGACCGGGCGGCTAGCCACCCTCGACGCCGTGCGCGGGCTTGCCGTGCTCGGCATCCTAGTGATGAACGTCGTCGAGTTCAGTTGGCCATTCGAGGCCTACGAGAACCCGGCCTACGCCGGCGGCAGCACCGGCGCTGACCTCGCAACGTGGTTCGTCCAGGCGGTGTTCTTCGACGGCAAGATGCGGGCGCTGTTCTCGATGCTGTTCGGTGCCGGGCTCGTGCTGCTGTCCGATCGCATGGTGCAGACGGGTCGCGCTGGCTCGGCCGCTGACCTGCTGTTGCGCCGCTGCTTGTGGCTCGTGCCCTTTGGCATGGTGCACCGCTTCGGACTGCAGTGGAGCGGCGACATCCTTTACCAGTATGGCCTCCTCGGTCTGATCGCGATCCCGTTCCGGAACCTGCGCGCGAGGTCGCTGCTTGTTTGTGGATGCGTGGTCCTCGCACTCGGCATGTCCGGGAACGTGCTCAACTACACGCGCTTGGTCGCGTTTCGCGATGCGGCGGCCAAGGCCGTTGAGGCCGAACAAAAGGGCGAGGCTCTGTCCCCAGAAGCAGACGCTTCGCGCAAGCGCTGGCAGGCGCGAGTCAACTCGATCCCACCGGCACCGGAGGCCGTCCAGGTCGAGGTGGCGGCGATGCGCGGCAGTTACGTCGATGTCTTCGCACACCGCTGGAATCACCATCACACGTTCCAATCGGTCTACCTCTACTACGTCTTCGTGTTCGACGTCCTGGGCATGATGTTGCTCGGCATGGGACTGATGCGCATTGGCTTCTTCGGCGGCACCTGCAGCGGTTGGGTTTATGGGGCAGCGGTGATCGGCGGCATCGTCGGCGCTTGCATTGCAGCGGCGTTGGCGTGGGCCTGGCAGCAAGCGGGGTTTTCGGCGGTGTCCCTGCGCATCTGGCTCTGGCGCGAACTCAGCTATCCGTGGACGCGGGCCCTCGCGGGCCTTGGCTTTGCGGCGTTGGTCATTCTCACCGTTCGGCGTGGTGGTTTGCGTCGGGTCACCGAGGCGTTGTCGGCCGTCGGTCGCCTTGCGTTCAGCAACTACGTCCTACAGACCGTCTGTTGCTCGCTTTGGTTCTTTGGCTACGGCTTCGGCTACTACGGCACGCATTCGCGCAGCCAGCTCATGCTCGTTGTCCTCGCGGTGACGGCGATCCAGTTGGTGTTCAGTGTGCTCTGGCTTCGCCGATTCCGATTCGGACCGCTCGAGTGGGTGTGGCGCTCGTTGACCTACTGGCGCATGCAGCCGATGTGTCGCGCGGTGGCCGCTGCTGATGTGGTCACGACAGGGACCTAGTTCACTTGCGCACGACGGCTCGCACCGGCCGGAGGCCGATGGCCGATTCGCGAGCGAACGGGGCGCGGCCAGAGCGCGCCGAGCTGCGGGCACCGGCGGCGCCGCCGAGCGCGCTGCCGCCGCGGACGGAGCGCAACTCCGGCAACCGCACGGGTGGTGGGAGGACTAGAAGGCCGTCCCGGCTGCGCAGCGTGCAGGTGCTGTAGTCGCACTTCCAGTCGAGGCACCACTCGGCCGCATTGCCGTGCACGTCGAACAGGCCGAATGCGTTCGCCCGCAGCCGTGCGACCGGCTGGAGCGTGCGGTCGAGTTGCGCCACGGCAGCGAGCGCCTCGAGCGCTGTGCCCGACCACCATGGCGTCGTCGTGCCGGCGCGGCACGCGTACTCCCATTGCGCCTCGGTGGGCAGGTCCATCCCGAACACGTGCAACGCGGCGACGGCTTCGGTCCAAGCAACGTCAGTCTGCGGCAAGTCGCTGCCGTCGGCCGAGGCGCTGCCGCCGAGCCGTGCCCATTGCCCGCGGGTGAGTTCGGTGCGGGCGATGAAGTAGTCATCGAGCATCAGAGCGCGGCCCCCGAGTTCGTCGGTTGCTGCCTGTGGATCGAAGCGCTCCATGCCGACGTCCTCGCGTTGTGCGCCGAGGTGCAGGTTGCCGCGCAGCACGAGCACGAACACGATGCCGCAATCGGCTGGCGCAAGGAGGTCGCCGCTGGCTTCGCGAGCTGGTGGTGATGCTCCGATCGGATGAGTCGAGAGGTCCAGGAACTCGAACAGTCCCGTTCGTGCATTGCGACCGAGCGGCAACAGCCCGGGCTGTGGGCCGAACGCCATGCTGCTTCGTTGAAGTTCGTTGGCGATGGAGCGCCATGTCTCCGCGTCGCGCGCGAGCGCTGGTGCGACCACGGTTTCGGCAAACCCGAGCCGCCGTTCGACTTCCGAGAAGGCGCCGTCGGCAGCGAAGAAGTTGTCGAGGCCCGTGCGCATTTGCTGCAATGCCTCGACCAGATCGACCTCGCCAGCGTCGGATCCGGTTGCGCTTGCGGCCCGGGTCCGATCGCGCGTCATCTGTTCGTGACGCTGGTCGAGTTCTTGGTGCAAGGCGCGCATCGGTTCGCCGTGGTCGCGCAGCCATTGCTGCATCGCAGTTGCGCGACTTGGCCAGGCGGGGACCAGGGCCTTCTGCTCGGCTTCGGCGCGGCGGAGTCGCTGCTGACCCGCAAGCAATCGGAAGCCCGCTTCGGCGCGTTGCGCCAGAGAGTCGTGCGCCAGTTTGAGTTCGCTCCGTGCATCCTGCGCCGCCCGCCACTGCTGAAGGCTGACTGCGAGCGCCGCGAGCAGGAGGAACACGATCGTCACTGCGAGCGCAAACTGAGCGCGATGCCGCTGTGCGAACTTGCGCAGGAGGTACCACGTGTTCGGCGTCGTTGCGACGACAGGCTCATGCGCGAGGTGCCGTCGAAGATCGGCGGCGAGCTCGGCAACGGAGGCGTAGCGCTCGTCGCGATCTTTGGCGATGGCGCGCATGGCGATGCTGTCGAGATCGCCGCGCAGCGCGCCCTGCACCGCGCGCTGTGCGATCTGGCTGGGGCGCGGCGGCACGTGCGTGCGCAAGACCTGAGCGATGCCGGCGATGCCCTGTGCACGCAGCACGACGCTGGGGATCGGCAGCTGCTCGGTCAGCAGTTCGTAGAGTTGGACGCCAAGCGAATAGACATCGGTGCGCGTGTCGATGGCGCCGAGTTGGCCGGTCGCCTGTTCTGGGCTCATGTACTCCGGCGTGCCCATCAAGGTTCCTTGAAAGGTCAGCGTGCCATCGCCGAGCAGCGGACCCGCGATCGACTTGGCGATGCCAAAGTCGATGATCTTGGGTTGCGCGTCGTCACCGCTTCCAGCGACGAGCACATTGTTGGCTGAGAGGTCGCGATGCAGGATGCCGCGCTGGTGCGCGTGAGTGACGGCGTCGACGACGCGCAGGAACAGTCTGAGTCGCCCCTTCAGGTTCACGTTCGCGCGCCGACAGTGAACGAGCAAGGGACTGCCAGCCACGTACTCCATGACGAAGTAGGGGCGAGCCGAGGCAGTTTCACCGGAAGCAACGTGGCGGGCGATGCCGGGGTGATCGAGGCGCAGCAGCGCTTCTCGTTCGGCGGCGAACCGGCGCAGCACTTCGCGCGAGTTCATGCCTTCGTTGAGCAGCTTGATCGCGACGTGCGCGCCACCGTCATCCGGTTCGCCGAGAAAGACGCTGCCGAAGCCGCCGCGGCCCAGCAACCGCACGATGCGGTAGTTGCCGAGGCGGCGCGGACGGTCCGCGGATTCGTCCAGAGCTTGGGATGAGCCGGCGTCACCGCCTGCGACGGGCACCCCAGAATCGTGCAGCCAACGCCGGATCTTGCTCGCATGCTCGGGCTCGCGCTCGAGCAGGTGAGCCAGAACCGTGTCGCGTTCGGCCTCGTCCTGCTCCAGAGCGCGCAGGACCTCGTCTTCGAGGGCTTCGGGCAACGCGTTCTCGCGGTCGCCAGGGCGCCGTTCGCTCATGGCTCGGATCATGCGGCAGCGATGGTGAGGCTGCAATGTGGCGCGGGCGCCGGTAGCGTTGGTTCATGAATCGAGCTGAGTTCGTGCCGTATTCGGATCGCCACGATCCTGGAACGACGACAGAGGCGGCCGCGCGCGCCTTCTACGAGACGATGCGCAAGCGTCGGACCGTGCGCATGTTCTCCGAGCAACCGGTCGAACGTGCGACCGTCGAATGGCTGGTGCGGGCAGCGCACAGCGCGCCCAGCGGAGCTAACAAGCAACCTTGGCGCTTCGTCTGCGTGCAGGACCGGGCGACGAAGCAACGCATCCGGATCGCGGCCGAGCGCGAGGAGCGCGAGTTCTACGAGCGCCGAGCGAACCACGAATGGCTGCAAGACCTAGCGCCACTGGGCACCGACCCGGACAAGGGCTTTCTGGAGGTCGCCCCGTGGCTCGTGGTCGTGTTTCAGTTGACGCACCTGGACGATGGCAGCCAGGTCTACTACCTGAAGGAGAGCGTCGGGCTCGCTTGCGGGTTCTTCCTGGCCGCCGCGCATCAAGCTGGTCTCGCAACGTTGACGCACACGCCGAGCCCGATGGGGTTCCTGCGCGAGGTGCTCGGGCGGCCCGAGCACGAGCGGCCGTTCCTGCTGATTCCGCTCGGCTACGCCAGTGACGACTGCGTCGTGCCCCGAGCAGCAATCCACCGGCGTCCGCTCGACGACGTCTTGGTGGTCGTCTGAGCCCACGTGGGGTCGTGGGCGTCGCCCCCTCCCGAGCGGACTGCCAGTCTCACGCGGACGGGTTGCGGCGCCCCACCGCCAACGCAAGCACGCTGAGCACGGTGCCGAGCGCGAGCGCGGTCCAGGCGAAGGACGACAGCCCTGCTTGTGGCGCTGGCTTGGTCGGCGCGGTTTCGGTGGCCATGCTTTCCGTGTTGTCGCCGACGACAACCTTGTCAGACTTCTCGCAGCACGACGCCGCGGGCTTCCGTTCGACGCCGTTCTCGTCGACCAGCGTCGGCAGCACCGTGGCGACACGACGGCTTTCTTCTTCGAGGTAGACGAGGAGTTGGTCGGTCTCCTTGTTGGAGAGCCGCATATTGGGCATCGCCACCTTGTTGAAGGCCTCGAACATCTGCATCGCGACGGGATCCTTCTCGGCGAGCATCGCGTCCGGTTCCATGATCCATCGTTGCAGCCAGTCGCGCGGTCGGCGATCGCCGACGCCGAACAGATTTGGGCCAAGACGCGCCAGCGCTGCATTGGTGCCGCCGATGGCATGGCACGACGAGCAGCGCGTGCGAAACAGGCTTTCGCCGTCACTTACCTGGCGCAGTTCGGGAGCGGCCCTGTAGTCGAGCATCTGGCTCGGGGGGATCTTCCAGTTGTGCAGCCAGTCCCCGATCTGACGCGCCAGCACATAGGGATTCTCGAAGGGGCCCGAGCGCATCCAGCGACCGGTTTCCTGGTTGCCAATGATGATATTGAGGCCGTGCTCTTTCAGTTCGGTTCCCTCGCTCGGGTTGTAGAGGCCGAGCTTGGTGCGCAATCGTGCCGTGTCGTTCTCGTTGGCAGTCAAGAACTGCCACCCAGGCCCGGCTTGATAGCGCGCCGCGTAGTCTTTCAGGACCTCTGGCGTGTCATTCTTCGGGTCGATCGTGATCGAGTAGAAGAACACATCCTTGCCAACGCGATCACCGAGGATCCCTTGCACCTGAGCGATGCGCGCGGTCTCCAGCGGGCACGCATCGGGACAGCTGGTGTAGATGAAGCTGATGAGGACGACCTTGTCTTTGATGCAGTCGTCGAAAAAGCGGACCTTTTGACCGTCCTGATTGGTCAGCTCGAAGTTGGGGAAGTAGTTGGCGCCCCATTGATCGCCGCCGGTCACGATCCGGGTGTGTTCCTGCGCGGTCGCAAGCGGGGCCGAGGCCGCGAACAGTGCGGTGGCAACGAGGCAAGGCAAGAGGTGAGCGCGGCGCATAGGGGGCGGTCCCGCAGGGTGAGGCGGGTCAATAAGGGTTCGCGCTCCGCCCGGAATAGGATGCAGGGCGAGGCGGGTCAATCAAGGTTCGCGCTCCGCCCGGAATAGGATGCAGGGCGCGAACAGGGGCACGGAAGAGTAGCTCCTATCAGCGACTCGGGCCAGTGCCGTCGCCGGTGCGCGCAGTCGGCAGTGCTACCGTCGGAACGTATTCGACGCCTTCCCAGCTCGGGATCGGGCAGGGGATCGGGACCGTTTGGCCCGGGTTCTCCGCATCCCACCGCAACAGCATGGCCGTGTCCTCGTGGGTCGTGTTGTGGCAGTGCTCGACGTAGGTGCCGGCGAAGTCGCGGATGTGGATCGCGATCTCGACGTCGGTCGAACTGTCGATGCGATTGCCGATGCGATACATGTCCTTCCGCGCCCAGCGTTCCCACTCTGGTGGTGTGCGGCCAGCGCGAGTGAGGATGATGCCCTCCTCGAAGTGCACGTGCACCGGATGGCTCCAGCCACCACCACCGTTCACGAGGCGCCAGATCTCGAGGGCGTTGACCTGCGGGAGCGCAGACGCGACTCGCGGATCGGCACCAAGGCCACTGCCGCCATCGACCTTGACCGTCCAAGGCTTGTCGTCCGAGCCTCCCGATCGCCCGAACTCGAAGGTGCGGTGCCGCGCGTTCGCCAGCTCAGCTGCTGTTGGGCGGTTGAGTGGGATCATCTTCTGACGACCCGCAAGGTAGTTTGCCGGGTTCATGCTCTGATCGTTGCCGGTATAGCTCTGCACCCGAATCTCCAAGAACTTGCCCACGCAGGGATCGCCACCTTCCCAGCGGTCGAGTTGGCGGTCGCCGTCGGTGTCGCGGGCGACTGGGCGGTAGGTTCCGCGAATGACGTCATTGAGTGGGATGACGCGCTCCGGTCGACGCCCGTCGCTGTGTTCGAGCAAGTTGACGAGATAGAGGCGCTCGCCGGCACGGAACCGACTGAAGTCGACGATGATGTCCCAACGTTCCGCGATCGACTGTTCCGGCAGTACGCCGACTTGCGTGCCCAGCGTGCCATCGAAGGCGACAGCGTGCTCCATGATGTTGCCATCGTTGGCGATCCCGTGGAACGGCACGGGGCGTCCGCGGCTATCGACGAGGGCGAGCTTGAAGTAGCGGGCGACGCAGCCATTGAGGATGCGCAGGCGGTACTTGCGGGCGCGGACGTCGAGATAGGGGTGATACTGCCAGTTGGTCAGCATCCGGTCGCCGAGGAAGCCGTCGTTCTGGAACGGGTTCATC
>CAMBXM010000173.1 GCA_945871815.1 Singulisphaera sp. GP187
GCTGCTGCAGCAACTGCTCCATCTCGTTGCCGATGCTGGAGCGATCGCCATCGCCAAACGTGCCGTTCGCCGCCTGCATCGTGAGTTCGCGCACACGCTGCATGAGGGCGGAGCCGTCCTCGAGCGAGGCGGCTCCCGTGTCGAGGCTCTCGCGCGCCAGAGCGACGTTGTCCGACATCTGCACAAGGCTCCGCAGATCCTTCTGCAGCGGCAGGATGCGCAACGTGGCGGTGGGGTCGTCGGACGGTACTTCGATGCGCCGGCCGCTCGCGACCTGCTGCTGGAGATTGGTGTACTTGCCGAGGCTGCGCTGGATGTCGCCCAGCGCACGTTGGAACAGATGGCCTTGGGTGATGCGCATGGTCCTTCTCATTGCCCCAGGTTGATGAGCGTCGCGGTCAGTTCTTGCACCGTTGACAGGTACCGCGCTGCGGCCTCGAAGGACTGCTGGAAGCGCACCATGTCGAGCATCTCCTCGTCGAGGTTGACGCCGCTGACCGACTCGCGCTCGGCTTCGAGTCGCTGCAGCAACTGGTCCTGGGCCAGCAACGTTTGCATCGCGCCCTCGGTCTCGAAGCCGATGTCGCCAACCACGTCGGCCCAGAAGTCTTCGATGGTGTTGGAGTCGAGGTCGGACACTTCGCTCTCACGCAGACTCATCAAGCGGGTGATGTTGCCGGCGTCGCCCGAAGCGGTGCCGAGGCCCGCGGCGAACGCATCCACATTGGACCGGAGTTCCTCGTTGACGGCGATGTCGCTGGCGTCGGTGCCGAGGAAGAACGAGTTCATGCCGAGCGCGACCAGCAGATCGCTGGTGTCGCTGTCGGCGAGCACGTCGAGCTCGAGGGCATGGCCCGCGGATGCGGAGATCGAGCCGGGGCCGAACGCCACCGAGACACCATTGCCGAGATCGACAGCCGTTCCGGGTTCGTAGTCGTCGCCGATATCGATGGTCGTGACCAGTGCACCAGCTTGATCGAGAACGCGAACCCGAAGGCCGGCCGTCACTCCGACTTGCCCGTCGCTTTCGGGCACGAACAGTAGCTGACCGTTCTCGGCGCCGTCGAAGGCCCCGGTCACCGCCACGGACACGGCGTTGTTCTGGCCAGCGGTGGCCGCGGTCGACAGGCCAAGGTTGGTGAGGGCTGTGCCGGCACCAACGTTTGCCAGTTGCAGGTGGGCAGTCGAACCACCCGCGTTGCTACGGATCACCAGGCGACCGCCGATGTCTGCCGCGGTGCCCTGGGTTCCGAGATCCGCATTGATGGCTGCGGCCAGTTCTTCGGTGGTTGCCGCCGCGGCGTTGGCAAAGTCACTTGCATCGAGCGTGACCGTCGTCGTGGTCGGCGCGGTGGCCGTGCCGGTCGCAACCGTGAAGCTGACCGGGAAGGTCTGGCTCGAGAGATCGAACGGGCCGCTGCGACTGCTGCCGATACTCGGCGTCTGACCGCCGAAGGCGCCGAACTGATTCGGATTGGGATCGAGGCGGGGCGAGAAGTCGAAGCCGAAGCCGGAGTCCGCGGCGACGCGAAGGCGACCGGTCGGATCGACCGTCGCGGTGAGATGCTCGATGTCGCTGAGGGCCGAGGCGATGTCGTCGAGCGTCATGGCCGACGGTTCGACGTCGATGCGTGTACGGGTGATGGCGCCAGTCGTGCGGTTGGTCACCGAGACGTAGAGGTTGCCGCTCTGCACGTCGAAGGGCAGGTCGCTCTGTGACAGCAGTTCATCGCCGCGTTGGCCGTCACCATCACCGTCAGCCGAACCGTAGGCGGAGGTCAACGTCTGGTGCGGGCCGCTGCGAGGCATGCCTGTCGTGTGGCGACGGTTGACCTCCATGATGAGGTTCTGCGCAACTTGATCGACGCGCGATAGGTAGCCTGGCACCGACTGTCCCTCGCTCGCCAGCAACGCAGCGATGCGACCTTCGCGCGGCCGGATCGTGGCGCTGGTGCCGTTGATCTGGATCTGCGTGGTGTCGGAGGCGCTGCGGCCAACCGCGAGGCTCGAGGACCGCGTGCCCGAGACCAGCAGGTTGCCGCCGACCAGGAGGTCCACCGAGCCGCTATCGCGCTCGATGGCGTTGACGTCGATCAGCTCCGAGAGTTGGCGAACTTGCTGCGCACGGGTGTCGCGCATGTCGTTCGCAGTGCTGCCGTTGGCTTCGGTCGAGATGATCTGGCCGTTGAGGCTGGCGATCGAGGACGCGAGCTGGTTGGTCTGCGCGACCAAGCCACGCACATCCTCGAAGGTGCTGCTGCCGAGTTCGTTCATGCGCCGCGACAGCAGGTTGAAGTTCTGTGCCAGTTCGTTTGCGGACTGCACGACGCCGCTTCGCAAGGCGCGATCCGACGGGTCGGTTTGGAGTCGGCTGATGCTGCCGAAGAAACCGCCAAGACCGGTGCTGAGGCCGCCGTCAGGCTCGCTGAACAGGCTCTCGAGCTCCCCGAGTCGAGCCTGGTCGACTTGCGCCGCGGACACGAGGCCGCTCTGCATGCGCAAGCGGCGTTCGAGACCTTCGTCGACCAATCGAGTGATGCCCGAGACATCGACGCCTACACCCATCTGGATTCCGCGTCCGACCGTGAAGGGCGCGGCCGACGACAGCTCGACGCGTTGGCGTGTGTAGCCCGGCGTGTTCGCGTTCGACACGTTGTTGCCTGCGGTCTGCATGCCAAGGCGCGCGGCCGTCAGTGCGCGCAAACCAGCTCCCATTCCAAATCCGAAACTCATGGTTCGTGTCTCCTCAGATGCGTCCGTCGACGAGGCTGCCCGGGACGGATCCCGTGCGGGGGAGCGCGGCCTGCAGGCGGCGCGCATTGCGGTCGTAGCTACCGACGTTGTCGCGGGTCGTGGCCACCTGTTGGCTCACGCCGGCGACGAGTTGCTCGTTGGCGTTGTTGGTGAAGCGCAGCAAGCGCTCGCCGAGCGCTAGCTCACGACGTACTTGGGTTGCAGTCCCCGTTGCGTCGGTGGTTGCTTGCTTGAGGCGCGCGGCGAGGCTGCGCGGCAAGTGCTGCGACAGGAAGGTCGTGTTGACATGGCGAGGGCCAGCGGCCCCGGGCATGGCCGGGAGCTGCGCTGCAATGTCCGCGAGCACCTTCTGGCGGCGGTCTTCTTCCTTCTGCAGGTCTTCGCTCAAACCGGCGAGCGCAGTGGGAGCCTCGGCGAGCACGCTGGGCTTGGCGGAGATCCACTGCGTGCGTCGAGTGCGCAGCCCCTCTGCGAGCTTCTGCATGAGCCCGGTGGAAAGACGGAGCGAACGGATCAGTGCTTCGGTGAGATCAACCAGCGACATCGAGGCCTCCTGCCATGCGAACCGGTAGACGCGGCGCGTTGAGCACGCCGCGGTCGATTTCATCTGCGGTCTTGCCGCGAGCTTCTGTCGGCTGGCTGTTCCAGCGTTCGAAGTCGCGCATCACTGCTGCGGCGATGCCGACCTTGCCGTTCTTGCTGACCTGCTCGGCGATCTTCTCGTCGAACCAGTCGCCGTAGGTGTCGGAGCCTGGCTCGCTGCCGAACATGCCGCCGGCCTCGCTGTCAACCTTCGAGCTCTCGCGCATCGTGCTGACGAGTTGCCGCACGAAGATCTGCTCGAACTGCATCGCGGTGTCGCGCGCCTTGGCGAGCTTCTGAGCCGGCGTGACGACTGGCGTCAGCCGGTCCATCACGTTGTTCTGGATGGGGTCCATCAGCGGACCTCCAAGGGCGCGTGGAGATAGCCTGCCTTTTGCAGCGCGGTGAAGACATTCACCAACTGCGCCGGAGTGAGATTGAGAGCCCGCAGGTTCTGCAGCAATTCGCCGACGGTGGCGCCGCCCGCGACGGCCTTGAGCTCGCTGTTCTGCGACTCGACCTGGATGCGCGTGCGGTTCACGCCCTGCGTCTCGCCGTTGCTGAGCGCGTTCGGTTGCGAGACCTCGGTTTCGTCGACGATCGAGATCGTCAGTTCGCCGATGCTGAAGACGCACGGAGTGATCAGCACGCCTTCACCAGCGATGACGGTGCCGCTCGACTGATCCACCAGCACCTTGGCTGGGTTGTCCACTTCGACGCGGACGTCGCGGATGCGACTCAGGATTGCCATCGCCGTGCCCTGGTTGCGCGACTTGAGCGGCAACTGGATGCGGACGAGGCCTTGGTCGACGGCGCTGACCGTGACCTCTTCATCCATCAGAACCTTGCGGATGCCCTCGGCGATCCTCATGGCTGTGAAGTTGCTCGGGGTCGTGACCTCGATCTCCAGGTCCCCTGCTTCGGAGAAGTATGACGACGGCATGTCGCGGATGACGATGCCGCCGTCGATCAGCGTGGCGGTCGTCGCGAGGTTCTTCTGCACGCTGGCCGCACTGCCTTGCGCGGTCACGCCAGCCACTGACAGGGTCCCTTGCGCGACCACGTGTGTTTGGTTGTCGACGCCGCGCAACTCGGCGCGCAGCAGCACGCCGCCACGCAGCGAGGTCGCGTCACCGATGACTTGGCAGTCGACGTTGACGAGATTGCCCTGGCGACTGAACGGCTTCAGCGACGTGGTCAGCGAGACCAGCGCGGTGTTGCCAGCAGTGACGTCCGAGATGGTGAAGTTGAGGTTCTGATCGCGGATCATGTTCAGCAGCGCCTGCCGCGTGCCGCGATCACTCGAACCGGTGCCTTGGAGGCCAGTGACGATGCCGATGCCGACGAGCAAGTGCGGCATGCTGTTGTGCAGCCGCGTGATCTCGTGCAGGCGCACGGTCATCGGGCCTGAGGCCACTGGCACATCGGGTGTAGCTGCCGCTCGCGATTCGTAGGTCATCGGCAACGGCGAAGGCTGTGGCGCCTGCGCCGGTGCGCTCACGGGGATCGAGATCGGCGTCAGGAACGGCGTCACGATCGGGATCGACGGCGACGGCGCTTGCGCCGGTGCGGTGACCGCGAGGACGAAGAACGCGACGGGCGAGAGCAAGGCGGTTGAGTTCATGAGCAGCTCAGAACGGCCACGCGGCCCAGATCAGGGTGTCGAAGAGTTGCCCGACCGGGCCTTTGGTCACCTGGCGCGTGCTGGCGCCCTCGCCGGTGATTGCAATGCGGGCGTCGGCAACCTGGGAGCTGGTCACGGTGTTGAGGTTGGTGACGTCGAGGGCGCGGACGATGCCGCTGATGCGCAACGTCTTCTGCTCATCGTTGACGGTGACGCTGCGTTGACCGGCGACGATGAGGTTGCCGTTGGGCTGCACGTCGATGACCATCACGGCAATGCTGGCGCGCACGTCAGAACCGCTGTTCTGCTTCGACTCGCCGTTGAAGTCTTGCTCCTTCGAAACGGCCATGGTCGGCAGTGCGGAGGCGTTGAAGGCGTCGTTGCTCAGCGTGAAGGCAGAGAGACGTGCCGACAGCGATGTGTCGTTGGAGCGCTCGGTCTTGTCCTCGTTGCGTACGCTGTGCGTTTCTTGAATGGCGATCGTCAGCACGTCGCCCACCGAACGGGCGCGCAGGTCAGCCGTCGCCGCGATCTTGGCACCGGCTCGCACGTATGGGTTCTGGGCCCGCACGGTGTTGCAGCAGAGGGCCAGCAGCCCAGCAGCTGCGAGCAAGAAGGGGTGAAGTGAGAGGTTGCCCATGGGAGGTCTCAGTTGCGGATCACGACGGTGCCGCTGGCCTCGGCGATGCCGGTCAGCGACGCGCGGGTGCCGGTGCTGATGACGTTGACGCGTTCGCCGCGCACGGCGTCGTTGTTGGCGATTGCCTGCGTTTCGATCTTCACGCGGCCCTTGGTGATGATGAGGGTGACGAGGTCGCCACGGCGGATCAGCGCTGGCTCGGCGACGTCGCTGAGCATCAGCAGTTGATTGGGCTGCAGGTTGCGCCGCGCGACCTTGCCGACCACCTGTTCCATCGACGTGAGATAGAGACCGTTGGTCTGGTCGAGGCGCTCGCGCGACAGCGTGAAGTACTCCGGCCCGATCGGCATGCCCGCCGGCACCGTGGCATTGGTCTTGATGATTTCGTGGTAGCGACGGAGCTTGAACTGGATCGGAACGGTCTTGGCGACGACCTCGTCGACGAGGATCTCGACCTCGACGACGGCGGTGTTCGGGTTGGTGGCGCCGCCGCGAATGCGAGCGCGCATCTCCTGGCTCCTGCGTCCTGGCTGCACTTGATGCGCGCGAACGGGACTCGCCAGTTCGTACTCGACGTCGCCCCCTTCCTTCTGCAGGACGGCTTCGAGCACGGTGGTTGCGTGCTCGATGAGTTCGACTTGACTGACCGCAGCAACCAACGACTGCACGGCGACCTCAGTTGCACCGCGAATGCGGAAGGTGCCGGCGGCGTAGCCACTGGCCACCAGGGACTGCAACAGTTCGGAGCGCGTGACCGTGCGCAGGAACCCAGGCGTCGGCGCCGCGGCGAAGCGCAACGACGCGATCGTCATGGATTCCGCATCGGTCGGTGCGAGGTCGACTAGGTCGCCAATCGTGACTTCGAGCCCGCGCACGAGAGCGTTCTCGTGCAGCGACAGTTCGTAGGTCGGTTGCGGGCGTGCCGTGGCGCCGCCGGGAGCCGGGTCCTGCGCGAGTGCGCCGAACAGTGCGATGGTGACGAATGCGAACATGAGACTCTCCTTCTCTGCTGTGCGGACCTTCCCGAACCCTCTGCGCAAACCACGGCGACGCACGCTGCGGCAAACCGCAGCGATGCGCTCTGCATCAACGGACGATGTTGGTCGCCGTCGACAGCATCTGATCGCTAGCCTGGATCGCGCGGCTGTTCACCTCGTAGGCCCGTTGCGCGACGATCAGGTTGACGAGTTCGTTGACGATCTGGACGTTGCTGCGCTCGAGAAACCGTTGGCGCAGTTGACCGAGGCCGGCGATGCCCGGCGTCGAAGTCTGCGGCGCGCCTGACGCTTCGGTCTGACGGCCCACGTTGCCACCGACCGCGAGCATGCCCGACGGATTGACGAAGCGGCTGATGGTCAGCTGACCGACCTGCGTTGCCGCGTCCGGAGTGCTGGCAGTGGCGACCGTGACTCGTCCTGACGGATCGATGGCGATATCGAGAGTGTCGGCTGGCACGGTGATCTCGGGCAGCAGGATGTGTCCCTGGCTGGTCACGATGTTGCCGGCGGCGTTGATTTGAAACGAACCGTCGCGGGTGTAGCCAGTGCCGCCGTCGGGCAGACGAACGGCGAAGAAGCCTTCGCCGTCGATGGCGATGTCGAGCGGGCGATCGGTCGGCTCCAGCATGCCGGGGCTGTAGACCTTGGTCGTACCGTTGAGGCGCGTGCCCGAGCCGATCTGCGTGCCGGTCGGAACCGCGAGGTCGCCGGTGCCGCGGGCGAGACCAGGCGCCTGCTGCGTGACGTAGAGAAGGTCCTCGAACGAAGCTTGCGACTTCTTGAAGCCCGAGGTGTTCACGTTCGCGATGTTGTTCGCGATCATGTCGACCATCGTCTGCTGGGCCTTCATGCCCGTCGCGGTGGTGTAGAGGCTCTTGAGCATTGGATTACCTGCTTAGATTCTGGACGAGGCTTTCTTGCATGCGGCCGACGCTGCCGAGTGCTTTCTGGGTCGCTGTGAAACTGCGCTGCACGACGATCATCTGGACGAGTTCTTGGAGGGAGTCGACGTTGCTGCCTTCTTGGTAGCCCTGGCGCACGCCGTCGCTGACGACTTCGAGCTTCTGCTTGCCCGGGTCCTGGAAGTTGCCGCTGCCGACCGGGACCAGAGCGTTCGGATCGCGCACCTTGAAGACCCCGAGTGGGCCCCAGACCTGGCCCGTCGTAGGGTCGGAGATCTGGCCGCTGTTCGAGATCGAGAGCTCGGTCGGCGACTGCTCGCCGGTGCCGAGCAGGATCGGACTGCCGTTTTGGTCGAGGTAGCGGAAGCCTTCGTTGTTCACGAGGCCGCCTTGCGAATCGAGTTGCATCTGGCCGTCGCGGGTCAAGAACACGCGACCCTTGCCATCCTGCACGCGGAGCCAGGAGCCCTCGCTCAGCGCGAGCTCCAGCTGACTGCCGGTCTCCCGCAGGGAGCCTTGCTTCCAGTCGGAGACCTCGCCGTAGCGCACCGTCGGCATCCGCTCGCCCAGAACGCGTTCGAACGAAGAGGCGGACTCGAGCGCCACGGGCGTGCGGCGCTTGTAGCTCGCGGTTTCGAGGTTGGCGAGATTGTTGGAGATGGCCGCCTGGGACTCGGCCAAGAAGTGCATGCCCTTTACGAGCGCGGTTTCGGCGTAGCCTGACATCACTACCTCACGATGTTCATGAGCTCGGCGAGGATCTCGTCGGCTGTGGTGATGACGCGCGAGCTGGCTTGGAAGCCAC
>CAMBXM010000174.1 GCA_945871815.1 Singulisphaera sp. GP187
TGCTTTTCCTGCGCCATGTCGATGAAGTCGATGATGATCAGTCCACCGAGGTCGCGCAAACGCAGCTGCAGCACGATGTCCGGGATCGCATCGAGGTTCGTGCGATACGCGGTCTCGTCGAGGTCAGAGCCCGGCTTGAACTTGCCCGAGTTGACGTCAATCGCGACGAGCGCTTCGGTTTGGTCGATGACAATCGAGGCGCCGCTCGAGAGATCGACCTTTGGCTGGTAGAGAGCCTCGACGTCTTTCTCAATGCCAAAGCTGTGGAACAACGGCGTTGTCTGCTCGTGCCGCTTGATCCGATCGGCCATGTGCGGCATCAGCTTTTCGGCGAAGTCGCGGATGCGTAGATAGACATCCTCGCTATCCACCACGACCTCAGCAATGTCGGGCGTGAACAGGTCGCGCATCGCCTTCAGAACGAGGTCGGACTCCTGATAGAGCAGGGCAGGTGCGCGCGTGACCTTGAGTCTTGCTGCGACCATCTCCCAGATCTTCTTGAGGTAGTCGCGGTCGCGCTGCAGGTCCGCGAGTGACTTGTTGACGCCAGCAGTGCGCACGATGAAGCCAATGCCGCCGTGCCCCGTCTCGTCGAGTTCGCGCACGATGCGCTTGAGGCGCTTGCGCTCCTTCGGGTCCTCGATTTTCCGCGACACGCCGCACTTCGGCAGACTCGGCATGACCACGAGGCAGCGACCCGGCATCGACACGTAGGTCGTCAGCGTCGGTCCCTTGGTGCCGATCCCTTCCTTGGTGATCTGGACGACGACTTCTTGCCCTCTCTTGAGCAGTTGGTCGATCGTTGGGCGCTGGCGACGCGCGACCGGCTGGGGCCGTTCGCGGCCGCGGCCGCGGCGGCGACCGCGGCGACCCTTGACGGCCGCGACGCCATCGCCCGCCTCGGCATTGTCGTTGTCATGGGCAGCATCCGTGCCATCGGGATCGCCCGCAGCAGCGCCGTCCGTCAGTGACTCCACACCTTCACCGTCGTCGGCTCGGGCTGTCGCGTGACCATCGGCATGGTCTTCGCCGTGCCCGCCTGCTGGTTCGGCGTCCGAAGGAACGGTGTCACTACCGTGGTCGTCGTGATCGTGGCTGTCGTGGGAATGCGCTTCGTCGCCGGCATGTGGGCCGGCGAACTCAGCGTGATCTTCAGCATGGTCGCCGTGGTCGTGCCCATCCCCATGCGACTCATGCTCCACACTACCAACCGATTCGGCATGCGCCGTCGGCGAAGTGGAAGCGTGGTCGTCATCGGCGTGCGCAGGCTCGGCACCATCCGTCTCAGTAGTCGAGGCAGGGCCGTCGTCGTCCTCGTCGTCTGCGAGCGCCTGCTGAACCGACTCCGGTCCATCATCGACGTCGACACGAGCGCGGCCTTCGATCACATCCTCGAGCTGAAAGTCGGGGCGACCGTAGGCCGGCAACACGTCGCTGACATGCAAGAAGCCGTTGACGCGACCGCCAAAGCTGACAAACGCCGCGCCGATGCTCGGCTCGATGTTGACAACTTTGCCCTTATAGACGTTACCGAGATAGGCCTCCCGGTTCGCCAACTCGACGTGCAACTCCTGCAGCACGCCATTCTCGACCACTGCAATCCGGCTCTCCTCCGGATCCAGGGCGTTCACCAACATCCTCTTCAAGGGAATCTCCTGGGAAGCGAACACCGCGACGATGCGCGGTGGTCCGGGGAGTCGAGCCACGCGCCATGGCGCGCGCATTCGCGGTCCGAGCTTCTGCCGACGGCAGGCGGACCGGACGACCCCCACAGAACAAGACCAAAACCGATCCACGGTGCACTCGCCGACAGTCGCGAGCGCTGAACCGCGGCGTGTTCGCCGCAGCGCTTGCTGCTGGTTCGACCGATTGACAGTGCACCATGGGCATTCCTTGTGGAACGGACCCGCCAGGTGGCGGTCCGAGCCTGCGACCCCCGGCCGCAGGCGGCGAGATCCTAGGGCTCCGGGAGATCCGGCTCAACGCTACAGTCGCAGCCGTTCGAAACGACCGCGTGCGGAGCTCGCCATAGTCGGCCTGGTTCGCGCGGCCCAGCCGCTACCCCACCACCAACCAAGACCCGTTGTCGGTGGCTGCTCAACCCGCGGCAGCCACCGATCGGCCGGCTCAGCGGTCCTTGCCGAAGACGGCGTCGCGCTCGCGACCGAAGTCCTGCATGCGCTCCTTGAGAGCGTTCTGGAAGTGCAGGTCCGTGTCCTCAGCGCTGCGAATCAGGTTCGGCGTGATGAAGACGATCAGGTTCGACTTCACGTCCTGCGTCTGCTTGTTCTTGAACAAGTAGCCGAGGATCGGGATATCGCCGAGCAGCGGCAGCTTGATCTCGGTCTCCGTCTGCGTCTCGCTGACGAGGCCGCCGAGCACGGCGGTCTGACCACTGCGCAGCAGGACCTTCGTGGCGATCGTGCTCGAGCCGACGCGCGGCAGTGCGATCGTGCCTTCCTGGCCACCCGAGCCGAGCTGGAAGATGTCGAAGCCAGCCGGCGACGTCGCCGAGCCCGTGCCGGTGCCCGTGAGCGCCGTGCGCTGCGGGATGACCTCGAGAATCACCTTGTCCGTGCCCGGGACGACATGCGGCGTTGCCAGCAGCTGGAAGCCGACGTTGACGGGAGAGTCATCGCCTTCTTCGAGCGCCAGCAATAGGCCACCGGCCTGCCCCTGCTCGACACGCGACTGCGCGTAACGCACGGCTTCGCCAACGAAAATGGTCGCGGGCTGGTGATCCAGTGCGACGATCTTCGGTGCCTGCGTGATTTCGGACCGCGCATCCTTCTTCAGCAGACGAAGCGTCGCCGTCACCTGCGTGAAGTCGAGCTTGCCGAACACGACGTTCGGGACGGTCGTCGCCACGTTGCCGTTGGCCACTGGATCGACGAACGGACCCGTGCCGGTGTCGTTGGCAATCACACTGTCGTCCCAGCCACCAGCGCCCAAGTCGAACGGCAGGCGCGTCGGAATCTGGCCGAGGCCGAGAATCGCCGTGTAGCCGTTGCCACCTGGTGAGATTCCGATGTCGAGAACGTCCTCGTTCGTGGTCGTCACGAACTTGATGTCGAGGTAGATCTGGGCCGGCTCGATGTCGATCAGCGCAACGATGCGCTTGATCTCGTCGACGACGGGTCGCGTGTCCTTGATCAACATGACGTTCTGAACGTCGTCGTAGTCGATCGTGCCGATTTCCGGGGTCGTCAGGCGCTTGAGCGAATCGAGGAGCGTGAACTCGATGCGATTCTGCCCCTGACCCTGCTGCATGACGTTGTTGCCCTGACGGTTCTGGACGTACTCCGACGTCAGAAACGGCACGTAGATCGAGCGCGGACGCACGTAGCGCAGCGGAATCGCCTCGAAGACGAGGTCCTGCTGCACCTTCGCCGAAGAGACCACGCGGAGGATGCCGCGATCTTCCACCACGACAAAGCCAAGCGTCTTGACGGCCGCGTCAAGTGTATCGCGCCAGGGGATGTTCTTCAGACGCAGCGAGATCTGCCCCTTCACCTCGGGTGCAGTCATGATGTTCGCGCCACTGATCTTGCTGATCGTGTCGATCACCATGCCGATGTCAGCGTTCTCGAAAGCGAACGTGCAGCGCGGCGGCTTCTCCACCTTCAACACCCCGCCGTCGAGCTCCGTCACCACGCAGTCAGCCTGCTCGGCGACGAGATCAAGAGCCTGGCGCCAGTGCACATCGGAGAGGTCGATCGACACAGTCGACTCGATGCCCGGCTCCATGATGATGTTGACGTTCGCCTTCCGGCGAATGCTCGCGATGACATCGCGCAGATCGCGGTCCTTCAGGCGCAGCGTGAGCCTGCTGGACCGATCGCCCATCGCCTGGGTCTCGATGTCATCACCGACACCCTGCGGCTTCTGCGCGGCCGGCTCCTTCGCTGGAACCGGGTCTTGGGGCTTCGGCGCGTCCTGAGCCGGGGAGGCCGCCATTCCAGCGGCAAGAAGGGCAAGAGCGCCAGTGGTCAACGAACGGCCGAGGGGCCGGAGCCAAGTGAATGCCTGCATCTTCGATCCTTTTCCCGCAGCCGGGAAGTCGGGTTGATTCGCCATTGCGGTCGGCGCCGCAGCGGCACCGACCAGGGGGTCCGTCTCCATCGTCGCAGCGCCTACCAGCCCTTTAGGGGATTTGCGCTACAGCGTCGTTCGCTTACGTCGACGCGCGACTGCCGTGGCAGTCGCTCCTTCCTGCTCACGCGCTCACAGGGTCCTGATCAGCGTCAGGCCACGGAACACGAACCAGACCTGCTCCTCTTCGACGCGGCGCAGCATCAACTCATCGCTGATGTACTCACCTTCCTCGAAGACGTTGCCATTGAGCAGCACGCCCGAACGCCCACCCTCGTGGTTGACGACGACGCCCTGGATCTTGAGGTCCAGCGCGCTGAAGTCGATCGCCGTCTGCACCCGGACCTGCAGGACCTTGGCAGCAACTGCCAACGAGTACCGCGGATCCGACTCGGGCACCAAAAGGCGCGGGGAGATCGCCTCGAATCGATCGCTCGCCGACTGCAGGTCACCCTCGGTGAGGAGCTGTGACATGCTGTCGACCAGTTGCTGCATCTCGTCGGCGGAGAGGTAGGGGTCACGCATTTCGCGCTCGCTCTTCCCACCGCGCGTGCTCTTCATGTCCGCAAGCGGCTCGACAACCTCATTGACCCAGCGCTGGCGCAAGGTCGGCGAGGTGATCTGCTGCTTCTGGGTCACTTCCTGCACAGCTTCTTCGAGCTTGGTCAGACCTTCCTTCAGTTCGCGCTCGAACGTGAACTGATCGAAGATCGTGAGGTCAGGCTTCGCCAGCTTGAGATTGACCGCGCGCAGGCGCTGAACCTCGCCGAGATAGCGCTCGAGGATCGCACGCTGCTCTTCGATCGGCGCACCCTCCGCCTGACCTTCGCGCTCGCGTGGATCGACGAAGATGTCGCGACGACCGCGGCTGCCGCGATGCTCGTAGCGATCGAGACGAATCGGCTGCATGCGCTTGACGATCTCTTCGCGCAGCAGGTCCTTCTTGTCGTTGTAGTCCGGGATGGTGACGTCCTGACCCGTGCTAGCCGGGTTGTAGGTGTACGTCTCCATCGTCAGTTTGATCGAGTGCACGACATCGCCGTCCCGAGTCTCGGACTCACGCGCCGTCACCGGAGTGATCGCGAAGTCCGTGATCGAAACCAAGCGCTCGTAGTTCTCGATGCTGTTGATGAACTTCATGAACTGCCAGAGCGTGGCAGTCAGTTCGTACTGGTACTCGATGCGCTCGAAGCGTTCGACCACCTTGCCGTCCTTGCGGGCGGGGCGACTCGGTTGGAAGTTGATCGTCTGGATGCCCGAGCTGCGCTCGAACTGGTTGAGCATCTTGACGAAGTCCTCGAGGCCCTGGTCCTCGGGCAGGATCTTCACGTACTCACCCAAGTTCTCGCGCAAGATCACTACTTCCTTCTCGGTCGAAGGGACCTTGGCGATCTTCGCCTCGGCTGCAGCGATCTCGGTTCGCTTCTGTTCGATGGTCTGTTCGAGTTCTTCGATCAGGCCACTCGCCCAAACCACTCCAGCACCGGCGATCAGGCAAATGCCGAGGGCGGCACCGCCGACAGCGAGCATCTTTTGCTTCTCAGTCAATTTGGCCACGGGTCACCTCCGTCACTTCGGGGTTTTGGGGGCGGGCTTCTTCTTCGGGGCTTCCGCGACCATGGGTTTGAGCTGCATCTGCAGCTGGTACACGAACGAGTCGCCCGGCACGCGGTCCTTGTCGAAAGCGTACTTGCCGCCAGGAGCGGTCTTCGAGGCAACGTCCGCGAAGAACGGGGCGCGCTGGATGTCCTCGTGCAGATTGGCGACCTTCGCCATTTCGGTTCCTACGACGGCGCCAGGCAGCGTGATCGTTGCCGCGCGGTTCTTCTTGTCGGTCTTGACCGTCAAGCTGCTGAACCACGCAAGATGGCGTTCGCTCTCGCCGCTGCTGTTCACGACGTCCACCATCTCATCCATGAACTTCGACCACGCGCGACGCGACTTGCCGATGTCCTGAATGGTCTGGACGCGCGCCGAGTAGTCTTGGCGGTTGACCTCGAGCTTGTCGTAGTAGGCGCCCTTGACTGACTTCTGCGCCAGCTCTTCTGAGATCGCGACGTCGGTGCGCTCAAGCTGACCGAGCTCGCCGAAGTAGACGATGCCGAACCAGCCGATGCTGGCCGCGACGGCAAGGGCAGAACCGAAGGCCGTTGCCAGCACCTTCGGCGGGATGCGATTGCCGCGCCGGTAGTCGGCGGGCAGCAGGTTGATGCGAATCATTGTCTTGGTTCCTCCCGGATCAGGCGCCGGCCGCAAGGCCGACTGCGACCGCGAGCTGGGGCGCAAACTGGTTGAGTGCTTCGACGTCGACGTTGTCCGACCGGACCTTCAGGCCCTCGATCGGGTTCCAGACGCGGGTGCGTTTCTCGAAGATCTTCTCGAGGCCTTCCTCGAGGAACGGCAGCAACACCGCGCCACCCGTCAGCAGCACTTCCTGAACCTCACCGTCGTTCTGGTTCTCGAAGAAGTCGAAGGACAGGTTGATCTCGTTGCCCAGGTCCTCAAGCACCTGTGCGACAGCCTCCTGAACGACGGACATCTGCTCGCCGGGATCCCGCTTCAGCGCCTCAGCCGCCGCCGTCTCGATGCCGACGCGACGCGTGATCGCCTGCGTCAGGTCATCGCCACCCATCGGAACCTCTCGTGCGAAGCACGAGATGTTGTTCCGCAGGATGTTGATGCTCGCCTTGGTTGCTCCGATGTCGATCAGCGCCACCGTGCGGCCACCTTCTCGAACGCCGGGGTTGACGACATCCGACAGCTCGTAGGCATTGCCGAGTGCGAAGCCATCGATGCCGACGCTGACGGGTTGCAGACCGATCTCGGTCAGCATCCGTGCATGGTCGTCGAGCACCGTGCGCTTGGCGGCGGTCAGAAGCACCTTCGCTTCGGACTTACCGCCTTCGCCGGTCGTGGAGGACAGCTTTTGTGCGTCCATCTCGACTTCGCTGACATCGAACGGGATGTACTTGTCCGCTTCGAACCGCACGGCCTGCTGCAGGCGATCGTCCGGCACATCCACCATGGTGATGTAGCGAAAGATCACGCTCTTGCCGCTAACCGCCGTGGCGACTCGCTTGGTGCGGAATCGACCAGCGCGGAACAGCTCCGCTACGGCCTCGTTCCGCCCTTGCTCGTCAGGGACCTCGATCTGGGCATAGCCCGTGATGACGAAGTCGTACTTGTCTTGGGTGATCTCGACGGCCTTGATGCAGCTCGTACCGATGTCGAGACCGACGATGCTCTTGCGCTGCTTCAGCATTGCGTCCTGCGCTCCTTTGCGCGCTCCGTTGCGGGGTGGACCGATCCATGGCACCTATCGGCCAAGAGCCCGTCGCGTATTGAGCCGCGTTCGATTCGCCGAGCGGCGGCCCTCCCCGGAACCGCGGGATCGACGCCCTCCTGCACCACCCGGAACGACCCCTCAGTTGGGCCTAGGCTTGCCCTCAGTTTTGCCAAGGCTTGCCCGCAGCTGTGCCAAGGCCTGAAGGGAGCCCAACTTCCGCAACGACCGCTGGTAGCGCACCGGCTTCCGTGACGCCCAAGTCCATCGCCGCATCGACTCGAGATTTCCCAGGCTGGGACTTCTCGGCCAGCGCCGGGAATGCGACCGAGTTCCTACTCTTCGCCGAAGCCGGCTTCGACCAACTCGACGAGCGCCCGCACCTGCTGATCGGCGTCGGGTCCCTCGGCGTGCAGTTCCAGCATCGCGCCGCGCTCGGCGGCGAGCATCATCATCCCCATGATCGACTTCCCATCGACCTGTTCGTCTTCACCCTGACGGCGAACATGGATGCGGCTGGCGTAAGCATTGGCCGTCTGGACAAACAGGTGCGCCGGTCGAGCATGCAGCCCGTCGCGGTTGCGCAGCGCAACCTGCACCTTGCAGATCTTCTCAGCGTCAGCCATGCGAGCCCTACTTCTTTGGCGACAACTCGCGGAGCAGTTCCCGCATCTGGTCGACACCGCGGGCGTCAGTCAGGAAGCGGCGGAAGTCGGGGTTGCGTGCGAGCGTTGAGATCCACCGCAGGCACTGCAGATGGGACTCCGGGTCACCCGCTGGGGAGACCACCAGAAACATTATCGAAACCGGGCGGCCGTCGATCGCCTGCCACTCGATCGGCACGGTGGCACGAGCCAACACCATCGATGGAGCGACGATGTCCTCGTGCTTCAAGTGCGGGACCGCGACGCCATT
>CAMBXM010000175.1 GCA_945871815.1 Singulisphaera sp. GP187
CCTCTTCTGGCGTCGCCACCACAATCGTGCGCTGCGGCGCCTCGCCGACGACTCCTTCGACCTCGACATGGTCCTCGTGACCGATGAGCAGGATCGTCATCCCCTGGCGATCGAACCGCCGGGCCTCGACGTGGACCTTGGTGACCAGCGGGCAGGTAGCGTCGATCGAGTGCAAGCGATACCGCTGCGCCTGCGCGAAGACCTCGGGGGCGACACCGTGCGCCGAGAAGATCACGTGACTGCCCGTCGGCACAGCCGCCAGTTCGTCGACGAACACGGCGCCCTTGGCCGTCAGATCCTGCACCACGATCTTGTTGTGCACGATCTCGTGGCGGACGTAGACGGGCCGGCCGAATTTTTCTAGGGCGCGTTCGACCGTGTCGATCGCGCGCTCGACGCCGGCACAGAAACCACGAGGGCGGCACAGGAAGACCTTCATGCGGGGCGACAAGTCTCGGCCAACGAGGGACTCGCGGCAAGCTCCGCTCCACAACGTGATGCGTGCCCTCGCGGTCGCCAGCCCTGGCTCAGTGCAGTTCGATCACGGCGCCCTGACCAAGCGACCGCTGCCCCGTGGTCGCAGTGGCGCTGCCGAGGCTGTAGATGCGGGCGACGCCGATCGGGCCGCAGACGGTCGATTGCTGGCCCTGACTGGTCACAAACTGCAGCGGATTAGCCGTCTGGGTGTAGCCGATCGCCTGCGCATAGAGCGACTCTCCTACCAACTCGCGGTTGGCCGAGATGCTGACGGTCACAGTCGCTTCACCGGCCGCGTTCGCCAGCGCGAACATCGTGTCGATGGGCAACAGATCGATCCAACAGTCCGGCGCGCCATGGATGAGCCCGGGCGCGATCGCGGTGATCGCCGGGTTGGCCCGCAGCGGATTGGCGACGTCGAACAACGGCACCGGCAGCGGCAGGGCGGCGACGCCGAACAACGACCCTGTGGTTTCGACACCGATCATCAAGAAGGTCGCCGCGCTGGGCGTCGCGTTCGAGATCGTCCAAGTGTAGGCGGCGCCGGCGACCAGCGAGTTGCCGCCGACGAGCTGCAGCGGCGCCGCACCCGCTGGAATGCACAGCGGCCCGTTGCTGCCGAACGCGACCGGAGGAATCGCGCAGGAGCCGACGTTGTCGATGCGGTAGGCGCCGACAGGCTGCGAGTGAACGCGCAGTTCGACCAGCAGATTCGTCGGTGCCGGTGTGTTGGGCCGCACCGGCGTCATGCCGTAGATCCACGGCGTCGGCAGCACGAAGTCGATGTTGGCCGGTCGCACGCCGGCAAGTGCTGGTTGGAACGGCAGCATTATCGGCACGTTGTCGAGCACAAGGGTTGCGTCAGTGCCGTAGTTCTCCTCGAAGCTTGTCGTCGTCGCTTCGGCCTTGCGACTCGTCGTGCTCAACAGCAAGGACACGAAGACGAAGCCCTTCTGGGCAAAGGTCGTCACCGTGGGGTCGACGTTGTCGGCGCGCAGCGACAGCCGTGAGATGACGCGCGGCCCGGTCCACGGCAGCTCCTCGGAGTCGTAGACAAACTGGATGCGGACCGGCTGCGCCAGTCCAAAGGGGATGCTGGTGCCCGATCCACCCTCGAGTCCGTTCAACAACGACGGCACGGTGTCGTTTTGGGCCAGTGCCGCAAACGACAACAGGCACAGGCAGGCGAGAGCACGCAACTTCGATGACATGAGCAGTTCCTCGCGACTCCCATCGACGCGCGCGCGGCGCGCACTTGACCATCCGTTCGAAAGCACTTGGGACCCGTGGTCCCGCCGCGGGACTGGTCGGTCAAGGGGACCGTTGCACAGTCCGACATAGGTGCCTGGAGCATCGGACTACGGAAGACAAGGAGCGCACTGTGCAACTGGAGAAGATCGCTACACCTCAGGAAGACTCGACCCCCGAGCTCCGCTATGCGTCGCTACATCGCGCTGTCGAGCGCGGCATGGCGTCCCAGGAAGTCCTGCGCGAGTTGGCGGAGATCTGCCTGCAGCTCGGCCATGTCGACGAGGCTGTCCGCGTCCATGCGGGCATGAAGCCCGGTCCGCTGCGCGACCACATCGCCTCGCGACTGTCGCGAAAGGGCCTGATGGAGCATCAAGCCGGTGCTCGAGCTCTGGATCGTCCACCTGGCGACGAGGGCGAAGACGGGCACCCATCGGTCCATGAACACGCGCTCGACAGCGTCCAGTACCTGACCCAGGGCTACATGCCTGCGGTCGCGCTGGCGACCATGTTGGCGTTTCCGCTCGTCGTCGGCATCGGCGGCGTGTTGACCAGCGGCGCTTCGCCTTGGGCCTTTGCGGCCCTCGCGGCGCCTCCTGGCCTCTGCGTGCTCGGCATCGTTGGCGCGATGGCGCGCCAGGTGTTCGTGCGCAGTGCGGAAGGCGAAGAGGATGTGCCACCGATCCCGGCGCCGCCGGAGATGGCGCAGCTCGCCAAGCGCTGGTTGACCGATCAGTCGATCGTGCTGTCGATCCTGATCGCACCATCGATCTTGCTGCTGGCCCTCGGTGCGCCGCTGCTCTCGATTCTTCCGGGCTTGCTGCTCGGCATGTTCTTCACGCCGATCGCGACGATCCTCCGGCAGATGCGCGGCGACATGCGCGCACTGTCGCCAGTCGCGATGGTCCGGGCCATCGGCTGCTGCCGCGGCTACACGCGGGTGGCGGCTCTCTACTGGGCCTTCTTTGCGCCGGCCTCCCTGGCCTTCCTTGGGTCGATGGGGCATGCACCTTGGTTGCAGATGGCAATCGTCGGCCCGCTCGCGGTGCTGCCGGCCTTCGTGACCGCGCGGATGCTTGGCACCTTTACTGAAGCCCATCGTCAACGCCTGGGCCTGTTGCTGCAGACCAGCGGATTCGCTGCGGTAAGTGGAACTGCGCGCAAGGCTCCCGGCGTCGCGCGAGCGGGGATCCCGGCCGCGTCGGTAGCGCCGGTGATTCAGCGCCCAACTGGCGCGTCGCCACACACGCCGCTGCAAGTTCCGCAACACACGCCGCTGCAACGCCGCCCGGTAGCGCCGGCAGCGAAAGCGCCGAAGCCAACTGTGGCCAAAGCAAAGCAGTCTTCGGCTCCCGCGACTCCGCCGGCCCGAGGCACTCGCACGCCAGCTACAGCTGTCCCGCCGGCGCAGATGCCGAAGAAGCCCGAGGAACTCGTTCGTCGTCAAGCCGACTCGACGCCAGCTCCTGGCAGCATCGTTCGTGGCATGCAACCGTCGGACTGGGCGCAGAGGCCCGCAGCCCCGCGGGCTCAACCAGCCGCGACCGCGCCAGTTCGCAAGCCGGCAGCACCTCCTGCCCCTGCACCTCGGACCAAGCCCGCGCCGGCAGCGCAGATCGAAGGCCGCGCGCCGCGAGCCCCGAAGGCCCCGGCAAGACCTGCGGCTCCCGCGGCACCGGTCTCGTCCGATGTCGAAACGCCGCTCGGCGGCCCGGATCTCTCGGGCATTCCTGGCGCGACGATCATCACCGGCGAGGACCGCGAGCGCCTCGGCGCCGCGTCGCGCAAGACGTGATCGTGGCGTGCCGGCGGCGTGGCCCACTGCAGCGATGCGTGGGCCCGCTGCGGCCACGCAGGGTTACTTGATCTCGGTCCAGGACCAGCCGGCACCCTCGATCATCAGACTCTGCATGCGTCCGTCGGGCGTGGCGATGCGCAGGTGCTCGAAGCCCGTTCCGGTCCCGCCCCAGGCGTCGTCGAACCAGAAGGTAACTGCGTCAGCGACGCAGAAGTCGGCGAGGAAGGCGACCGCGGTGGCCAGCGGAATCACCGGCACGACATGCAGCATGCCGTTCATCCACGGTGCGTTGACGTAGAGCTGGTGGTCCCAGTCGTCCACTGTACGCCGCAACTGGTGCGGGCCGGCGAGGCACGAAACCGGCAGCAGAGTGACGAGAGAGAACGCGAGCAGGTTGCGGACGGTCGTGTTCATCAGCGAAGAAGGACGCAGCGGAAGCTGTGCAGCCAGGAGCAAGCGCGCCTTGTTTACCCGACCGGCGCAGCAGAATCCGTGCGTCCCGCCGGTATCCTGCTCAGCCAAAGATCATGCGCGACAAGGTTCTCATCGGCTACGGCCAGGGCTTCTGGGGCGACTCCATCCTCGGCCCTGTGCGTCTCGTTCGCGAAGGCCCGCTCGACTATCTGGCGCTCGACTACCTCGCCGAAGTCACCATGAGCATCATGCAGAAGCAGAAGGGGCGGAATCCAAAGGCGGGCTACGCCACGGACTTCGTCACCATGCTCGCGCGCGTGCTGCCCGAGGTGCACAGAAAGGGCATCAAGGTCATCGCCAACGCCGGCGGCGTGAACCCGGGCGCATGCCTCGACGCCGTGCTCGACCTCGCCAGAAAACAGGGCATCAAGGGCCTGAAGGTCGGCATCATCGAGGGTGACGACATCCTGACGCGGATCCCGGATCTGCTGCAGGGCGGCCACCCCCTCGCCAACATGGACGACGGCCGCGCCTTGTCGGCGGTGCAGAGCCAGATCCTGTCGGCCAACGTCTACATCGGCGCCTTCGCCGTTGCCGAGTGCTTGAAGCAGGGCGCGCAGATCGTGATCGGCGGTCGCCTGACCGATCCGGCGCTGGTCGCCGGTCCGATGATCCACGAGTTCGGCTGGGGCCCACAGGACTGGAACAAGCTCGCGTCCGGCACGATGGCCGGCCACATCGCCGAGTGCGGCGCGCAGTGCACCGGCGGCAACTTCACCGACTGGCGCGCGGTGAAGGACTTCGTGCGCATCGGCTACCCGATCATCGAGGCGAGCCCCGACGGCACGTTCGTCGTGACCAAGCACGAAGGCACCGGCGGACTGATCAACCGCGAGACGGTGATCTCGCAGTTGCTCTACGAGATGGGCGATCCGAATCGCTACCTGGGCCCTGACTGCACCGCCGACTTCACCAGCGCGAAGATCGAGGAAGTCGGCAAGGACCGCGTGCGCCTCTCCGGTATCAAGGGCGGCCCCGCGACCGACACCTACAAGGTCTCGATCAGCTACCTGAACGGGTTCAAGGCGGTGGGCCAGCTGACGGTCAGCGGCCCGGACGCGGTCGAGAAGGCCAAGCTCTGCGCCGAGATCGTCTGGGGTCGACTGGCCCTCGACGGGTGCACGTTCGAAGCGCACGAGAAGATCGTCGAGATCGTCGGCAGCGGCGTCTGCCACGAAGGCGTGGTCAAGGCGAGTAACCCGCCCGAGGTCGTGCTGCGGATGGGCGTGAAGTGCAGCGACGAGGACAAGGTCGATCGCTTCGGCATGGAGATCGTGCCACTCGTGACCAGCGGCCCGCCCGGCGTCACCGGCTTTGCCGGCGGCCGCCCCAAGGCAACGGACATCGTCGGCTATTGGCCGGCGCTGCTCAGGAAAGACCAAGTCAAGACGCGCGTGCGCGTGGAGGAGACGTGATGGCCAAGGTGAAGCTCGCTTCGTTTGCGTGGGCCCGCAGCGGTGACAAGGGTGACGGCAGCAACGTCGGCATCTTCGTGAAGTCGAAGGCGGACTACGAACTCATCAAGAAGGCGCTCACGGTCGAGGCGGTGAAGCGTCACTTTCACGGCATCTGCAAGGGCGAGGTCACTCGCTACGAGGCCGAGAACATGCTGGCCCTCAACTTCCTGCTGCGCGACTCGCTCGGCGGCGGCGGCAGCGAGAGCCTGAAGACCGACGCGCAAGGCAAGACGCACGGGCTCGCACTGCTCGAGATTGAAGTCGAGCGATGAGAGCGGAAGCGGGGCGGGCTCTTGCCCGCCCTCCAGCGTTCTGAGCTTGAAGCCTTCTGACCTTGAAGCGTTCCGACCTTGAAGATTGAACACCAAGTGTTCAGTTTTCGAGGTGGCAGCCGCACTCACGATCCGCGGCTTCGAGCTGTCGGTGTTGCACGGACACGACGGCCACGCCCTCCTTGCGAAGCACCACCCACCCAGCGACAGTCCGCACCCGACCATGACCGAATCGCTGATCCTGCAACGCCTGCGCAACCGCGCGCGCGCTCGTCGTGCCCGCATCGTCCTGCCCGAGGTCCACGATCCGCGCGCGCAGGAAGCCCGTGCGATGCTCGAAGGCGACGGCCTCGCCCAGGTGGTCTGGGTGGAGGATCCGGCCAGCGACCCGCACTTCAACGAAGTGGCGCAGCACATCTATGCGCGACGGCGCGACAAGGGCGTCGACGCGGTGCAGGCCGCGAGCCTCGCGAGCGATCCGCTCTACTTCGCTGCGTCCCTCGTGGCGCTGGGTCACGCCGACGGCGCCGTCAGCGGCGCCAGCCACCCGACCGCGAACGTCATCCGCGCGGGGCTCCATTGCCTCGGCACGCTGGACCATGTTCCGCTCGTGAGTTCGATGTTCTTGATGGTCCGCGGCGACCAAGCAATCAGCTATGCCGACTGTGGAGTGGTCCCGGATCCGGACAGTGATCAGCTGGCGACCATTGCGCTGGCGACGGCATTGAACCACCAGAAGTTCACTGGGGAACCGGCGCGCGTGGCCTTCCTGTCGTTCAGCACGCGGGGCTCGGCGGTGCACACGAAGGTCGACAAGGTGAAGAGCGCGCTGCAGATCTTCCGCGCCCGCAACCCACAGATCCTCGCTGACGGCGAACTGCAGTTCGACGCGGCGTGCGTTCCCGAAGTCGCCGCGCGCAAGTCGCCGGACTCGGTGCTCGGCGGCAAGGCCAATGTGTTCGTGTTCCCGGACCTCGACGCCGGCAACATCGCCTACAAGATCACGGAACGCCTCGGGGGGTTCGTCGCGCTGGGGCCGATTCTGCAGGGGTTGAAGAAGCCGTTCTTGGATCTATCGCGCGGCTGCTGCGCGGCGGATATCCGGGATGTGGCGGTCGTTGCGAGTGCGATGGGGGTGTGAACGGCTCGGCGCATGACGTCGACTCATGCGGGTCGGCGCGTGGGCTCTGTTCGGATCACGAGAACGGCGTTCATTCGCTGCCGCAGTGCAGCCGATGCAATCTCGGCCGAAGGGCGTGAACGCATGAAGGACGGAGGCTCGAGGATGACTGGTCGCTGCACGCGTCTCATCGTGGCTGCTGCAGTGTTCGCGCTCGCGGTCTACGCATGCATTGCCCTGGGCGGCTCGGCCCAACTCCTCTCGCGCTCGCACGACACGGCAACCGCCACCGAGGCGACATCGCTCTCATCTCAGATGGCGCAACACAAGCTCGGCGCAGACGAGGTGATGCGCAGATACGTGGACCGCGCCGATGCTGGATGGCCTTCTCCCGTCCGAACCGCAGAAGCTCCACGGACGTCAAGCGCTACGGACCCCTGTACCTGGGACACCCACTTCATCCGCGATGTGGACCTCGTCGACTCGTTCTTGATGGGCTCGGTCAAGGTGGAACACATCGCGCGCAACCGAGTCCTCAACTTCGGTGATCGCGCGCTGTGCCCCGACGAGATCGAGGAACTGCGGCTGGTTCTGGACGAATTCAATCGCCGCGTGGGTCCGGTCCTCTCGGCCTTCCGCGACCTGCGGACGAGTGAGACTTGCGCTCTGGTCGACGGAGGCCAGCTTGAAGAATGGCCGAGCACACCTGCCAGCGACGAGGATGTCAGGCGGTATGAGCAGTTGCTGATCCGAGGTGGAGTGGGGTCCCTCGAGGCTCGACGTAATGCGGAGGCATCGAGGGCGAGTCTGGGATCACGCCCGGCTGGCAACTACATGAGACGCGACGGCAAGTATTATTCGATGCCGCAGGCAGCGGACCTTCCACTGTCCACCGCCTACTTCGCCAACGTTCGATTCGTCGTCCTCGATCAGTTGCAGATCGTGATCGCTTGGTTCGCGCAAAAGGGTCTCGTGGTCGACACCAACGCTGTGACTCGGCTACGCGAGGCCATCGAGGCCAGACGGACCGAATAGATGCCTTGACTCGATCATGCGAAGGCTGCTCGCATGGTCCTTCCGTCCTGAGCAGACTCGCCACACGTGAACGAACCATCGAACCGGGCCAAATCGTTTTCCGACGCGGATCGCTGGGATCGCGAACAGATGTGGGCGATGACTCCGGACGAGCGGATTGCGATCTCGAGGGCTCTCCGCGATCGCGTCTACGGCAACGATTGCGCGGATGTGCGTGAGGCAGAGCGGGAAAAGCAGTCAGCCCCGCCGCCGCCCAACCTCGGACCTTCCTAACCCCCCACCCCGCCGCGCTCCTTCAACCGCAGCTGCCCGCATGCCGCCCCGGCATCCGGACCCGACGAATCCCGAATCGTCGCTAGCACGCCGCCCTTCTTGACCGCGCGCACGATCTCGATGATCCGTTC
>CAMBXM010000176.1 GCA_945871815.1 Singulisphaera sp. GP187
CGACGAGCTTGCTGCGGGCGAGGTCGGTTATGTCGTCGCCAACATCAAGAAGTTGCAGGACGTGGTCATCGGCGACACCGTCACCCATGAGGACGAAAAGCTGCGCGGCACAGCGCTGGCAGGCTTCCGGCAGCCAAAGCCGATGGTGTTCTGCGGCTTCTACCCGACAGTCCCGAGTGAGTTCGAGAACCTGCGCAAGTCGCTCGAAAAGATGCGCCTGAACGACAGTTCATTCACTTTCGAGCCCGAGACCAGCGACGCGCTCGGCTTCGGTTTCCGGTGCGGCTTCCTCGGCCTGTTGCACATGGAGGTCATCCAGCAGCGCCTCGAGCGCGAAGAGGACATGGACCTGGTGCAGACGGCGCCAACCGTGCGCTACCGCGTCAAGCTGACCGACGGCAAGGAGATGGAAGTCCGCTCGCCCAGCGAACTGCCCGACCCCAACTTCATCGAGGAGTACCTCGAGCCGATCACGGCGGTCAACATCGTCGTCCCGATCGAATACATCGGCGCGGTCATGAAGCTCTGCACCGACCGCCGCGGCGACTACGTCAAGACCGACTACTACGGCCGCGAGCGCGTGATGATCGGGTTCCGCATTCCGTTCGCCGAGATCATATTCGACTTCCACGATCGGCTTAAATCAGTGACGCGCGGGTTCGGCACAATGGACTACGAAGTCGAGGGCTTCGAAGCGAGCAACCTCGTGAAGGTCCGCATCCTGGTCACCGGGGACGAGGTCGATGCCCTCTCGTTCCTCTGCCACAAGGATCAGGCCGAGAACCGCGGTCGCAAGATCCTCAAGCAACTGCGCACCGAGATCCCGCGACACCAGTTCGAAGTGGCGCTCCAAGCCGCGGTTGGCGGCAAGATCATCGCGCGCGAGAGCATCGCGGCGATGCGCAAGGACGTCACCGCGAAGTGCTACGGCGGCGACATCTCGCGCAAACGCAAGCTGCTCGAGAAGCAGAAGGAAGGCAAGAAGCGCATGCGGCAGGTCGGCAACGTGGAGATCCCGCAGAAAGCGTTCTTGTCGGTGCTGCGCAGCGGCGACGACTGAGTCAGTATTCGAGTCTGCACCAGGACAACGATGACCGATCCCATCAGCGCAGCACGTACAGCCGTCGAGGAGTCAGCGAATCTCGCGGCCAGAACCGCGGCAAAACCAAAGCAGCGTGCGCCCAAGGCGCCGCCGCTGGTCGGCCCCGTCCGCTACAACCTCGAGGCATTCGGCGTCGCGATCCTGGGCGCCGTGTTGTTGAAGTGGTTCTGCCTCGAGGCATTCCAGATCCCGACGTCGTCGATGCAGCCGACATTGATGGGCAGCAGTGAAGCGGAGATCTACGACCGGCTCATCGTCGACAAGTTCTCTCCGGTCATCCGTGAGCCGCAACGCTGGGACGTCACCGTCTTTGGCTACCCGCTCCAGCAGAATCAGAACTACGTGAAGCGCCTCGTCGGCCTCGGTGGCGAGAAGCTCTTCATCGGCGGCGGCAATCTCTACCGCGTGACCGTCGCCGGCAACGAGCGCTCATTCGAGGTGCTGCGCAAGCCCGACCGCATCCAAGAAGGTCTTTGGAAAGAGGTCTATCCGGCGCGCCAACTACTGCACGAGGGCCAGAAGGTCCTCGGCGGCATGCTCTACGCGACGCCGACGGCGGCGTGGACCGAAGACGCCGAATCCGGAAGCCTCACCGTCGCCCTCGAACCTGTCGTTGGCCGCGTCTACAAGCTTCAGTTCAAAGACAACGTCGATGGCGGCTTCGTCGATCGCGTCTGGGATGGCTACGCCACCGACGTGGCACTCGCGATCCGCGAGAAGGCCGGCATGCGCGAATGCGAGATCGTCCCGGATGCGCGCATCACCGTGTCGGTCGCGCCGGAGCAGATGCTCGAAGAACTCGCGCTCGAAGTCGAAGTACGTCGCCCGGGCAAGCCCGTCATGACCTATGGGTTGTGGATCCAGAAGGGCACCGCCAAGTTGGTCGCTCAGCGCGGAGCCGAGCCGCCGATGGAATCGCCAGGCTTCGTGTTCGAGCTGCCCGCCGGCGTCGCAACCGAGGTTGGCTTTGCCCACGTCGACGACGAGCTCATCGCCTACCGCGACGGAGACATCGCGCGGCGCTTCGACTGCCTCGATATCCACATCCGCGAGGGATGCGAACTGCCGGCAAGCACACCCAGCGCGACCGGGGACCACGCCAGTGTTCCACAACTGCGCCTCAAGGGGCAGGGCAAGGTCCGCATCGAGTCCCTCCGCATCGACCGCGACCTGCACTACACCAAGCGGGGCTTTCCCTACGCCCAGGACCTCATCGAGATCCCGGCCGACCACTACTTCATGATGGGCGACAACACGCTGCAGTCGATCGACTCGCGCGGTTGGACCTCGATCGAGATCGGTGTGCTGCCCGATAACACTGTGGTGAAGCCCGAGGACGCCAAGACCGTCGAGGGTGGCCGCGTGCTGAGGGGCAACAAGCGCCCCATGCCTTCCAGCATGCCACCAGATCGCGACGAGACGCCGGTCGTGATTCAGAGCCGCGACGCCTTGGCCATGATCGACGAGTTCGGCGAAGTGCATGCGCTCAAAGCCCGGGCCAACGTCGGCGAACAGGGCTTCTTGATCGAGCCGGCCGTGGCCCGCGATGGCGAGCGCGCCTGGGCGCCGCCGGAGGATTGGCACGGCTTCGTCAAGCGCGAGCACGTCCGCGGCCGCGCGCTGCTGATTTTCTGGCGTTGGCCGTTCCCGCGTTTCTCCCCGATCCGCTGAGGCTCGTGTGACTGCACCGATCCTGCAAACCGAAGCTCTGGTCAAGGCCTATCGCGGCCGCCGCGTCGTCGACAAGGTCTCGATCCGCGTCGACGAGGGCGAGATCGTCGGCCTACTCGGCCCCAATGGCGCCGGCAAGACCACGAGCTTTCGCATGGTCGTCGGCATGGTTCAACCCGAGGCCGGCAAGGTCATGCTGCTCGGCAAGGACGTGACCAAGCTCGCGATGTACCGCCGGGCACGGCTCGGGCTGGGCTATCTGAGCCAGGAGTCGTCGGTGTTTCGGCGCATGACCGTGTTCGACAACGTGGCGTGCGTGCTCGAAGCCCGCGGCATGAAGCGCAAGCAGCGCGAGCAGCGGGCCCAGGACCTGATCGAGGACCTGCAGCTTGGCCACCTCCTCGACTCGCTCGGCGAGACCCTGTCGGGCGGCGAGCGCCGCCGACTCGAGATCGCGCGCGCGCTTGCCACCGAACCACGCCTCCTCCTGCTCGACGAACCGTTCGCCGGAGTGGACCCGATCACCGTCGAAGAGATCCAACGCATCCTCGCCGCGCTGAGCGAGCGTGGCATTGCCATCCTGATCACGGACCACAGCGTGATCGAGACACTGCGCATCACGACTCGCGCCTACATCATCGCCGAGGGCCGAGTGTTCGCCGAAGGCGAGCCCCATGCGATCGTAGCCGACGAACAAGTCCGCCGGATCTACCTCGGCGCCAACTTCGGCGAGGGCATCTCGGAAGAGGAAGAACGCGGGCTCGATCTCGACTGACCCGTGAGGCCACGCCGCCGAAGTGGCCTCAGATCTGGCCTCCGCGCGAACCGCGCCACAGTGGTCGAGGGCTGACAGCGGACTCGCAGCATGCATCGAAGCCTGCGCGCGGAAGATCCAGCGCCGCGGTGCTGGCTATGGACCGGCACCAGCCACCGATGCCGGCAGGAAGCACTCCTAATAGTTGCGCGGTGGCGCGCTGACGCCGCTCGGGCTACGCGTCAGCACGTGGTCGCGATGCACAGCGTGCTGCATCGCTTCTTCCGGCGTGATCACGTGACGGGCAAGCAAGCTTCGCAGTGCAGCGTCCACCGTCTGCATGCCGAGCCCACGACAACGGTGCATGATCGTCGGCAATTCGCCGAACGCGCCAGCACGGATCGCGACTCTCGTCGCCGCATTGGCGATCAAGACCTCGACCATGGGCACGCGCCCTTGCTGGTGGGCACATGGCAGCAAGGTCTGCGCGGTCACCGCACGCAGCGTCGTCGCGAGTCGGGCACAAACCCGTTCGCGCTGCTCTGGCGGCACCAGGGTTGGAAGGTCCATGCAGGCGCCCACAACCGAACTGGCATCGAAGCCCGCGAACACAAGGCAGCCGCTCTCGGCCGCATCGAGCACAGCTTCTAGTGTCGCCTGATCCTGGATCTCCGAGACGAACACGACCTCGGCACCAAGTCGCATCGCTTGGCGCACGCCGACGGCGCAATCGCGGACATGAGCACCGACCTCGCGCTGATGCAGCAGCGCCAGACCCTGCGGGTGCAGGTACTCGATCGGCTCTTCGATGGTGACGAGGTGATGAGTCGTTTCCTTGTTGAACCGGTCGATCAAGGCCGCAAGCGTCGAGCTCTTGCCTGATCCGAACGAACCGGCAATCAGCACCAATCCGCTCTGCAACTGCAAGAACGAGGCAATCTGCTGGGGCAAGCCGAGTTCTTCGAGTTGAGGAGGCACGTCAGGAATCGGTCGCAACAACATCGCGAGCCCAGCTTCCTGCTGTAGCACCGTCGTACGGAAGCGCTGACCACTGCGCGCGACGTAGAGCACGTCGACCTGCCCATCACGACGCAAACGCGCTCGATGGTCCTCGAATAGCAGATCGCGCAGCAGTTCGTCGATCGCCTCGGGCTCGACCACCGGGTGCTCGGACTTCACGAAGCGGCGTTGCACGCGCACGCATGGCGAATGCCCAGGCAGCAAATGCAGGGAGGACGCGCCGGCGCGCGTCATGGCCGCCAGCATCCGTTCGAGTTCCTTCGTGTCCATCAGTCGGTGACTCCCTCGGGGCGCAGACCGCGCAGACGGTCGAGCACCCACGCCTTGTCCTCGGCGCGTGTGTAAGCATCTTCGATGCGAATGCGCTTCTCGTGCGCCAGAGCACAGAGACTCTGATCGAGTGCATGCCCGTTCTGACCGCCCTCAGTGCGCATCAGCAGACCGAGGTTCTCCAGATCGCCGCTTCGGATCACGTCACGAACAGCATCGTCGACGACCATCAACTCCGTCGCCGGCAGCATCCGCTCGCCGCCCTTGCTGGGCACGAGATGGCGAACGCACACCGCCCGGAGCACGGTCGCGAGACTATGGCGAATCCGCGGCACGTCGAACGATGGGTAGAAGTTGAGCGCTCGCTCGAGGCAGCCAGTGGCCGACGTCGCGTCCATCCAGCCCACTACGAGGCGGCCACCTTCGGCCGCGCGCACAGCAAGATCGAAGGCCTCCGGCTCGTCGAGAGAACCGACCAGAATCGCATCCGAGTCCTCGCGCACCGAGGTGCGCAGTCCCGAGGCGTAGTCGGCAACGTGTTCGCCGACGCGGCGACGAGTCACGAGGGCTCCGCCTTCGGGCGGCGCCGCGTCGAGCGCGTCGTCGAGCACGATCACGTAACGGCCTGCTTCCTTCGCCATCTCGGCAAGAACGCCAGCCATGAGTTCACTGCGGCCCTCACCGCGCTCGCCAACGAATAGCACGAGCCCGCGCGTTCCCGTCAACATCGCGCCAGCGGCGGCCGGGACGCCGAGTTCGGTCAACGTCGACGCGACCTCTGGCCGCAGTTCCGCGATCACCGCGACGCCGTCGGTATGGCGCAGCGCGGTGATCCGGCCACGGCACAGGCCTGGGCGATGAAGGTCATGCACGACGAACTGGCGATCCGCGAGTTCTTCGAGCACCTTCGTGCCCATCTCGCGACGCACGAAGTCCCAGACCTCTGGACTGCGGACAACTTCGCTGGTGAGCGGACGCCAGCTAGCGGCCTCACGGACCATCACTGGTCGACCCTCGCTGATCACGAGTTCGCGAGCGCCCGCGCGAACCGCGATCTCGATCAGCGAGCCCTCGCCGAGCGTCGCAGCACTCGGCGGCGGTGCCACAGGTCGCTGGACCCGCCTCGATTGCTGCAACTGCAACAGACGATCGAGCATCGCTCGATCGACGTGCCCTTGCTCGAGCAGGATCTGGCCCACGGTCCGGGTGTTCCCGGTGAGCGCCTGGATCTCGAGGCACTTCTCGAGTTCCGCCTCGCTGATGACCTTGCTCTCCAGCAGGATCGAACCAAGCCTTGTGTCGTCCATCGCCCCCGAAGTTTGCTCTTAGACAAAGGAGCATCGACCCGGCGACGAGCGTGGCTTGAGCGGAGGATTCGCGCGGTCCCGGCGCCGCAGCTTTCGTTTGCTGCCCGAGTCTCAGAAGAGACGGGCCTGCCCCTGTCCGCACAGGGTCGCTGCCAGTGGCATGCGGAACAGCAGTGCACTGCGCCCAATCTGCTCAAACTGCAGACGAGCCGCGTCGCTCTGGCCGCGCGCTTCGGCGAGCCACGCGTCGAGCAATCGGCGCAACACATCGTCGCCCAGGGCGATGGTGTCGCAGGCGGCAACGTCGAAGTTCCCAACATCCGCCGCGGTGATCGGCGACTGCCCCAAGGTCGTTCCAGCGAAACGAAGGTAGGTGGCCTCATCGTCGCGCGCGATCGCAGCCATCGCGGCCGCCATGGCTGCGACCCGGCCAGACGAAGCCACCGCCTGAGCCTCGATGGCGCGCAGCATCGACCGCCGCTCGTCACCTTCGCAATCGCCTTCGCGAAGCGACTTCACCAACTCGTCGAACGACCGGGGCCGGAACCGTTCGTAGGCAGCAACTGCCAGCAGCCCAGCAGCTCCAACAAGCGCGCAGCACAAGGGCAGCGTCAGCAATCGCTCTCGAGTCATCGATGCAGAGTGTCGCGGCGCAGCGCGCCGCCGCGCAAGCTTCGCCTCGGCCTCTGCTCGCAGGCCCTTCCCGCATTGAGAACGCGCGCTAGAATGCGCGCTCGAATCTCCACGGAGGGGGTTCCACCACAGAATCCCAGCGGTCCTAGCGGACCTCGCGCTCGCTCAAGCCCTCTCGCAGGGGCATTCGAACGAACGCAATTGCTTCCGCTCGCACTAGATAGGGTTACCGATAAACATGCCTACAAAGACCCCAAGCAAGTCTGCGCGGAAGCCCAAGGCGAAGCCGCCAAAGAGCGCGCCCCCCACCGGCACTCGGACGCCAGACGCCGACAATGAGCACGGCGGAACGGAAGGCAAGGCGGCCCCGCGCAAGGCGGCAGCCAGACGCTCCCCCGCTTCGCCGAAAAATCCGGCGCCGAAGAACACGCCGGCACCCTCCTCGGTGAAGGGCAAGCCATCGACTGGCCGACCGTCTTCGAGCAAGCCGGCGATGGGCAAGCCCGCAACTGCGCGCGGGCACGGCCGCGGCTCAGCGCCGATCTACGTGCCACGCGCCATGCCGGTGTTTGACGACGAAGATGACGTGATGGGGATGCACGGTGCCGGACAGGGTGCCGGATTCGGTCGCTGCGGCGGTCGAATGCTCGGAAGCTCTCTGGAACAGAACATTTGTGACCGCCTCGGCAATGCCGGTGTGGCCCACAGCCACTCGCCTCGCCACTTCGAGGTATCGATCAACGACAAGCAAGTGGCGGCCTACGCGCCGATGATCGTGCTCCGCGGCCGCGGCCGAGAGGGCAAGAGTGTCGTTGTCGAATCGATAGAGGACACGAAGAACCCGATCGTCCCCAAGATCATCGCGTTCCGGCGCGAGTACGGGCAGGAGTACTACGTGATCCTGATCGCCTCGGACGAGGTGCTCGACCAAGTGGAACTCGCGAGCTACGACGAAGCGTGCGTCACGACCGATGTCAGCACCCTGATCGCGCGCCTCGCTGAGTGAGAATCCGGCGGCCTTTTCGGGCCGCCGACCCGCGCCCGCCTTCGGCGGGCCGCCGGGAGACGCGTCCGGATAGCCGCGGCGCCGCCGGTCGTCGAGCACCGGACCATGAGGATGCTGCGGACCTTCCTCCTCTGCAGCCTTCAAAGCCGAGGGTCCGTTCGCTAGATTGCTCGGCCCCCTTCGCACGTGACCCGCCTTCTGGATGGTCTGAATTTGACGAACGACGTCGCCCACCTCGCACGTTCCCTGCAGCTCGACTCGCTCGAAACCGCCTGGCAGCAGGCGGTCAAATCGCCCAAGCCCGAGGCGATCGAGCAATACCTCGGAGTAGTCGACAGTCTCTGTGAGCAGGCCCAAGCCGGGCGCGCCTTCGCGCTGGCCAACATGATGGTCGAGGCGCTGGTCGGCGTCCCGGCCCTCGAACAGGCAATCGACCTGGCAACGCGTGTCGTGCGCCGTGGCGCACACAACGAAGCGCTTGCCAAGCGACTGCTGGCTTTGATC
>CAMBXM010000177.1 GCA_945871815.1 Singulisphaera sp. GP187
AAGCGCCGCCGCGACCGTCGTACTGGCGACCGCGCATCTCGCCGCTGCTGGAGCAACTGCTGCTCGAGCTATTGCAAAAGGACCAGAACGCGCGGCCTGACGCTGCTGCCGAGGTCGCACGCATCCTGCAACAAGGGGAGGCCTCCGAGTGGTGGCAAGAACACGAGCAACGCGCGCCCGCCCTTGCATCGGGGCGCCGTTTGCAGCGCATGCGGCGGCCGGCGGAAACGCCGTTTCAGGGCCGCGAGGACGAACTGCAGAAGCTGACGCGGCAGTTGCAGTACGCGCGTTCGGGCAAGGGCCGCGCCCGTTGGATCAGCGGCCCGCAAGGCATCGGCCGACGGCGCTTGCTCGACGAAGCGATGACGCAGTGGCTGCAGCGCGACACCGATCTGCTCTACCTCGGCGGCGAAGCCGACCCAGGCCTCGGTCACGCCGAACCGTTCGCGAGTTCCTTGCTCGACTACCTGCTGCGCGGTGAAGGACTCGACTCGCCGCAGGCCATCCCTCGCGCTGAAGCGCGCGCCAAGCTCGAACTCGACCTCGACGATGGGGACGCGCAGGCGCTGATCGCGGTGGCGACCGGACAGAGCACCGAGGAACCCGAGGTCCGCGCCAATCGCCTCGCCAACGCCCTGCTGTCGCTGCCGAGAAAGGGCCGCGTGATGGTGCTGCGCATCGACGCTGCCGACCGCCTCGACACTTCCGGACGACTGGTGCTCCAGCGTCTCCTGCGCGACCTCGCCCGGCGCCACATCTTGCTGCTGGTGACCGCGGGCCCCGATTGGCAAGCCCCCGAGGCCCTCGAACGCATCGACGTGCACGGCCTCGACGAGCTCGAGTTCTTGCAACTCGGTCGCGCGCTATTCGCACCTGGCCGCGCACCCGACGCGCAACTCGAAGCCGCCCACGCAACCTTCAGCGGCAGCCCGGGCAACCTCATCGAGGCGCTCGAACACCTCGCCCAAAACGATGTGCTGTTCGGCCGCCCCGGCGACTTCCATGGGCTCCCGCCCGAGATTGAGCTGCGGCCGGCACCTCACCATTTGCAGCGCTTCGAGCAACGCGTGCAACGCATGCCGCCGTCGCATCGCCGGGTGTTGGCTGCTACTGCCGTGCTCGGCAACCGCTGCTCACTCAGCGACCTCGTCGCCTTGACCGGCACGCCCGAACTGCTGGTGCTGGAGACGCTCTCGTTGTTCCGTGGCCGAGTGCTACGGGCGCAAGGCGGTGAAGTGATCTTCCGCCACCGCGACTTCCAACAGGCCCTGCTGCGACAAATCGAGCCCGACGAACGCACGGCATTGCACAAGCGCGCGGCCGAGGTCTTCGAGCAACGCAAGAAGCCGCCGCTCGAGATCGGCATGCACCGCTCGCAAGCGCTCGACCATCAAGGCTGCATCGAACCGCTGTTGCTCGGGCTCGCCGAGATCGTGCGTGCCGGCAGCCGCCGCACCAGCCTGCGCATCGCCGCGCGACTGCAAGTGCACGTGCAACACCTGCCCGAAGGCCGGGTCCGCGACGAGGCCCAACTGCGTTTGTTGCTGCTGTCGGCGCGCGCGCGGCGCAATGCGGGGCAGCCGCAGTTTGCCGCGCGGCAGTTCCGCGCCGCCGACTCACTGGCGCGCGAACTCGCCGATCCGCTCGGCAGCGGCGAAGCGCTGACCGGACTCGCGGCCGCGACCTTCGACCATGGCCATCTGATGCAGGCCATACTGCTGCTCGAGAATGCGCACCGCGAACTGGAGAACCCGGAAAGCGACCGGGCGCGCGTGCTCGCCGCCGATGCCCACGGGTTGCACGGCCGCATCCTGCTCTACCTCGGAGAATCGGAGGACGGCATGCGGCACATCCAAGCCGCCCTGCGCCTGTTGCCCGACAAGGAGATCGAGCGACAACGCCACCTGCAGATCGACCTCGCGCGCCTCGAGGCGCTGCGCCACCACTACCCGACCGCGTTGAAGACGCTGACCAAGGTCGACGATCGACAAGCGCGCCACCTGCCGCGCGTTCGCATGCGTCTGCGGCTGTATCGCGGTCAGTTCCGCGCCGCGCTCGGCGACGACGATGCGGCGCAGGACCTGCGCGCGTGCATTCAGGAAGCCGAGCGCCTGTCGCTGTGGGCCTATGCCGCACGGGCGCGCATCTTCCTCGGCGAGCGTGCCTTCTTCGACCGGCGCGACGACGACGCCCGCACCGAGTTCATCGCCGCGCGCGAACTGGCGCAGCGCGGTCGCGATCCACTGGGGCACGCGCTGGCGTCGATCCACTTGCTGCGGCTCGGTGCGGATGATCCCGAACTCACAGCCGCCGTCGACAACCTCGGCCTGCCGTCGCTGCAGACGGCATGGCTGCTCGCCTCGGCGTATCGCGCCGAAGAACGCGGCGACCTCGCGGCTCGCGACCAATGCGCCGAACGCGCACTCGGGTTGTGCACCACCGCCGATGTGCCGTTGGCACTGCACCTTCGCGCCCTCGCGCTCGGCGGGCTCGAAGCGTCGGCTCGCGCGCTGGTGCGTACGATTGCCGCCAAGTTCCGCGATCGTCGAACACAGAAGCGCTTTGCCAAGACCTGGGAGAACGGCGCCCGGGTGTGACGACAGCCTTTGGTCGCCGCCTTCCGCGCCCGCGTGAGGGCGCTATCGTGTTCGGTCCGTGAAGCGCGCGCTGTTTCCCCTGATCGCCTCGGTCCTCGTGGCGCTGCTGTTGTGGCAGTCCTTTCCCGGCTTGATCGGGGACCCGAGCGGCATCGAGCTACCCGAGCCGCCAACGTTGCAAGACGATCGAGGTCTCCTGATCGATATCGCGCGGGCGGAGGACGTCGAGAACACGGTCATCAGCGATGAACTGCTTCGGATTCGCGAAGTTCTCCCCCTGGCCATCGACACTCCCCCAGCGCAACTGACCGTGCTGGTTCGACGGCCCGACGGTCGGCCGCTCGAGGACGTTGCTGTGATCCTCGCACCGCCGCTCGTGGTGGACGCCCGCACTGACGAACGCGTCGGCGTGACGGGCCGCGACGGCACCATCGAGTTCTCGCTGCCGCCGGGTTCGTGGCGGTGCCGCACGGTGCTCGGGGTCAATGCCGAACTCGAACTCGCTGCGGACGAACGACGCGCGCTCGAACTGACCCTGCCGAAGGATCCTGCAGTCCGCGGCATCGTCACCGACGAACGCGGCGCGCCCATTGCATCGGCGACGGTACTTGTGCTCGGGCTCAGCACCCTGGGCATCGCCCGATCTGGCGCCCGCACCGGCCCGGACGGCTCGTTCGAGTTGCTGGGCATCGGCGCGGGTCGCCTGCTCGCGGCCGCGCATCCGGACTTCGCACCCTGCCAACCGCAGCGGGTCGAACTGGCCGACGCCGAGGCACCAACGATCACACTCGTGTTGCGGCGGCCACACGGCGTGCTGCTTGGCGACGTCACCGACACCGAGGGCAAGGGGCTGCCGGGTGCCGTCGTCTGGTTCGGGCCGCGTTCGCAACCATCCCCAGCATCGATCCTCGGCGCCGACGCGCCACAAAGCGGTCCCCCGGCGCAGGTCGTGCGCGCCGACGAGCACGGCCACTTCGTTTCGCCGGCGCTGCCGCTGGGCGAAATCGAGGTCCGGGCTCTGGCCACAGGCTTCGCACTCGGCCGCACGTTCGCGACGGTTGCTGCGGGCGCATCCTCCGCGTTGCGCCTCGTGCTCGATTCGGGCGCTCGACTCGAGGGCATCGTTCGACATCCCGACGGCACTCCAGCAGCGGGCGCGATTGTCTACAGCGGCATTCGTCGCTCGATCGGCAGTCGCCTCGCGCGCACCCAAGTCGACGGCTCGTTCGCGCTCACATCACTGCCGACCCACGCGATCGAAGTCACGGCCCTCGGCCTTGCCGCCAACGGCGTCACGACGCAGCAGGCCGCCACCCTGATCCAATTGCGAGCGGGCGAGACGCTCGGATGGAACCCGACCCTGCTGCCGCAGCCGCGAGGCAGTGTGCGCGGCACGCTCGAGGACCAACAGGGGCAGCCACTCGCTGGCTGGCTCGTGATGGCGACTCCGCAAGGCCAGCGCCGCGGTCTTGGCACCGAGACTGCGAGTGACGGGACGTTTTCGCTGCTGGGACTGCCCACCCTGCAGACCGTCGACGTCTCGGCCCGCCGTCCATCTGGTGGCTGGAACAGCTTTGTCGACGGGGTGCGGAAGAGCGTCGTGGTCGACGGTTCGCCCGTGACCATCACCGTGGTGTACCCGGCGCCCGACCGCTGCACGCTGCTCGGCGTTGCCCTCGATGAAGGCGGCCGCCCACTCGCCGCCAACATCCACATCCTCCATGGCCGCGGCGAAGTCGCGCAGTACCCGACCCGACTCGACGGTTCCTTCCGCATCGACACGGTGCCGGCCGGCACGGTGAATCTCGAACTGCGGCATCCGAACTACCCACCGCTGCGGCTACCGCCGTTGCAGCTGGAGGCGCAGGAAGTGCGCGACCTCGGCACACTCCAACTGCGCCAAGGTGGCATCGCCTTTGGCCGCATCCTCGGTCCACTCGACCAACCGCCCACCAATGTCACCATGCGACTCATCGACAGCGGCGACCGTGAGATCGCAACGGCGGACTGCACGGATCTTGGCTATCGAACCCCGTGGCTACAGCCGGGCGACTATGACCTACTGGTCCAGGCAGACAGCACCGCGCCGAGCCGCGTGCCCGTCTCGATCCAAGCCGGCCAGGAGCACGAGCTCAACATTCGCTTGGAACCTGGCTCGCTGCACCGCTTGCGCGTGCGCACAGGTGTCGACTCGGATCGCTCGGCCCAGGTGTCCGTTGTGGTGTTCGACGATCAGCAACGCGCCGTCTGGGTCGCACACCTGCCGATGACGCAGGGCACCGCCGAGTTTCGTTGTTACCTGCGAGACGGACCCTTTGCGGTGCTCGCACTCGGGGTTCGCGGCTACCGCGCTACTGGCTCGTTTGCGGTCGACGCACGATCCCCCGCCGGTCCTGGCCTGACCGAGTTGGAACTGCAGCACTGACCGTCTTCGGCACCAAGGTGCACTCCGGCCGTGGACACCAGCAGCCGCTGGGTCGATGATCCGCTTTGCGCATGCGTTTTTCTCTTGCGAGCCGTGCCGTCCTGACCCTGTTGTGCTCCGCCGCCGCGGCGAACGCCCAACAGGCTCCATCTCAAGGCCCGGTTGCCCGCGCTGTCCGCTATGACCGCGACGTTCGACCGATCCTCGCCGACCGTTGCTTCAAGTGTCACGGACCGGACGAAGGTGCGCGCAAGGGCAAGCTTCGCCTCGACCAACGCGAAGCGGCCGTCGCACTGCGCGACACGGGTGCAGCGATCGTGCCCGGCGACCCCGACGCCAGCGAAGTGTGGCGCCGCATCACGACCGCGGACAGCGACGACGCGATGCCGCCCAAGGACAGCGGCAAGGCGGCGCTGACGGCCGAGGAGCGCGCGATCCTCCGCACCTGGATCGAGGGCGGCGGCGACTACGAACGACACTGGTCGTTCGTGGCGCCGGTGCGCGCGCCAGTGCCGCCACTGCCGGGCCCTTCCGACGCGCGCAATGCCGTCGATTCGTTCGTGCGCCTAGCCCTGGCCGAACGGTCACTACAACCCAGTGATCGCGCCGCGCCCGCGGTGCAGCTCCGCCGCCTGTTCTTGACGTTGACCGGACTGCCGCCCGAACCGCAGGACCTCGCGGGCTTCGTCGCGGATCCGAGCAACAGCGCCTACGACGCCTGGGTCGAGCGCCTGCTGACCGAGGAGCCGTGGCGCACGCGATACGCCGAGCGCATGGCCTCGCCGTGGCTCGACGCCGCTCGCTACGCCGACACCTCGGGCATCCACATGGACGCCGGCCGCCAGATGTGGCCATGGCGCGATTGGGTGCTGAACGCGTTCCGCGACAACATGCCCTTCGACCAGTTCGCGCGCGATCAGCTCGCCGGCGACCTTTGGCCCGAAGCGACGCAGAGCCAGAAGATCGCGACCGGCTTCCACCGCTGCCACGTCACGACCGACGAAGGCGGGGCCATCGACGAGGAGTACCTGGTCGAGTACGCCGTCGACCGCGTGGCGACGACCGGCTCCGTGTTCTTGGGCCTCACGCTTGGCTGTGCGCGCTGCCACGACCACAAGTACGACCCGATCACCCAAGAGGACTTCTTCTCGCTCTACGCCTACTTCCGCTCGATCGACGAGCCCGGCCTCTACTCGCAGATCCCCGACGCCAACCGCGCCTTGGAACCGTTCCTGCGCGTGCCGTCGGTTGCGCAGAGCGAGCGAGAGCAGGAACTGAAGGCGCAGCTCACCCAGATCGAACACGATCTCGACGTGGTGCCACCGGAAGAAGCGACGGAGTTCGCCGCCTGGCAAGCCGAGCTGGTGCGCGCTGCGCAGTTGTCGTGGCCGCCGGTGACGACGATTGCTGCGACCTCGACCGGCGGCGCGACGCTGCGGATCGACGAGACCGGAGCCGTGACGGCAAGTGGCGAGAATCCAGACCGCGACCACCACGTGATCCGCCTGCGGACCGAGGCGCTCGACCTGCGCTTGTTGTGCCTGCAAGCACTGCCCGCTCCGGAACGCCAAGATCAGCGCGTCGGCCGCGCCGAGAACGGCAACGCCGTGCTGCAGTCGATCGAAGTGCAGGCCATCTCGGTCCGCGATCCGCAGCAGTGCGTGACGGTCCCCTTGCTGTGGGCATGGGCCTCCCACGAACAGCAGAACGGCGACTTCCGCGTGACCAACACGATCGCCCGCGAGAACGGCGTCGGCTGGGCCGTGGACGCGCACAACCAACCAGGTGGAGAACGCGCCGCGCTGTATCTCAGCGATGCACCCTTTGGCTTCGAGGGCGGCACCGAGATCGTCGTCACGCTGCACTACGACTCCGTCTACGCCCGGCACACCTTCGCGCGCGTCCGCTGCTCGCTTGGCACGCTTGCGGAGACTGGCACCGATCGCCTGCCCGAAGCAAGCAGCAGTTGGTTCGTGGCCGGCCCGTTCGAGGGCGAGCGCGAGGCGCTATTCGACGCCGTGCACGGGCCTGAAAGCGAACGTGTTCTCGACCGCAACGCGACCTTCGCGGTGGCCAGCAAGGCAGAACCGCGGCGCTGGCGATTGGACGAGCGATTGCGGCTGGGCGCCGTTGGCGACCTGCCCGACGGCCAGAACATCACCTACGTCGCCCGCACGGTGTTCGCGCCGACCAAGCGCTCGCGCGAACTCTCGCTCGGCAGCGATGATGGCTTCCGCCTCTTCCTCGATGGCCAGGAAGTCGCCAAGAACCGCATCGAACGCGGCGCCGCGCCGGACCAGGACAGCGCCAAGATCGAGTTCCTCCGCGGCGCCCAGCTCCTGACGATGAAGATCGTCAACACCGGCGGCAATGGCGGCCTCTACCAGCGCCCGCTGCCCCGTCAAGACGAGCTCGACGGCGACCTGCAGGCGGCGTTGCTGCCAGCAGCCGCGCAGGCGCCCTTGGCCGAACGCCTGCGCACTGCGTGGCGAACGCGGTTCAGCAAGGGCTACAACGACAAGGTGCAGACGCAGCGGGCGCTGGCGGCGTCGCTTGCGGAACTCGATCGGCAAGTCCCGCGCACGATGGTCATGAAGGAGCGCAACGAGCGGCGCAAGACCTACATGCTGCTGCGCGGCGCCTACGACCAACCGATCACCGACCGCGACATCCCGCGCGGCGTGCCAAAGGCACTGGGCTCGCTGCCGCAAGACACTCCGGATGACCGCCGCGGCCTCGCACAGTGGATCACCGCACCGACCAGCACGCTGTTTGCGCGCGTGCAGGTCAATCGGCTGTTCGAGACGATGTTCGGCACTGGCATCGTTCGCACCAGCGAGGACTTCGGCATGCAGGGCGAGTGGCCCAGCAACCAGGACCTGCTCGACTGGCTCGCGGTCGAGTTCCAGAGCAGCGGCTACGACGTGCGCCACATCGTGCGGCTGTTGGCGCAGAGTGCGACGTTTCGCCAAGACGACCGCGCGACCGAAGCCGCGCGCGCCGTCGACGCCGACAATCGCTACCTGTCGTGGTACCCGCGCCGTCGCCTGTCGGCCGAACAACTTCGCGATCAAGCCCTGTTCGCCGCGGGCCTGCTGAAGGAGAGCCTGGGCGGCCCCTCGGTGAAGCCCTACCAACCAGACGGACTGTGGC
>CAMBXM010000178.1 GCA_945871815.1 Singulisphaera sp. GP187
GCCGATGATGGCGCGGCTCACCATCACCTTCGACGAGTCGGTGAAGGCCAAGGTCGAGAAGATCGCGAACGACTACCGCTCGGTGGGCGCGCAGGTCGAACTCGCTGCGCCGCTCGCAGGCAAAGAACTCACTGCTGCGGTGCGCGCGCAGTTGGGCCTCGCTGCGGTGGCCGTTAGTGCGGCGCCGGACGCGCGGCACTTCGTGGTCCTCGAACGCGACCTGCCGCGCGCGCGCCAGTGGGCCGAGATCCAAGCCGCGCAGATGCGCGGGCGTGGCCTCGATGCAGAGGTCGTGCTCGCCGACGCGGTGCCGAAGGACACGCCGCGCGAGCGCGTGCACACGATGGCGATCGGCGGCGACAGCGGGTGGCCGGCGGAAGGGTTCGCTACCGGTGCATTCCTGCCACTCGCCGGCGGCTCGTTCGGCGGCACGACGTTGCTGGTGATGCCCGCTGGCAGCAGCCAGCACGACTACGAGAGCGTGCTGGCACTCGAAACCGCGAAGGTCATCAAGCGGCGCAGCATGTTCGCCAACCTTGCGGTCGCCCGGATCGACGCCGAACCGACGCTGCCGCAGGTGCTCGATGCGCTGCGGCAGAAGGGCCGTTCGCGCGTGTTGATCGTGCCCTTCCAGTTCTGCGCCAGTGCCGACGAAATGCAGAACTTGCAACGCGCCGTGGGCGATTCAGCTCGCGGCATGGACCTGCACTGGCTGCCCGGACTCGGCGCCGAACTTGTTCGCTGATTGGCGGCCGCTCGGTGCGCTGCCGTCGGACAGGCCGCCAAGACCGGCGGGTCTCTGAGCTATCCGCAATGCGGGCACCCGGCGGGGTCATGCTGCCGTCCGTGTGCACCTCGCGCACACGCGCCTCCCCATTGGGTATGGCACGCGAGTTGATCTAGGGGCACTCCGCACTGCCTTCGGCGCTGCGGTCGCCCCCCCTGGCCATCTTGCACCACTCATGAACCTCCCCCTCATTCTCTCAGTCGGTCTGTTGCTGACAGCTTCGCTGGCGGCCCAGACCTCGACGCTCTCCGGCCGAGTGGTCGATTGGAACAACGTCCCCATCCTCAATGCGTCCGTGATTTCGTCCAACGGTGGCTTGCCGGCAGCGACGGATGTGAACGGCAACTTCACGATCACCGGGTTGCGCAACCGCGTCTACACGATCCAGATCGACCCGCGTGGCGACTTCTTGGCGCCGGCGGAGTTCGACATCACCGTCACCGGCGCCACCAATCTCGGAACCCGCGTGATCCAACCGGGCGTGCCGATCACGGTGCAAGTCGTCGGCCCCACGGGCGCGCCGCTGCTCGGTGCGAACCTGAGCGCCTTCCTGCCGGACGGCACCAAGCTGTTCACACCGCACGACGGCTCGGACGTTCTCGGCAACGCCAAGGTGTCGGTGCCGATCACGCCGATCAACTTCCGTGTTCTGCCGCCCGTCGGCTCGACTCTGGTCCCGATCTACGAAGACATGTCGCCGGTCGTCGGCACCACGATCGCCATGGGCACGCGCTCGATGCGCCAGGGCTGGTCGATCACAGGGTCGGTCGTGCGCAGCGGCGTCTCGCCGCTCCCGGTCGCCAACGCCGAGTTGATTGCCACCAGCCAACTGACGGGCGAAGTGATCTTCCTCGCGAACAAGCGCACGAACACCCTCGGTGCCTTCAACCTGCTCCTGCCCTTCGGCCTCTACACGATCGACATCGTTCCGGCCCTCGGCAGTCCCTACGCCGCTAGGCAGATGTTCGGCGTGTTCGTCACCGACTACCCGCGGAACCTCGGACTCGTGACCTGCGCCCCGGGCGTGCTGTTGAGCGGCACTGTCACCAGTCCGACCGGTGCTGTGAGTGCGGCCGACATCGACATCGACATCTACACGGCGAACGGCCACAAGCTGTTCACCCCGAACGACAACACGAGCGTTGCCGGCGTGTTCTCCGTCGTGGTCCCAACGGGCGGCACCTACAGCGTGCGCGTCGATCCGCCGGTAGCGCGCAGCCTCTGCGGCATCAGGACCAACCCCGTGGTGGTCAACGCGGCGACCAACGTCGGTGCGATCAATCTCGTTCCTGGTGTGGCCGCGACGGTCGCCGTCGTCGACGCCTTTGGCACCCCGATCCCAGGCGCTACCGCCAAGGTCCGCGACAGTGCCACCAACTTCGAGTTCGTGGTCCCCGGCAACACTGCGGACGCCGCTGGCGTCATCCACGCCGTGGTTCCGATCGGGACGCTGGACCTGACGATTCAGGCGCCGCAGGGTGCCACGTCCGCGCCTCTCGTTCTGAACGGCATCCCGGTCTCCGCGCCCTTCGCCGGCACGGTGCCGCTGCCGCAGAAGACGCTGCGCACGCACGTCACGGGCCTTGCCGGAAGCGGCATCCTGAGCGTGTCCAACGGCGGCGATATCTACATCGACTGGGCCATCGCCAACCAGACCGCGCTCCTGCAGAGCTTCACAGTCGAAGTGGTCGTCGAATTGCCGTCCGGCGTCGATGTCCCGTTCATCCCGCAGATCCCGCTCGAGATGCCGGGCCCGCTCGCGCTGACGCTGCCCTTCTGGGTGCCGACGCCGCTGCTGCCGGCCAATGAACTCGGCTTCCTGCAGAAGTTCATGCTGCGTCTCCGCGACGCCGCGACGCTGCAGTTGCTCGACGAGAGCTACGTCTACTACGTGGCCCTCTGAGTCGATCGGTTTCGATGACAGCGCGCTGACGGAGTCGGTTCGTCAGCGCCTGCCGCCGGTTCTGCAGTCGCAGCGTCGGCGGCGCTCGGCGCCCCTTGGTGGAGACTGCCGTGCACGGCGAAGGCGGCGAGGTGTGGCCCGCGCGTTGCCGCCTGCGATCGCTGTGTTTTGCGGCCGAGCCTCGCGTGCCAAGCGGCGCTGACCAAGCGGCGGAGCCCAGCTTCGCTCGACGCGCAGACGCCACGGCACATGCGGCGAGCAGCATCGGTGGGTGAGCGAAACCGGCTGACTGCGCTTCCGCGAGGTTTGATCCTCATTGCGGCCGCAGGGCGGTCCATCCTGAGTTAGTTTCCTCGGCCCCCGCTCCACCAATGTGCGTATGGGCCGTTCCCTCGGGCCAAGACCATGCGTTTCCGCACCACCGCTCTGATCCTCTGCTTCGGGGGCGCACTCGCCGCGCAAACCTCCTCCCTCACGGCCAGCGTCGTCACCTCGACGGGAGCCCCGGTCGCAGGGGCTGCGGTGCAGTTGAATGCCGGGGCCTTCAGTGCCACCACCAACGCACTCGGCCAGTTCACGATTACCGGTCTGCGCAACCAGGTGTATCTGCTCCAAGTGGACCCAGTCGCACCGACGCTTGCCGCTCGCGAACTCAATGTCACCGTCAACAGCGCGACCTCGCTGGGCAACATCGTCGTGTCGCCGGGGGCGCTGGTTTCGGGCACCGTCGTGGATCCAACCGGGGCGCCACTGTTCAGCGCCAACTTGAACGTCTACCAGGCCGACGGCACCAAGCTCTACACGCCGAGCGACGGAACGGATGCAGCGGGCAACTTCGCCATCGTCGCGCCACTCGCCGCAGTCACGATCGAGGTCTTGCCGCCCGTGGGGACGACACTGTTTGCGTGGCGTGGCGACGTCACGCTGACGGGGCCGCTGACGTTTGCGACGATCACGCTGCCGCAGGGCTACTTGCTCACGGGCACGGTGGTTCGTTCCGGTGCGGCGCCGCTGCCGATCTCGGCCTGCGCGATCGCGGTCGTCGACCAGTTCACCGAGCTCGAAGTGCCGGTGACCAACAACCTGACCAACTCCCTCGGTGCGTTCAGTGTGTTGTTGCCGTTCGGCCTCTACCGGCTCGACCTGGTGCCACCGACTGCCAACCTGCACACGCCGCGGCAGATGTTCGGCGTCGCGGTCCTGGGGCAGAATCGCAGCCTGGGCTTTGTCGGGCTCGATCCCGCCGTTGTCCTCAGTGGCACCGTGGCGGGCCCGGCCGGCGCCATCGCGAGCGCCGACATCGACATCTTCGATGCGCTCGGTCACAAGCTGTTCACGCCCAACGACAACACCAATGGGAGCGGACTGTTCTCGGTGCGCGTGCCGACTGGCGGCAGCTATGCCGTCCGCGTCGATCCGCCGCCTCAGTTGGGCGTGTCCGGTCTCAAGACCAACATCGGCCTCGTCGCCGCCGCGCGCAACCTCGGCACGCTGACCCTGGCTGCCGGCATCCCGATTACGCTCGATATGTTTGATGTGCGCGGCCAGCCGATCGCCGATCTCAACCTGCGACTGAACGACCCGATCACGGGCGCCGAAGTGATCGTGCCGGGCAACAACACGGACGCTGCTGGCCGGATGGTCGCGATCGTGCCGCCTGGCCTGTTCGATGTCTCGCTTCGCCCCCCGCAAGGCAATGTGGCCGCGACGGTCACGGTACCCGGAGTGCCGTTCGTCGCGTCGTTTGCGGTGCCGCTCACCCTACCCGACAAGACCGTGCGTACGGACTTGGCCGGCTACCCGACCCTCGGTGTGGCCAACGGCGGCGACATCCTGCTCGATTGGACGATCGCCAACCAGACCCTGGCGCAGCAGCAGGTGACGGTCGAGGCCTTCGTCGCGCTGGCGTCCGGTGTCGAAGTGCCGTGGATTGCACCGTTGCCGCTCGATCTGCCGCCGCAATTTGCGATTGGCCTGCAGTTCTGGTTTCCGACGCCCGTGCTCGACGCCAGCCAGTTGCGCTGGGAGCAGCGTTTTCAGCTGCGCCTCCGCGACGCGGCTACGCAGGCCATCCTCGACGACGCCTACGTCTACTACTTTCCGAACTGAGTCCTCGCGAACTGAGTCCCTGCGAACTGGGTCCCTGCGAACTGGGTCCCTGCGAACTGGCGGCGCGCGCTCGTCAGCGTTGCAGTTTTGCATCGCCGACTTCGAGGCGGCCGACGGGCCGCACTGAGTTAATGGTGGAGTCTGGGTTGCCGGTGGAATCTGGGTTGCCCGTGCGATTGGGCTCCTTGTCGCCGAGTTCCGCGCGTGCTTGCGTCGCGAACTGCTGCAGCTTCGCAACGATGTCGGGATGCGCGGCGGCGACGTCGTGCTGTTCTCCCGGATCGGCGTCGAGGTCATAGAGAGCGAGCCCCGTCGTCTTCGTTACATATGGAACTGGCCGACCGCCGCTGCCGCCTGCTTTGCCATCGAGGGTCGCGTAGCGATGCGGCAGGGCCAGCTTCCAGTTGCCGCTGCGAACGCCGCGCAGTTGGCCGTCATACCAGTTGTAGAACGCCTCGTGCGGCGCGCGCAGAACGACCTCGCCGCGCAACCATGGTGTTAGATCGACGCCGTCGATCGGCAGCGGCGGCAACGGCGCGCCGATCCGCGCTGCGATCGTCGGCAGCAGGTCGAAGGTCGCTGCGAGCTCGCGGCATTCGCTGCCCTCTGGAACGAAGCCTGGCCAGCGCACGATCATCGGCACCCGGTGGCCGCCTTCCCATGCGGTGCCCTTGCCCTCGCGGAACGGCCCGGCACTGCCGGCGTGGTCGCCGTAGCTGAGCCACGGTCCGTTGTCGCTGGTGAATACGACCATCGTGTCGTCGTCGATGCCGTGCTCGGCCAAGGCGTCGAGGATGCGCCCGACTGACCAATCGATCTCCATGACCACGTCGGCGAACGTTCCGCGTCCACTCGTGCCCGCGAACTCTGGGCTCGCGAACAGCGGCACGTGCACCATCGAATGCGGCACGTAGAGGAAGAACGGTTGGTCGTGCTTGCGCGCGATGAAGGCGACGGCGCGTTCGGTGAACCACTTCGTCAACTGCGCTTGGTCCTCGCCCGTGACCTCGGCGTCGACGACGGCGTTGCCTTCGAGCAGTGGAAGCGACGGATAGCCCTGCTTGCGCTTCGTCGCGTCGGGCGGAAGGTCGGCATAGGCCGGGTGCAGCGGCCACATGTCGTTGCTGTAAGGCAGGCCGAAGAACTCGTCGAAGCCCTGCTGCAGTGGCAAGAACTTCGGATGGTGCCCGAGGTGCCATTTGCCGAAGCACGCGGTGGCGTAGCCCTTCTGCTTGCACAGCTCCGCCAACGTCATCTCATCGGGGTGCAGCCCGGTGACGGCATCAGGTCCGAACGCGCCGTGAATGGACACGCGTGTGTGGTAGCACCCGGTCAGCAGCGCCGCGCGCGACGCGGAGCACACCGCAGTCGAGACATGGAAATCGACGAAGCGCATGCCTTCGCGCGCCATGCGGTCGAGGTTCGGCGTCTTGGTCGTGCCACCGAACGGGCCGATGTCTTGATAGCCCATGTCGTCGATGAAGATCACCACGACGTTGGGCGGGCGCCTTGGTGCCGTGGGCGTCGCAGCGCAGGCAGCGAAGGCGAGAACGGCGAGGAAGGCGGCATCGCGCATCGCGAGCTTGTAGCTCGCGGCCGGCGGTCCGCTATGGTCCGCCGCCATGTTCGCCTCCGACCCGTCGACGAAGCTGCGCCTGCGGCTCGCTGCCGCTTCGCTCGCGCTGGTCGCGACGTCGATCCCGTTCTTGGCGATCGGGTGGGCCGAGAAGCTCCCCGCGGAGCTCGCCGACGTGCAGAAGGCGAACGCGGGCGACGCGTTCGTGCTGCGCGAAGCGACCGGGATCCCGGACGACGAACTCGCTTCGCTGCGGCAGCATCTGCACGAGGACGGGCGACTCGTGCTGTGGTATCCGTTCGACACGGTGCCCGAGGATGCGAAGGGCACGTTGACCGAGATGCTCGAGAGCCGGGTGCAGCTCTATCGCAACCTGCTCTACCCGCGGCCGCGCGAAGCGCGCATGGCCCGCGATCCTGAGGAGCTGCGTTCGTGGTTGGCGCCCGAACTGCGCGGCAAGCTGCTCGTCGTCGACCTGCTGCAGCAGGACGGGCAGCTGCCCGACGATGGGGTGTTCGAACTCGTGCACGAACGTCGGGTCGGCGTTCGCGTGCGGCATTGGCTCCTGCGCGAGGTCGGCAAGTGACGTTCGCGATGCTGTGGGTGATGGCTTCGATCCTTCTGCTCGGCGCACTGGTGTTGGGGGCCTGTGGAATGCGCGCGCGCGCAGACTGGATGACCTTCTGTGGCTTCGTCTGGCCGGCCGGGTGTCTCGTGCTCGGGCTCGGATTGTGGCTCGCAGTGATCGGCGGGGTGGAACCTCAGTATTGGCTGTGGTTGCCGCTGCCGATCGGGGGCGTCGTGCTCGCGTGCTCGTCTCTGAGCGCCGCTGCGCCATCGCTGGATCCCGCGCCGCGAACGAGCCTCTTCTTGCGACTCGTGCTCGCGTTCGCGGTGGTCGTGTTCGCGCTGCACTTCGCGGCAGCGGCGGCCTTCCCGTGCTTGCTCGGCGACGAGGCCAATCTGTGGGCGGCGAAGGCGAAGTCGCTCTATCTCGACTGGTATCGCTCGGAGTTCGTGTTGGCGCAGACCTACACGCCACACCCTGACTATCCGCTGCTGAATCCACTGCTGCAGGCCTTCGTCTACGCCGGCAACGGCGAGGTCGTGCACATCGGGAATCGCTGGCCGATCCAGCTGTGCGCGCTGTCGCTGGTGTTCGCGGTGGCCGCCGCGGTGAAGAGGCGGGCCGGCTGCGGCGTGGCGGCGTTGTTGGTGTTGCCGCTCGTGCTGGAGCCCGAGTTCCGTCACATGAGCTCGACGGCCTATGCCGACGGCATGGTCGGGCTCGGGCTCGTGCTGCTGATCGACGGGTTCTTGCGCGAACAGGAATCCCCGCATCGGTCGCATCGCGCGATGGCGGCGATCGGCTGCGCCTTCGCACTGTGGAGCAAGAACGAGGCGTCGCTCTACGTGGCGCTCGCCGTCGCGGGGTATGTCGGTGCGGTGGTCTTGGGGCGCGTTGCCCGGCCGAAGATCTCGGTCGCGCATCTGTGGCTTCTGCTGCCGCTCGCGGTCGCGGTCGGCCAGTTCGCGTGGAACCGATGGTTCTCGCTGCACAACGACCTGTTCGGCAAGGGCGGTCCGGAAGGCTCCGTGCCGGAGTTGTTCGTGGCCCAGTTCGGCGACCGCGCGCTGCCGGTGCTGCTCGCCGCAGGAGAACTGCTACTCGACCCGCGGCGGTTGCACGTGGTGCTCGTCGTGCCGTTCGTGGCAGCGCTCGTTGCCTGGCGAACAGTGGCAACGCGCGCGCTGCTGG
>CAMBXM010000179.1 GCA_945871815.1 Singulisphaera sp. GP187
GCCATAGCCGATCCCGACTAGGCCGTCCTTGTTGCCCACCACCGACAGCGCGCTAAACGAGAAGCGCCGTCCGCCCTTGACCACCGCCGCAGAACGGTTGATGGCCACGACGTCGTCCATGACGTCGGCGGAAAGTGCCTCGTCGATCGGGATGGTCGGATACTTTCTCTTCACCATGACGGATTCTCGCCCTGTAGCAGATCAGGAGTCCTGACCTGCATTGGAAACCTCAGAACTCCAGCCCACCCTCACGCGCCGCGTCTGCGAGCGCCTTGATGCGACCGTGATAGCGGAATGCGCCGCGATCGAACGCTACCTTCGTGACCCCGGCGGCCTTCGCCCGAGCTGCGAGCAAGGCCCCGACGTGCTTGGCAACGTCGGTCTTGCGAATGCTGGTTGCCCCGCCACGCACTTCCTTCTCTGTTGACGATGCGGAAGCCACTGTGTGGCCCTTTGAGTCGTCGATCAACTGACAGGAAATGTGCTTCAGACTGCGACAAACCGAAAGTCGAGGGCGATCGCTCTCGCGTCGGATGCGGCGACGTACGCTGTTGGCCTTGGCCTGACGGGCAGCGTGCTTCTTCATCGTGACCATGATTTGGAGACCTATGTTTGCTGCTGGCGTCAGCCCGCGCCGCCGGAGGCAAACGCCTTGCCGGACTTGCGACGGACGACCTCGTCACTGTATTTGATGCCCTTGCCTTTGTAGGGCTCCGGCTTGCGCAGCTTGCGAATCTGCGCTGCAACTTGACCGACCTGCTGTTTGTCAGGACCGGAAATCAGAATGGTCGTGGCATTCGGCACATCGACTTTCACCGTGGCCGGGATGTCGAACTTGGCAGGCCGATTGAAACCGATGCTCAGTTCCAGGCTCTTGCCAGTCATCACGACCTGATAGCCGACGCCGCTGATCTCGAGCTTCTTCTGGTAGCCCTTGGCTACGCCCTCAATCATGTTGGCGATCAACGCGCGCGTCGTTCCTTGGTACGATCGAGTGATTCGATCCTCGTCCTGGGCCGCGACCTTGAGCGTAGCGCCGTCAACCTGGACAGAGACCTCGGGACGCAGATGCAGATGAAGTTCACCCTTTGGCCCCTTCACAGAGAGTTGGCCAGGGGCACTGGTCACAGTGACTCCCTTAGGGACCTCGATAACTTGCTTGCCGATACGGGACATGGCGCCTCGATCAGTCGACGGTGCAAAGGACCTCACCGCCCAAACGCCGCTGCCGGCATTCGCGATCGGAGAGGATTCCCTGATTGGTGGAAACGACGGCGATGCCTAGACCGCCACGAACCTTCGGAAGGTCGTCGACGCCGCGGTAGCGGCGGCAGCCAGGCTTGCTGAAGCGAGCAATCGTAGAGATCACTTGCTCACCTTCCGGTCCGTAGCGCAGGCGAACCTGAATCACGGAACGAGGTCCATCGGCGGATACCGCATAGGAGTCGATGTATCCCTCGCGCTTTAGCACTTCGAGAATACCTACCTTAAGGCGGCTACCAGGAACTACACAGTTCGCCGCACGACGTGAACCCGCATTGCGGATGCGCGTGAGCATGTCGGCGATCGGATCGGTCATCATGGCTGAAGTCCTCCTACCACGAAGCCTTGCGCACGCCGGGGATCTCCCCCTGCAGCGCCAGAAGTCGGAAACAGCACCGGCAGATGCCGAACTTTCGATAGTACGCGCGAGCTCGCCCGCACAGCTGACAGCGGTTGTATCGCCGAGAAGAGAACTTCGGCTCCTGCTGCTGCTTCACTCTCAAGCACTTCTTTGCCATGACTACTTCCTGAATGGCATGCCGAGGTTACTGAGCAGCGATTGGCCTTCCTTGTCGGTCGGCGCACTCGTCACGAATGTGATGTCCATACCTTGGACGAACTCGACTTTGTCGAGTTGAATCTCAGGAAAGACACTCTGCTCAGAAAGACCCATGGTGTAGTTACCGCGCCCATCAAGCTTGGTCGGCAGGCCGCGGAAGTCGCGGATGCGCGGGATGGCAAGCGTGATGAGACGGTCGATGAATTCCCACATGCGATCGCCGCGCAGCGTAACTGCGACACCGATCGGATATCCCTCACGCAGTTTGAAGGTCGCCACAGACTGACGTGCCTTGCGGATGAGCGGCTTTTGACCGACGATCGCAGTCATGTCCTTGACGGCGGCTTCGATGCGAGCCTTGTTGTTGACGGCTTCGCCAACACCCATGTTGACCACGACCTTGACAAGGCGCGGGACCATCATCGCGTTCGGGTAGTTGAATTCCTTGAACAGGGCCGGAACGACCTTGTCTCGGTACTTCAACTGCATCCGTGGCGGAGTCTTCTTGGCGGTAGCTGTCACGACTTCCTCGATTTGCTGGCTTGGGTCACGAGCACACGGGGCTCAGTCGAACTTGGTTCCACATTTCACACCCACGCGCACCGACTTTCCGTCGGCCCGCTGGTTGCGAACACGAGTGCCGCGCTTCAGCGACTCGCTGAAGAGCAACACCTTGCTAGAGGGGATTGGCATCTCAAGCTGGACACGGCCACCCTTGGGGTTCTGTTGTGTCCGCTTCTGGTGCTTCCACCGAAGGTTGACACCCTGAACTACGATCTTGCCATCTTCCACGAGGACCTTCAGGACTTCCCGAGGCTCGTCAGACTTGTACTGGCCAGAAATCACGACAACCTTGTCGCCCTTGCGGACGTGCATGCGCACGCGCTTCTTGGTGTGGTCCTTGGCGAAGAGCATCAGACAACCTCCTCAGCGAGCGAGACGATCTTCATGAAGTTTCGGTCGCGCAACTCGCGGGCAACGGCCCCGAAGATGCGTGTACCACGAGGGTTGCCATCCTTGTCGATGACTACCATGGCATTGCGGTCGAAGCGGACGTAGGAGCCGTCCGCACGACGCACCTGCTTGGACGTGCGTACGATCACACCCTTGACCTTCTCGTGCTCCTTGACCTCTCCGGTCGGGAGCGCGCGCTTGACAACGGCAATGATGACATCGCCGAGGCTCGCGTAGCGGCGGCCGCTACCTCCGAGCACTTTGATGCACATCGCTCGCTTTGCGCCGGTGTTATCGGCGACGTCGAGCATCGACAGTTCCTGGATCATTGCGTTGGCCTCGTGCTGCGTTCGGTCAGAGTGCTCTCTGCGGAGTCAGTTCGTTTCGACTTGCGAGTGGTTAGTGATCAGACCTGCTGTTGATCAGATCTGTTCTGGCGCGCGTTGCACCACGCGAACCAGGCGCCACCGCTTCAGGGCCGACAACGGCCGGGTTTGCATTACTTCAACGATGTCGCCGACGCGGCCCTCGTTGTTCTCGTCGTGCGCATAGAGCTTGGTGGTCTTGCTGACGAACTTCTCGTAGAGCGGGTGACGAACCTTTCGTTGCACCACAACCACGAGTGTCTTCTGCATCTTGTTCGAAGTGACTTGACCTCGAACAACCTTTCGCTGTCGGCGAACTTCGCCGGCTTTTTCCTGAGGGGCGCTCATTCTTTGCCTCCGGCCTTGCCTGCAGTCTGATCGCGCTCACAGAGCACCGTCATGATGCGTGCGATAGTACGACGAATCTCGCGATGCCGCGACGTCCGGGCCACCTGCTCGGTGGCGCCGTGAAAGCGCAGCTGGAACTTCTCTTTACGCAACTCTGCAAGCTTGCCTTGAAGCTCACGCGAATCGACACCACGGATCTCGCCAATGGCCTTGCTCATTAGAGGTGCCTCCGCCGCACAAGGCGGCATTTCATGGGCAGCTTGTGGGCGACGCGATTGAATGCACGCTTCGCCACGTCTTCCGTAACACCATCCAACTCGTAGAGGATGACGCCCGGCTTGATGACCGCTGCCCAGTAGTCCACGTCACCCTTACCGGTACCCATTCGGGTCTCAGCAGGCTTCTTGGTTACAGACTTGTGCGGGAACACGCGAATCCACAGCTTGCCCTCAGGAGCATTGCGGGTTGCAGCAACGCGGCCAGCTTCGATGACACGCGCTGGCAACCAGCCTGGCTCAAGAGCCTGAAGTCCGTACTCACCGAAGGCTACTTCGGTTCCGCGCGTAGCGATGCCGCGGATCTTTCCGCGCATCTGCTTGCGCCACTTGGTTCTCTTTGGCATCAACATGGTCGGATCCTCGAGCTATCAGCTGACCTTCTCTACGGCCGGACGAATCGCCAGCAGGCCATTGGTCGTCTCTCCTGGGCCATACTCACCCTTGAAGATCCAGACCTTGCAACCAATCGAACCTGACTTGGTCGCACAAATCGCGAAGCCGTAATCCAGCTGCGCGCGGAGCGTCGTGCAGGGTACACGGCCCTTGCGGATGCCACCAACCCGAGCCATCTCCGAACCTTGCAGTCGACCTGCGACTCGGATCTTGATGCCCTTGGCGCCTGCGGCGATAGAGGTCTCGGCGACCTTCTTCAACGCACGACGATAGTTGATGCGCTTGCCGAGCTGCTCAGCCACGCCTTCGGCAACCAAATTGGCCTCCAGCTCTGGCCGGTGCACCTCGATGATCTTCATGCGCACGGGCTTGCCAGTGAGCTTCTCAAGATCCTCGCGGAACTTGTCGACCTTAGCGCCCTTCTTGCCGATCAGGATGCCCGGGCGCGCCGTGTGCAAGAACACAGTAACCAGTTCCCCGGTGCGCTCGATTTCAACCTTCGGGATTGCTGCGAAAGCCCATTCCTTGCGGATGAACCTTCGAATCTTCTGGTCCTCCAGAAGGAAGCGCGCGAAGTCCTTTTTGCTCGCATACCACCGCGAACGCCATGGCTCGGTGATGGCAATACGGAATCCGGTCGGATGGGTCTTCTGTCCCATGGCTTACTCGTCTCCCCCGCCAGTGGCGGAGCCCGCAGCAGGGGCCGCTTCGGCATCCGCTACGTGAATGTGAATGTGACAGGTGCGCTTCTTGATCGGCATCGCACGTCCCTGTGGTCCTGGACGCATTCGAAAGCCACCCTGCAAGAGCGGGCCATCTTGGGCAAAGGTCTTGCTTACGACCAAGCGGTTGGCGCGCACCGTTGGATTCTGCAGTGCGTTCGCAACTGCGGAGGCAAGGACCTTGTAGATATAGTGCGCCGCGCGATGGCGGTCGTGCCGAAGGTCGTCAAGCGCCTGGTTGACGCTACGACCTCGGATCAGGGCGAGAATGCGACGGGCCTTGTAGGCACCCATTCGCGCTCCGCGGTGTACGGCTCGGGTTTCGAAGCTCATGGTCACTCCGCTGATGCTTCCTTCTTGCTATGACCGCGGAACGTGCGCGTCGGGGCAAACTCGCCAAGGCGATGCCCGACCATGTCCTCGGTCACGTAAACCTTCAAGAACACACGGCCATTGTGCACGTTGAAAGTGTGCCCGACGAACTCGGGGATGATGACTGTCGGACGCGACCAGGTCTGGATCGGATCCTTGGTGCCCTTCTTGTTCTGGGCCTCGACCTTTTTCATCAGCTTCTCGCTGATGTATGGGCCCTTCTTGATGCTGCGACTCATGTCGTTGGATCTCCTGGTTACGACCCGCTGCCCACCGCGACGTGCTTGCCCGGCGGCCGGCGACGCAGAATGAACTGATTGCTGCGTGCCTTTCCACGCCGAGTCTTGCCGCCCTTGGCGAGCAAGCCCGTCGGAGAGCACGGATGGCGACCACCACCGCCGCGACCTTCACCGCCACCCATGGGGTGCGCGACTGGGTTCTGCGATGTTCCGCGGTTATGAGGACGGCGGCCCATGTGACGCACACGGCCAGCCTTACCCCAACGCACGTTCTGCCAGTCGCCGTTGCCGATGGATCCAATGGTCGCACGGCAGCGCACGTGGATCTTACGCATTTCGCCCGAGGGCATGATCACCGAGGCGTAATCGCCATCGCGAGCGAGCAGTTGGCAGGTGTTGCCAGCCGAGCGAGCGATCTGACCGCCCTTACCGGGTTGCATCTCCACATTGTGAATCTGGAGGCCCAACGGAATGGTCTCAAGTGGCATCGAGTTGCCCACATCCGGCTCGACCTTCTCACCGGACAGCACCTTCATGCCGACCTTCAGCCCCTTTGGAGCAAGAATGTAGCGCTTCTCCCCATCTGCATAGTGCAGAAGCGCAAGGTCTGCCGTTCGGTTCGGGTCATACTCGATCGCCGCCACGTTCGCCGGAACGCCATCCTTGTAGCGGAGGAAGTCGACCTTTCGGTAGATCTTGCGCGCGCCACCGCCGCGGAACCGCGACGTAATGTGCCCGTGAACGTTATGGCCCGTGTGATCCGAGATGCGGCTGGAGAGGGATTTCTCTCGGCGCTTACCCTTCGTCAGGTGCTTGAAATCAAGCACCGACGAGTTGCGGCGTCCTGCGGAGGTTGGCTGGTAGACCTTGACTGGCACGGCTGTTTCCTGGGTATCTGGTTCCGCGGATCAGACGGTCTCGAGCGAGTCGCCCTTTCGGAGCGTTACGATGGCCTTCTTCCAGGCACGCGTTTCGCCAGGTCGACCGAATGCTCGACGGCTCTTGCTCGGGGTATTCAGGATGTTGACCTTGACCACCTTGACAGAGAACAGAGCCTCGATGGCCTTCTTGATCTCAGACTTGTTTGCGGTCGGGGCCACACGGAAGGAGTGCTGATTACGCAGACTCTGCAACACCGTGGACTTCTCGGTCACGTGCGGACGACGCAGCAACTCGTAGAACTGGTTGATCTTGCTCATCAGCGAGCTCCCTCGGCGGTCGGACTGCGACCGAAACGCTGCTTCATGGCCTCGAGCGCGGCTGGCGTGACAACCAGCCAACGACGCAACAACACCTGGTGCGCGTTCAGGTCCGCAACCGTGCAGACTTCTACGAGCGGCAGATTGCGCAGCGAGCGCCACAAGGTGCGATCGTTCTCGTGCGTCACGACGGTCGTCCCGCGCCCCATGCCGACCTGCTCGAGCAGAGCTCGGGCGGCCTTCGTGTTTGGCTTACCCATTGGGAAGCCATCTACCACGGCAACCTCGCCGTCGCGGAACTTGGTGAAGATGGCATTGCGCACCGCCGCCCGACGAGCCTGAATCGGCATCGCGTAGCTGTAGTCGCGCGGCCGAGGCCCCATCGTCACACCGCCACCACGCCAAAGGGGAGACTTGTCGGTACCCATACGGGCGCGACCAGTGTGCTTCTGCGGATAGAGCTTGTGGTTGGGACCACGGACCTCAGCACGAGTCTTGGTCTTGTGCGTGCCAGCCCGTGCGTTGGCCTCATACATCACCACCGCGTCCTTCAGCGTACGGCCGAGAACGCGGGTACCAAACAACGAGGCATCGACGTCCGTCGCCTTGACGGACCCGCCCTGCAGGATCTTGACCTCAGCCATGGGTTCGCTCGCTTGGGTGCTGCGGGACGATCAGCTCGTCGCCTTGATGCGAATGTCGACGCCAGCCGGCATGTTGAGCTTGCTCAACGCGTCCACGGTCTTGGTCGTCGGGTCGGAGATGTGAATCAGCCGCTTGTGCGTGCGGATCTCGAACTGTTCGCGGCTCTTCTTGTCGACGTGAGGGGAACGCAGCACGGTGTAACGCTCGATGCGAGTCGGAAGCGGCACAGGTCCGGCAACCCGTGCTCCAGTGCGCTTGCTGGTTTCCACGATGTCCAAGGCCGCTTGATCAAGCGCCTCGTGGTCGTAGGCCTCCATTCGAATCTGGATTTTCTCCTGCATGATCGAGCAGCCTTGGCGGTGTCGTTCTGGTCGGGCCGGGCTTCGCAAGCTTCTGCGAACGCAACCTCACTAGTCGCTTAGGGTTACATGAAACATGTGCTCCTAGAGACGCGAGGGGCCCGGCAAGATACAGATGCTGGCCCCGCCGGTCAAGCGTGCGTTCACTCAATTCTGCGTGCCACCTGCAGGTTTGTCGCTGCCAGATCCGTCGCTCAGGCCTGCCGGCGCGAGACTGACGTCGCCTCGCCCCTTGGTTAGGGAGCGCAAGCGAGTCGGGTAGCCTAGGAATGAGCTCAACGCGCCCCGCGCTTGCACCTTCGAACCCAACCGGCCGCTGCTGACTTGACGCACCACTGCTCCTCGAAGGTGCAGATCATCCAGAACCACCGACAGCGATTCTTCTGGGCACTGCAC